>QALA01000078.1 GCA_003343565.1 Verrucomicrobiota bacterium | reverse complement strand
GCAGAAGCTCATTGCAAAGAGTGCGTGGTAGCGCGCCGAACCCGTGCTTTGGTCGGCCTCTCCCATTTCTCCGGCGATTGTCGCGGTGAGAGTCCGCACGGGTTCCAGATAATTGTAGAACGGTTCGGGGATTTTGAGGGAGTTTCCGCTGGCCATCCACACGACCATCGTCTCCCCCACGACGCGCATCAGGCCGAGTATGACCGCCACGGCTATCCCGCTCTTGGCGCACGGCAGAACGACCTTGAATATGGATTCAAATCTGGTCGCGCCGAGCGCGAGCGCGCCTTCGCGCATGTCTCTGCCGACGGAGTTCAGCGCGTCCTGCGATATGCTCACTATCGTCGGAAGCGCCATTATCGCGAGGATTGCCGAGGCGTTCAGCGCGTTTGTTCCGCTTGAAATTTCGACATTGGCAACCTTTGCCGCGGCGACGGCCGACGCTGCGACAAAGGTTGCCAATATGAGGCCGGACAGAATCTTTCTGCGCCCCGCCCTGTCCGATTTGAAAATTTTGCGCTCCGCAAAATCTGAGAGCGGCATTGATAAAATGAAGCCCGCCGCCGAGCCGAAAACCAGCGTCAGCGCGCAAAGGATTGCGCCTCCGCGGTTCTGAAGCAGCGGGGCGAGCACAATCATGGCGAAAAACCCGTAGGCCACCGACGGTATAGCCGCCAGAAGCTCCACCACGGGCTTGAAACATTGGGCCGCCTTCGGATTGACTATCTCGCTCAGGCAGACGGCCGCCACTATTCCGAGCGGAACGGCTATCGCGCAGGAGCCGACGGTCACCATGGCGGTTCCGTAAAATATCGACAGCGCGCCGAAGTGCGGATCGGCTTCGTTCGACGGCGTCCATGTCGCGGACAGGAAGAACTCCGCCGTTCTCGACAGGCTCGAAAAAAACGGCAGCGCCTCTCCCGCGATGAAAACTATTATGAACACAATCGCCACCGTGGGGATCGCGGTTGTCGCCAGCAGGGCGGCGCGCCCGATGCGTCCCAGCGTCTCCCTGGCGGCCTGGTCGCGCCTGCCCATTATGAGCGGACGTTTGCTTTTCGAGTTTTCGCGCGTTTGAGGCATGGCCGTTTCCTTTGCCTTTTTTATGGATCGTCTCTATTCGCAGACCGGGACGAAGCCGAGGTCCTTGATTATCTCGCGCCCCTCTTTTGAGAGGTGCAGGTTGGTGAAGTTGTAGAGGTCGGAGCCCATTTGGGGATAGCGGTTGGTGAACATGAACAGCGGCCTGGCTATCGGATACTTTCCGGAAGACACGCTCTTGGAGCTCGGCAGAATGCCGTTTACCGACAGGGGCTTTACGGTCGAGTCCGCGAATCCGAGCCCTACGTAGGCGATTGCGTTTTTCGTCGTGTTCACCCTGGTGCGCGCCTGCCCGTTGGAGCCGACGTACTCGGCGTTCTTGGCCACCGGCTTTTTGAGGAGCACAAGCTCGTTGAACGTTTCGTAAGTTCCGCTGTTGGTGTCGCGGCTGACGACGACTATTTTGGCGTCGTCGCCTCCGACCTGCTTCCAGTTGGTTATTTTGCCCGTGTATATGTCGGCTATCTGCTCCGTCGTAAGGGCCGATACGGGATTTTGCGGGTTGACTATCACCGCAAGCCCGTCGAATGCCACCGCGTGCGCGACCGGAAGTATTCCCTTTTCGACGCAGCTTTTAAATTCGGCCTCCTTCATGAAGCGCGACATGTTCGCTATCTGGCATGCGCCGTTCATCAGGCTCTTGACGCCGTTTCCGCTGCCGGACTCGCTTATGGTTATGTTGACCGACGGATTGGCCTCCTTGTAGAAGTCCGCAAAGGCCTTTGCAATCGGGCCCACTGTCGTGGAGCCGTCTATGACTATCTTGCTTTCGGCAAACGCCGCGGAGGCCGCGAGGGCCGCAGCCGAAACCGCCGCCAGTTTGAGAATTTTCGATATGGAGTTTTTCATGTTTCTTCCTTTTTTTTGCGAATTTGCATTTTAGAACAGCACCTGCATTTGCGCGCGCACGACGTTGGCGTCGGAGTGCTGCGCGGCGTGCTTGTTGTTGGCGGCTCCGTTGAGCTGGGCCCATTCGTAGCCGAGCTGGAACTTAAGGTCGTTGCCCTTGATGTACCAGTTGATGCCGGCGTACACGCTCTGTCCGGCGTAGTAGGTGGTTTCGGCGTTGGCGTTGCGGACGCCGTCGCTCATTTTGATTCCGCGGCCGTCGGTGTCTATCCACGAGTAGCGCACGGCGGGGGCGATCTGTCCGAACTCGCCGATGTCGAACTTGTATTCGGCGGCGACGTTTACGCCCATGGGCGTGGCGTTCTGCGAGAACGCGTTTTTGGCGTCCTTCATGTCGGCCAGCAGGAAGTCGGCCCACATGTCGAGCCCGAAGGCCTTGAGCTTTATGTACGGATTGACCGCCAGAACCTCCGCGTGCACTGTGCCCGCGGTTCCTGCGACGTTCGTCCCGTTGGTGTAGGAGAAGTTCGCGCCCGCCTGAATTGAGACGTCGTCCAGCTTCAGCGCGTAGGCGACGTTTGCGCTGTACATCAGGTTGTTGTCCGCGCCGGCGGGAATCGATGTCGGGTTGTTGTTGTAGGAGTTGGTCACGGAGACTCCGTACGTAAGGCCCTCAATCTGCGGAATGGAGCCGTCCCAGTATACGCCCGTGTGGCGCCCGCCTATTCCGAGCCTACGCCCGTTGTTGCCCTCCGTGAAGTAGCGGGTGGCCAGCGAGCGCTCTATCGTGAAAAGCTTCGACGCCGACATGTACTCCTCCACCGCGAACGTCGTCTTTTTGTATCCCAAGTGCAGCTTGCCCTTTAGGAAGTCGTATTCGACGTCTTTGGAAATGTAGGCGTATTCGAGGTAGTTGTCCGAGCTCCTTGCGAAGTCCGCAATCACCGTGGCCGACCAGCCCGCGCCGAGCTTGGCCTCCATGCCGAGAAACATTCTGCGCATGATGAAGTCGTTTTTCGACGTCAGCGATTCGGACGTTCCGTTTGCGTACTCTCTCACGTTTATGTTTTCGTATTGGGTTTGGACGCGGCCGATGAGCTTGATGGACTTTACGGCCTTCTGTTTCGGCGTTATGGCGACGGAGTTCTTTCCGATGTTGTCGGCCTCCGCGCGCGTTATCACGCCCTTGGATACGAGCAGGTCGAGGGTCTGCCTGTCCTGCGCGTTGAGAGCGCCTGCGGAGCATAGCGCCGCCGCGCCGAGTATTGTCAATATGAGATTATTTTTCATGATTTGATTTTTTGTTGTTTGCAAACGCCAACGCGTTTTATCGTGCCGAGATAATCCCATATTGAAGTTTTGTTTTCGTTTTTTCGGCGTTAGCGTTTGATTTTTTTGCGGTTTGATTTTCGCATGCGCGTGTGAGCGTTTTGTGCGCTTAGCGTTAGAAGTTTGTTAGCGCGAAATTATCGGTTGACGGGAGGGGAAAAAGCTTTCAATAGTCCGCCAAAAAGTTAATCTTTGGTTCGACTTATGAAACGGATTTTGTCTGGCGTGTTCGCCAGGATATTTTTGTCGGCGTCGGCCGTTTCGGCCTTCGCAATAGCGATTTTGGCGTTTTCCAATTACGCCATGGTTGAGCGGGTGTGCGTTGACAACCTGCGCGCGGAGCTGCTGCGGCGCGCGCTGATGGTGTCCGCCATTCTCGACGAGAGGGGGGCCGGAGGGCTCGGCGACGCGCGGGCGTTGTGCGGGGGCTTCGCGGAGAAATCCGACGTGCGCGCCACGATAATAGCCGCCGACGGGCGGGTCGTGTACGATTCCGGCGCGCCTTCGGACTCCATGCCCAACCACCTCTCGCGCCCCGATGTCAGGTCGGCGCTCGCGGGAAATACGGAATTTTCCAGGCGGTATTCCAAGACGCTAAAGACGCCGATGCTTTACATATCGGCCCCCGCGGGGAAGGCGGGCGACGGCTCCTACGGGTTTTGCGTAAGGCTCTCCGTTCCGCTGCACGCGCTGCGGACGGCGCAGAGGGCGCTGCTTGCCGAAATATGCGCGGCCAGCGCGCTCGCGCTCTTGTCCAGCGCGATTCTGAGCTACTTTATAGCGCGCTCCATAAGCGTTCCCCTCAAGTCGCTGGACCGGGCGGCCAAAAGGCTGGCCGGCGGCGATTTTTCGGCGCGCGCGCGCAATTCGTCCATATCGGAGATTTCCGAGCTCAACGATTCGGTGCTCTCGATGGCATCGGATTTGCGCAGGCGGATAAGGTCGCTGCGCAAGCGCAACTGCGAGCTTGACGAGATATTCGCCTCCATGCGGGAGGGCGTTTTCATATGCCGCCGCGACGGACGCGTCCTGCGCGCCAACGAATCCTGCTGCGACATCTTCGGGGCCGAGTCTTCCGCCGAGATAGCCGGGAACCGTCCGCACGTGTCGGAGGCCTTCCGCAATTCCAAAATAGCGGGGCTCGTCGAGGAGACGTTCGCTTCGGGCCACCTGATGTGCGACTTTGAAACCGACCGCTCCGGCGGCAAGACGTATTCGCTCGCGGGCATAATTCTGCCTTACGAGGCCAAACAGCCGCGCGCGCTGTTCGTGCTTCACGACATCTCCTCGATGCGCCTGAACGAAAAGCTCCGCCGGGAGTTTGTGGCGGGCGCCTCGCACGAGCTTAAGACGCCGATTACCACCGTGCGCGCCGCCGCCGAGACGCTCTCCGACATCGAGCGCGACGATTCAAAACTCCACTTCCTCTCCATAATAGAAAAGAGCGCCGAGCGCATGAACCTGCTTGTGGACGACATGCTTTTGCTGTCGAGGGTCGAGTACGCGCAGGGCGCGGGGGCGGAGAATTTCGAGCCCGTCAATCTGCGCGTCGTGGCCGAGGAAGCCGTCGCCGCGCACGAGGCCGACGCGGCCGCCCGCGGAGACGAACTGTCCGTTTCCGGAGGCGGGGACGAGACGGTCATGGGAGACTTCACCCTGCTTAGAATAGCGGTTAGCAATCTCGTGGGCAATGCGGTCATGTACGGGGGGTCCGCGTGCAAAATAGGAATTTCGATAGGCCGCGCCGAGTCCGGCGGGGCGCGAATATCCGTTTCGGACACCGGGTGCGGAATAGCCCGCGAGCATCTCGACAGAATCTTCGAGCGTTTCTACCGCGTGGACAAGGGGAGGTCGCGCAGGCAGGGCGGAACGGGGCTCGGTCTGGCGATAGTCAAGCACATAGCCATACTGCACGGCGCGGAGGTGTCCGTTTCAAGCCAGCCGGGGCACGGATCGGTTTTCACAATCACATTCGGGAAAAAGAGCGATGTCTGAACGCAAAATACTCATCGTGGAGGACGAGGACAACATTGCCGAGCTTGTCGCGTTCAACCTCCAAAAAAACGGATACAAGACGGCGCGCGCGGAATCGGCGGAGGCGGCCTTCGACCTTCTCAAGCGCGAGAATTTCAGCCTGATACTTCTCGATTTGATGCTTCCGGGAATGGACGGGCTCGATTTTTGCAGGGCCTACCGGTCGGACAGGTCGCTCCCGCAGACGCCGGTCATAATGCTCACGGCCAGAAGCGAGGACGCCGACGTCGTAAGCGGCCTGGAATTGGGTGCCAACGACTATGTCACAAAACCCTTCAGCCCGCGCGTGTTGCTGGCGCGCGTGCGCGCACAGTTGCGCGACAGCGCGGGGCGCGAGCCGCAGGCGCGCAATTCGCAAGTGTCGCTGCACGGCATAGAGCTGGACGCGGAATTTCACGAGGTTAAAGTCGACGGCAAGCGCGCGGAGCTTACGGCAAACGAATTTTCCATACTGGAGCTGCTCTTGCGAAATCCCGGAAAAGTTTATTCGCGCGACGCCATAATAACCTCCGTCCACGGCGACGGCTATCCGGTGACCGACAGGGCGGTGGACGTGGCCATTGTGAATTTGCGCAGAAAGCTTGGGGCGAAGGCCTCTCTCATAGAGACCGTTCGCGGCGTGGGGTACAAGTTCGCAAGGCGGCAGTAGTTTTGCGCCTTGCATTCGCTCCGGCTTCCTTGCGCGCGGTCGGCGGATTTGCGTTAGGGGAAAGATTTGCGTGCGGTCGGAAGAGAAATTTTCGGATTTAAAAATTTTTTCCGCCTTGCCGCGTCCGTCCGATGGCGCGCTTTGCGTTTGTCGCGCGTGGGGTGATGGGAGTCGGCCGAAAATTGAGTCGGAAGGAAAGGTTTTTTTAAGGTTTTTTTACGCGGCGCGGGCTTGGCGGCTTGTCGCGCGGGCGTGAAAAAATTTTTTGCGTCGGAATGTATTTTGCATCGGAATGCATGCCGGGCGCGTTTGATTCCAACCGCTTTCCGATTCCGTCCGCTTTGTGCGTAATATTTCGAGCGGGAAATTTCTTTAAGCCGGATTGGCGGTTTTTTTAATCGGGCGGGTTTTGAATTTGGATAATCTGCGGCCGAATGCCTCTTTGCCCGCATTGAATTTGCGCCTGGGAAAGGGTGCGCGAAATGCGGTTTCGCAGGGCGCGAGCGGCTTTGTTTTTGCATGCGCTCGGTTTCTTTGCGCGCGGGCGGGAAGGCAAGATTGCCCGCGGCGGCGGGGCTCGAATTTCGGTTTGGGCGCGCGCGGCCTGGGTATGTGCGGGTTAGGCGGCGCAGGCGAAAAGAGGAAGAGGGAAGCGGTCGGAAAAATTTTTCGGCTTGGTCGGTTTCGAGCCGATTGCGGCGGAAGGTTTGAGCTTTTGCCCCGCTCGGCCTTGCGCGCTTTTCCGCCATGCGAATTGTTGCGGACGGGTTTTAAGTCTATGTTGAAAGCGGGAGGGCGCGCTTCTTTCGGCTTGGGAAGCGGCGTTGAAAAATAAATCCTAAAAAAAATGTCGCAGGAGCAAATGTCGCAGGAGCGTTTCCGGCTGATGCCGCGCGGAAATTTTTTTTGGCGCAAATACGCTTGACCCGAACGTTCCCCGGCCTAAGTATTGCAGTGTTGCGCGCGCGATTTTTCATCGGGCTTGCGCGCGGAAAAGAAAGAGGTTTTAAATGAAGAAATTGCTTGCTATCGCCTTCGCGCTCTTGTCGGCGCAGCTGTTCGCGCAGACTCCCCTGTGGGATTTGCACAGGGACAAAATTGACGACGCCCTGAAAAAAGGCGGCGTTAAAACGGAATCCGACGGTTCGGTCACTCTGTCGGAGGGCGCGTCTTTCGCCGTTCCCGCAAAGGCCTTTCCCGACAAGAACAACTTTACGGCGCAGATAACCGTCTCGTACGGAAAAATTCCCGTCGGGGCGTCGATAGATCTCGCAAGCCTTGAGGCCAAGGAGGACTCCGGATTCGGCATATCCGTCAGCCGCAATCGCTATTACGAGGGCTATGTGCCGCGCGTAAACAGAATGATGTCCATGATGAAGAATATCGGAGGCAAGGACGGCAGGGCCAATGTCGGAAAGCCGATGGTCTTTACGATCAGCGCAAAGGGCGGAATAGTGTCGTTCTATTTAGACGATCAGCCCGGCCCGAAGATTTTTGCCGATGTCATAGACTGCGACCGCCCGATGCGAATCGGCGAAAACAGCCGCAATTTCGGGGATTTGAAGGTGCTGGATTTGAAAGTGTACGGAAAGGATTACGACTACAAATCGCCGAAGGAGCGCCCCTCCGCGACGCCCATGGGCGTCAGAGTAGGCAAGGGCTGGAACATGGCGGTTCCCTATGTCGCCGACAAGTCCCGCCCGCGCGTGCTCGTTTACGGAGATTCCATTTCCATGGGCTACAAGCCGCGCCTCGCCGCGCTTCTCGGCGACAAGGCGTATGTGGACCACTGGTGCGGCTTTGCCGGCGGACACAAAATAGACAAGCGAATTTACCGCGAAGCCGCCGCGAGCGCGCCGTACGATATTATCGTCTTCAACAACGGCCTGCACTCCACCCATTGGACGCCCGACAAAGTGACCGACAAGCAGGTTTGCGACAGCTATCGGGACATGGCGGCCGCCCTGCGCGAAGGCGCGCCCAAAGCCAAGCTGGTCTATTTGAATACCACTCCGGTAAACGACGGCCAGACGAACAAGGACGGCCCGCTCGGTTTCGACAAGCGCAATGACGTGGTTGTCCGCCTCAACAAATTTGCCGAACAGGTGATGAAGGAGGAGGGCATTGAGGTAATCGACGCCTACGACATGCTCAAGGACAAATTGGATCTCATGGTGCGCGACGGCTTCCATTGGACCGGCAAGGGTTATGACATGATCGCCGAGAAGGTGAGGGACGAAGTCGAAAAGGAGCTGAAGGCGCGGGGGAAACTCAAGGAGTAGCCGGGCGGCCGGTCGGAATATTTTTGCGCGCGCCGCAGGGTGAGTCCTGCGGCGCGTTTTGCGATATGCGGGAGGAACGCGCCGCGCGCGGGATAGCGGGATATTTAGCGCGTTTTGCGCGGCGCGGCGTTTATGCATTTCTGCGTTTTGATTTGTAAAAAAATAGTGTTGTAAAAAATGGTGTTTGTTCGCGAGAAAGGGCCGCATCGGACCGCCTGTTCAGCGCGGAGTTTTGCGGTAGGGGAGAAATAAAAGGTACGCGAAAAATCCGGAGTACAAAAACTGTCGTGCTTTTTCGGGGCGGGGGCAGGTTGTACTAAATGCGCAAAAGCTCCAAAACGTGCAGAATCCGCATGCCGCGGGGAGTCCTGCGGCGCGTTTTGCGATTTTACGTTTCGAATTTGGCGCGCCGTCTTTTGGCCTTTTGGGGCAAATTTGTTTTTTGCTTGAAAGCGCCCTTTTGGGCAGAGATAATCGTTTCCGTTGAAGGGAGGCGGTTATGAGGTTTTTTGCGTTGTCGTTTTGCGCGCTTTTTTGCGCGCTGCCGCTGCGCGCGGAGGTTGTGTTTAAAATAGGCAAGCCCGACGCTCGCGCCGGAGAGTTTCGAATTTTCCGCAATCTGGGCGACGACCGCCACGTCTATACGGAGGGGTTCCCCGAAGCGCACAGGCCGTTTAGAGATGTGGACGGTTGCAGGGAGTTCTTTAAAAAGCCGGTGGAATTTGTAGTCGGGAAGTCGAAGGATTCCGACTTTCCCTTTATCCACCCGTTTCACAACTGCGCGTGGGCGGGAGTGGAGGCGCCGGTTTACAAGATATTTTTCGACACTCCCGCGTCCGCGCTGCCCGCGGGCGCGCCCGCAAAATACTATCTGAAGGTGGGGTTTAGCGACTCCTCAAACTACACTTGGCACTCTTTGAAAATCTCGGTAAACGGGAAGGTCGCGGGCGAGGCCCGCCGGTTGTACACGGAATATTATCCGTGGGCGAAGGCCGATGCGTCCAGATTGAGGTGCGGGGCGTCGCTGGCGTACTATCCGCGCTCGCGCGGCGTTCCGAGCAGGCCCCAGTCGTTCGCAATCGACGCGTCGCAGCTGAAGCGCGACGGCTCGAAAAACTGCATAGAGCTGACGCCGGTTTTCGACCCGAAATACAAGGGGCAGCTCTGGCTCACATACGATTTCATAGAGCTTTCCTCCGATCCGGAGTATCCGAAAATTCCCGATTGGCGCGGCGAGCTCTTGAACAGGGCAATCGCCGCAATGGGAACGGAGGAGGTCGTATTCTGCGCCAGCGGAAACGGCCGCGACTGGCACTGGTACGCAAACTTCGGCAAGACCGTGGAGCCGTCGTCGGGCGATGCCGAGACCGACCGCCTGTTCGGAAAGGAGGTATTCTCGCGCCTGGGCTGCAAGCTCGTAGTTTACAATCTGCGCACCGGGGCGCACCGCTATTTGATTGACGACCCCAAAGGCTCCCTGCGCGACCCTCAGGTTTCGTTCGACGGCAAGAAAATCCTCTTTTCATACCGCAAGGGCGACACGGACTTGTTTCACATTTACGAGATTGGAGTCGACGGAAAGAATCTGACAAAGCTGCCGTTTGCCGGCGATTGGAACGACATCGAGCCGTGCTATCTGCCCAACGGCGACATACTCTATTGTTCCGACCGCCTCCGCCGCACCGTCCAATGCTGGTATGTGCCCGTTTCAAACCTCCACAGGTGGTTTAGGGACGAGAACGTCACGCGGTGCATCACCGTCAATCCCGACGTCGACAACCGCCCGCGCCTGCTGTCGGACGGCAGGATAATTTACATGCGCTGGGACTACAACCACCGCAACCAGCTGGGCTATCACAATCTCTGGACGATTCAGCCGGACGGTTCGGGCGAGATGATTTTCCTCGGCAACGAGAAGCCCGGCGGACTGTATATCGGAGCGGAGCAAATCCCCGATGAAAACGGCGTCGTATTCACCCTCGCTCCGGGTCACGGGATAAAGGACCACCGCGGGGCGGTCGCGCGCGCCGTCGCGCCGTTCGATCCGAGCGACCCTTACGCGTTTGAAATAGTCAGCGGCCAGGGCTGCCGGTATTTCATGGATCCCTATCCGATAGGCGACGGGCTGACGCTCGTGTCGGACTCCGGCAAGCCGAACATAATGGATTCCACCGGGCAGGCCTATTGCGACTTCAAAATGCCCGCCGATCTCCTCAAGACCGACGCCGAAGTTTATTACAACGTCGACATGAAAAATCCGCCCAAGTGCGAAATGATTGTCAGAAACGTCCAGCCCCTTGCTCCGCGAAAGGCCCCGCCGCAGCGCGCGGATTCGGCCGACTTCTCCCAAAAGACCGCCACAGTTTTCATTCAGGACATCTACGAGGGGCGCAAAATGGCTTCCGTCAAGCGCGGGACTATAAAGAAGCTCATGATTGTCAGAATGCTTCCGGAACCCGTGCACTTCCACGGGGGATTCCACCCGCTGGGGGCGCGGGCGGGATTCGCGCTGGAGCGCATTTTGGGAACCGTTCCGGTTTACGAGGACGGTTCGGCGTCGTTCGAAGTTCCCTCGCAGGAGGCTCTGGCGTTTGTCGCGCTGGACGAAAACGGCAACTGCGTCAAGCGAATGCAGAGTTTCGTGGGATTTGCGCCGGCCACCTCCACAAGCTGCATAGGCTGCCACGAGCGCAGAACCGAAGCGCCGATCAGAAAAATCGCAAAGCCCATGGCCTACGGCAGGGTCTCCAAGATTGAGCCGATTGCGTCCGTTCCGCCGATTATCGATTACAGCCGCCATGTCCAGCCGATTTTCGACAGGTATTGCCTGGCGTGCCACTCGTATGAAAAGCGGCGCGGCGGAGTGGTCTTGGAGGGGGATTTGAATCCGCGCTTTATTCAGTCGTACATGACTCTCTTGGTGCGCGAGCAGCTCAGCACGGGATTTAACGCGTGGGGCAATCGGGAGCCGTACTCCTTCGGATCCGGCGGCAGCGCGCTGATGGGAAAAATCGGCGGAGCCCACCACGGCGTGAAGCTCGATGCGGATTCGCTCAATATCCTTCGGGCGTGGCTTGACACGGGAGCCATGCAAGTGGGAACTTACGCCGCCGCGGGCACCGGATTTATGCGCGAGTACTTTGGCAGTAAGAGCTTCGACCGCACAGCCGGAATGTCCGCCGAGAGGGAGGCGATAAACTCCGTCGTGCGCGAACGCTGCATAAAATGCCATTCCGCCGGAAATTCGAGGCCGTCCGCGTTCTCGTTTGAATACGGCGGATTTCGCGCGCCGGACGGGAAGGGGGGCTTCAAAATCTCCGGAAGCAGGGGAATATCGCTGTACAATTTGACGCGTCCGGAAAAGTCGCTCGCGCTGTTGCTTCCGCTTTCAAAGAGCGCGGGCGGGCTTGCCGACAGCTCCGACAAGGCCTCGCACCCGGAGGTGTTCAAAGACAAGTCGGACGCCGGATACGCCAAAATGCTCTCCGCCGTCTCCGCAGTTGCGGACTATTTGAAAAAGACCAGCCCGTTTCACACCTCGCCCGATTTCCGCCCCAGCCGCGCGTATATCCGCCAGATGCAGGCCTGCGGCATTCTCCCTAAAGACTGGAAGGACGAAACCCGTCTGGATCCCATGTCCATAGACGAGCTCTACTTCAAGTGGCAGGACGAAAACGCGTCGCATGCCTTCGGCAAAAATTGAAATTTGGCGGCAGGAAAAAATATTTGCGCTTTTTTTGGCCGCAAAAAAGTATTTTCAAATTCAAATCCGCCATACGGCTTCGCAAAAAAGAAATTTCGGGAAATTTCATCGGGAATTTTTTAGTATCCGAAAAATCTCTTTCGCTTCTTTTGCGGCATGGCGTTTTCAACTCCGCCTTGGGCGCATTCGGCACAGATTTTGAGCGCCTTCAAAATTCGTTTGCTTCCCCGCTTGCGGGGTGCGGCATGGCGTGAGAAAATAAAAAAATTCGCCCGATGCGAAAAAAATTATTTCTAAGCGGCAAAACAAAAAAAAGATTCCCCAAAAGGGAATCTTCTTGAAATTACGCCCTGTGCGCGGCGCGGCGCGCGGCGCGCCACTTGTCCCTGTGGTTTATCACCCAATCCATGAAGGCCCTTTCGTAGCCGATGTCGCGCCCGGCCTTTTCGGATTCCAACCATTTGTGTTTCAGGATTTCGTCGCGCTCGGCTAAAAATTCCCGGTAAACCAGCGATGCGTTTAGGGATTTGTCTTGCAGGGCTCCGGATTTTACTTTCTTTATTCTAATCATACAAGACGTCCGTTGTTTGGTTGTTCTATACCGAAAGTATCGTACAAAATTTTTCCCGCGCAAGTAATTTCTTCTTTAAAAACGGCAGGATTGGAGTAGCGTGCAAATCCATGCAAGAGACAAACGACACCCTTTCCGCGCTCGCCCTCCTTTGCTGCGACACCGTCATAACGGACGCCCCCACCGGTAAAAAAACGCTGGTCGGACTATTCAATTCCATAAAAGTGGCACGTTTCCCTTACATAATCGGGCAGTTTTTCATTTTTGCGTCGGTGACAAACGGAATGGGCGAAATCCCCGTGTCCGTTCGCCTGAGCGCTTCCGACGGCCGGGAGCTTTTTAACTTGAAAGGCTCGCTGCATTGCAAGACTCCGCTCGACGCTCCGGAGGTCGTGTTTCAAATTCAGAATATGCCTTTTACCGAAGAGGGCGTTTTCGATTTGGAATTGATTGCCGGCGGCCGCATAATCGCCTCAAGGACGCTGACGGTCAATCTCGCGCGGATTTCGCATTGATTTTTTTGCGGGCGTTGCCTCCGGAAATTTCGGGGTGGGGCGAAGCTTTTTTGCCGCGCTTTTTTTTGCCGCTCTGGACGGGGGGCGTTTTGCGGAGTTTTTTCTGCCGTCTTTCGGAAGTGGGGCTTTCTGGCATATTTCGTATTTCGACGCGTTGCGGCGTCTGGGAGCCGAGGCGCGGTGTGGAGGGGCGCCGGTATGAGATATGGAGGAGGTGACGCCGTATCGAGGCGTTCGGAGTCCGCGGGCGTTGCGCATGGGCGCGGCGGATTGCGTTTTTTGCGTTTTGCCGCATCGCTTCGTTTTCGGCGGACGCGCTGTTTTCGGCGAAATTACGCCTTGCCCGGAGGGTTTTTTTGCGGCGGAGGCGTTCTTTCCTTTTCGTAGCGGCGTCCTTTTTTGCAGCGAAAAAATTTCTCTTTATTGGCGTCGTCGTTAAAAGCGCCCACGGATTTTCCCGTTGCGGCGCGTTCGTTCGGATAGTGTTCGGGGCGGTTCGGAGCACCCCGGAACTTCGGCGGTGCGCGCCTGCCGGATTTTGGCGAGCTTTTTGCGTCTTACAGAGCAGAACGTTGCTTAAAAACACCCGCTTTCGGCCCATTTTTACTTTCCGTGCAAGTTGCGGATAGGCGCAAATCTTGCGCAAACGCGCAAAATTTATAAAAGTTTCAAATGTTTGAGAAAAAAACTTGAATTGCTTTTGCGCATAATATATAGAATTTGGGCATGAACTCCCGTTATTTTCTTCTTTATATCCTCGCCCTGTTTTTGGTCGCGCCATTTGCGGCGCGCGCGCAGTCGGCCAAGCCCGATCTTGTCACTATTTCAAAAATAGATTTCAAGAAGCTTCCGAAAAACGACATAATGCGTTCCAACGGACAGTGGATTCGCGTGGAGCTCGTTTTGTCGGCAATCGCCGATGCGGAAAAAAAGACGAGCAACAATACCCAGTGGATTCGCAATGTCGGCGTGCAGCTGACTTTGGTGTATGAGGACAACAAGGACACCAACAAGCGGAACCGCGAGAAGGTCGTCATGCAGGAGAACGTGAAACTCTTTGCGCTTGAGGCCAACAAAGAGGCGTCGGTCGTGTTCTACATTCCGCCGGAGGCCTATTCCATTTACGCCATAAACAAGGCCGAACCGTTTGCGTGGAGCGTGGATCTCTCCGTGGACGGCACGAAGATACCGCTTTCCAAAAGCAATTACAAGACGATGCTTTCCAGAAAAATCTGGTCGTCCGGCTCAAACATAACGAAAGTTTTGGAGAGCTATCAGAAGCTGGTTGAATCTTCGGTAAAGGCGAATGCGGGGGTTTTGATGTCCCTGCCGAAGACGCCGTTTCAGGTTCAGTATTACGAAATCAACAGGGGGCCGTCGCAGTACGCGCTGCCGACCTACGTGGCCGAATAGCTTTCGTTTCGCTTTTGTTTTCGGGAGACGGCGCTCTCTTTCCGTCTTCGGTTTTCCAATTCAATCCAATCTTTAAAAGGAAATGGCTTCCAAAAGAAAACTCATAATAAATTGCGCAGCGACGCACGTCAGCGCGGCTGTTTTTGCCGTGTCCAACGGCAAGTTGGTGCTTGAAAGCTTCAAAGTTCAGGATCTGCATTACGACTATTCCATTCCTGAGGCGTGGCTGCCGGAAGTGACGGTTGCGCTCAGAATGATGGGCGTGAAGGGCAAGGCTACCATAATCGCCCCCGCGATGATGCTCCTGACCAAGACCATAAAGGTTCCCCATGTCGAGGGCAGCCGCCAGGACGAGGTAATACGCTTTGAGGCCGAAAAGAACATTCCGTACGATTTGGCGGACGTCAGTTGGGACTATCAGAAAATCTCCGACGACGGCGTCGAGATGGAGATACTCCTGATTTCGATAAGGTCGTCGGCGGCCGACGAGCTTTGCGCGGCGGTTCAGGCCGCCGGGGTGATTCCGGAGAGCATAGACGCTTCTTCGATTCTCGACTACAACACGTGGCGCTATTGCGGCCTTGAGGAGGACGTCGTTCTTTTGAATATCGGCGCGCGCTTTTCCAATATGATAGTTGCGCGCGACAACGGGCTGTTCGTGCGCAGCATACCCGTCGGCGGCAATTCCCTTACGCAGGCGATTGCCGACAGCATGGGCAATTCCTTCGGCGTCGCGGAGGATTTGAAGCTGAAATATTTTGCCGCGCAGATACGCGAGAGTGCCGTGGCCGGCGAATACATAGACGGCAATGTCCAGAGCATGATGCGCCGCATAGGCCTTGAACTGAAGCGGTCGATAGTCAATTACCGCCGCGTCGGCAGGGTCAACAACCCGACTAAAATCTACTTGACGGGCCGCGGGTCTCTCGTGCCCAAGCTTTCCGAATTTTTGGCGGAAGACCAGAAGATGAGCGTCGAGTATCTCGACGCCCTCTTGAACGTCGCCGTCGCTCCCGGCGTCGACCAGAACCTTCTGAGCGCGTGCGCGCCGCAGGTTTCGGAATTGGTGGGCGAGGCGGTCAGAATGATAAATCCGGCCGCGCACGGCGTCAATCTTCTGCCCAAGCATATAATCGCCGAGACCGCCTTTGCCAGGAAGCGTCCGCTGATGCTTGTCGGCGCGCTCGTTCTCGCGCTGGCGACGCTTCCGTCAATCGCGACTCTTTCTGAGCAAATATCGGTCGATAAGAAATCGGACAAGCAGTTCAAGGCGTTGACTCCAGTTTTGCTGGACAGGGCGCAGGAGCTGAAGGACAACAGGGCCGAGGTGGAATCCATAAAGGCCAAAATCGAGGGGCTTGAGGGATTGGCCAACTCGAAGTCCAACTGGATAAACCTGTTTTTGGACATAGAGCGGCGCCTGATGGAGCAGAAGGACGTCTGGCTGGACAACTTGAAAGTGGTCCGCAACAAGGACGCCAAGACCGGCAAGCAGGAGTACAGGCTCGAATTGACGGGGCGCTTTTTGATTCGCGAGTTTAATCCAAACGAGCCGGAGGCCTACGACCACCGCATAGCGGTCAAGAAGATAAACGCCATGATAGCCTCGTTTACGGATTCGCAGTTTTTGAAATCTTACGAGAAGGTCACTACCGATCCGAGTAATCCGCGAATTTTGAAATTCTCGTTCGTTCTGGTTGTGGATCCGGAGAAGCCGATATAATTTCAGCAACGCTTTGAAAGATGAAATACTTTAAGAAATATCCTTTCTTTTACATACTGATGTTCCTGCTGCTGGCGGCGTTTGTCGGCGGCGTGTCGTACAATTTGGTTTTGCTGGCGGACAAAAAGGCCGCCGACAGGCAGCTTTCCAAATCTATGCGCGACTACAAGGGGGCGTTGGAGGCCGATCCCACGCAGAAGGCGATAGCCGATTCCGAGGCGAACATAAAAACTTTGAATACGCATCTCGACATTTTGGAGAAGGAGCTGACCCGCGCGGAGGTGTTCAAGAAGCAAAACGCCAGCGAGGGGTACCAGCTTGTCGAAGAGCTGCGCGGCATGGTGCACGAGTGGCGCAAGAAGGCGCGCAATCTGGACATAGACGTTCCCGCGGATATGGATTTCTCCCTGAAGAAATACGTTGCGCCCGGCGCGGAGCCGATGCCGAAAGAGGCCGTCGCTCCGGTTTGGAAACAGGTTTGCGTTTTGGATTATATAATAGGCAAACTTTATGCGGCAAAGTCGGAGAAGTCGCCGATGGGCATAGTCAACATTCAGCGCGAGATTCTGAAAGAGGAGGCTGACAAGTCTAAACAGAGGAAGACGACTCGGTCGGTCTCGCGCCGCGCGGCAAGCAAGAAGCAGTCCTCCAGCCAGTCCATGAAGGGCGACAATTTCGTGATAGATCCCGCCGTCACTGCGCGCAAAGACGGAAGCCTGCGCACAATAGCGTTCCGCTTCATATTTACCGGACATACCGACGTGTTGCGCCGCTTTTTGAACGAGTTGAGAACCTTTGACGCGATGCTCGTCGTCAGGAGCATAGACGTAAAGCCCGCGGACAAATCGGCAGTCGCGGGCGGCGGCGGAGGCGGCGGACAATTTGTAATGCCCACCGTCGACGGGGCCGGGCTTCCGGCGCAGAACGCCAACATGGCGTTCACGATGCCCACGGACGACCAGCTGAACGCGGCGCAGCCGTCCGCCGAAGCGCCTGCGGACGGGGTCGCTCCGGCGGAGGGCGGCGAGGTGACGTCGGAAAACCGCACGCCGGTTGTCACGGACAACATATCGGAATTTTCTGTTGTGATAGAGTATGTGGAGGTCGTCAAAGACTCGCCCAAGGCAAAGGCCGAAGCCGGAAACGGCGACGAAAAGAAATAACGGGTACCTGATATGAAACATTACGACAAAGTATTTTTTCTTGTTGCGCTGCTGGCGCTTGCCGCCGGGGTTGGGATATATTTTTACGGCAAGCCCGGCAAGGAGCGCATAGAGAAGGCCGTTAAGGAAATGCTTGCGCGCAAGCCCAAGGGCGTCGTTTGGGAGGAGGTAAAAATGCCCAAGCCCAACTTCAGCACGATTGAGTGGCCGGAAATTGTGGCGCAGGACGAAGACGGCAAGTGGTTTTTTCAAGTGTTCACTCCGCCGCAGATATGGGTGGATAAGGACGGCCAGTTCATAACGGAATCTCCGTTCATAAAGGAGGCCGCGCGGCAGTCGTTTGCGCTGAAGTTCAAGGGGGTGTCCAACGAGCCTTATCCGATTCGCTACATAGGCCGCCTGGGAGACGTCAACAATCCCACGATAAGCCTGTATAACGAGAAGACGAAGATGTACTTCAACGGCAAGCTCAATCAGGAGATAGTGACGCTTCAGCCGTCGACCGGCAAGAAGATGAATCTTGGCTTGACCATAAAGTCCATAAAGACCGACCGCATCGACAGCAAGAAGGCGACCATATCCAGCATGAACGTCACAATAGTGCTGTTCGACAAAAAGCTGGGGCGCGATATAACCATATACTCGTATAAGCCCACGATATTGGAGGACCAGCGCCGCATGACGTTCATTCTGCCCGACGGCACCGAATGGCATGTGAAGGAAGCCGGCGAGGAGGCAAATGCGGAGAAGGGAAAATACATAGTCAAGAGCGTGGATTTTGCCAACGAGAGCGCGGTTATATCCCTGATTCCGGAGGACAAGAAGCTTGAGGTCCAGACAATGAATGTCTCAAAAGACGGAATAATTCCGGTGGATACCAAAAAAAGTAAAAAATAATCTTTTATTTTCAATAAAAACACTCTATTTAAAAATTCAACATATATACCTAAACATAGAATTATGAAAAAAAGACTCCCAAAATATGCCACAATCGCGGCGGCGGCCTTGTTTTGCGTCTCATTTGCGTGGATAGGTTACGCGCAACAGCAGGACAGCAAAACGCAGGAAAAGATCCGCCTTATGATGACGGCGGTACAAGCGCGCGATAGCGGCGACCTCAACGCGTCAAAGGAAGCTCTCGAAGATCTTTTGAAAATAAGCCCCGGCGATGAAGGCGTTCAACGTTTGCTGGCCGACGTCAATAAGGATATTGAACGCAAGAACAAGGGGGAGACTCCCGTGCTTGTGGGCGAGGAGGGTCTTAAGAAAATAGAGACGGCCCGCGCGGAAGCCAAAGCGAAAGAGGAGGAAGCGGCCAAAGCCAAGGAAGAAGCCGTTGCCAAATCGGAAGAGGAAGCCAAGTCGAAGGAGGCAGAACCGGTCACGGCTGACGGCGAAAAGGCCGACGGCGCAATTGCCGAGGCTGTGCGCAAGCAGCAGCTTTCGATTATAGCCGCATACGATTTGATAGACAAGGCCTACGACGATATGGACGAGGGCAAGTGGGACGCCGCTTCGGAAAAGTTGCAGCTTGCCTCCAAGAAAATTCCGGCAAAGGAATACTCGCCGATGAGCGACGAAGTTCGCGTCGAGCTCCGCCGCGCGCGCGCCGCGATGGCTCACGACCGCGCGACAATCGCCATGGCGGAAAAAAATCTCGCCGAGGCGAGGACTTTTGCGTCCGAATTTGCCGCCAATGCCGACGATCCCAAAAAGGGAGAGGCGTTTGTCGCATACGTTGAGGAGTTCGCCGACAATCCCTACAACAACAGGATAGAGGACGTAAGCCCCGACTACGCCAACAGGCTCAAGAAGGTGGAAGTGCTTTTGTCCAAGGGTCGCAAGCAGTACCTCTACGGCGACTATGCAGGCGCGAACGCGACATTCCGCCAAGTGGAGACTTTCGACGCCAACAACATTCAGGCGAAGGCCTATCAGAATTTGATTTCAAAGAAGCTCAAGGAGGTCGGCGCGCTTACTTATCAGGCCACTCGCGCGGGCATGCTTGACGAAGTGACAAGGGCTTGGCAGCGTCCGCAAGTCTATTCCGGACAGAGCGCGATGAGCGGTCCGCAGAAAGTCGATTCCGTCGCGGAGGCCAAATTGCGCGACATCATTATTCCGCAGGTCAGCTTCCCCGCTCCGGGCGTTCCGCTGTCGGCTGCCATAAACACGCTGTCCATGCTCTCGGTCGACTACGACAAGGCAGTGGAAGGCAAGAAGGGCGTAAACATAGTTCTCTTTGGCGGCGCGGAAGGCGCGGAAGGCAAAAATGTCGTGCTCACGCTCCGCGATTTGTCTCTCGGCCAGGTTCTCGACTGGGTGACGCAGCAGGCCGGCTATCGCTACGACATTGAAAAGGAAACGGTTGTCGTCCGCAAGGCAAACGACATGGCTGCGACCGCAATGGAAACTCAGGACTTCCCGATCTCCGAATCTGCCGTCAAGAGCATGCTTGGCCTCAAGGCCGTGGGCGGCGGCGACAGCGACAATCCGTTTGGCGGCGGTGGCGGCGGCGCAGGCGCCGGAGCTGCCGGTTCGACGGAGGAAGGCATCAAGAACTTCCTCATCAAGACGGGCGTCACATTTGAGCCGGGATCCGGCTTGGCTTACGACCAAACCAAACTGTGGGTGACGAACTCCCGCCGCAATCTCGACAAGGTGCGCAATATTCTTCTGCGCTACTCCGATGTGAAACAGGTCGAAATTGAGTCGAAGTTTATGGAGGTCAATCAGGGAGCCCTTAAGCAGATTGGGTTCAACTGGAACATATCCAACGGAACGAACACCCTGTTCTCGACATACACTCCCGGCGCGGATATGTCAACGACCTACTTTAACAATAGGACGATAAACAACGCCATTCAGACTTCTTCCGGCGGCGTGCAGCCCATTACCATCTTCGATTCGACGACGGGTATAAATCAGCCGGTTGACAGAAACATACCGGATCTGCCTTCCACGATTAATACGGCTTCCTCCGCAGTTCCCACCGTCAATACGGTTCTGGGCGTAATAAGTGGATACAGCGTAAACATGGTTGTCTCGGCTCTGGAGCAGCAGAGCGGAACCGACATGCTTTCGGCTCCGAAGGTGACGGTTATGTCCGGTTTGAGCGCCGACATCAGGGTTGCGCAGGAAATGCGCTATCCGACGGTTTGGGGTGAAGTCCAGTCCAACGTCGGTACTTCCAGCGGCACTGGAACGGCCGGCGGCAGCGCTGGTGTCACCATCACGCCCGGTACTCCTCAGGAATTTGAAAAAGTCGATGTCGGCGTCTCCATGAAACTGACTCCGACAGTTCAGGAGGACGGCGCGATACAAATCCAGTTTGAGTCCATTAAGGTAATGGAATTTGAGGGATTCATGGAATACGGCGGCGTTGCGGTAGCTATATCGGCGGGTACGACGGTGACGGTTCCGGCGGGCTTCTTGCAGCCTGTATTCTCCATACGCGAAGTCATCACTACGGTGACAGTCTTTGACGGCGCGACGGTCGTAATGGGAGGTTTGACGAGAGAGGAAGTCATAACTGTGGACGACAAAGTTCCGGTTTTGGGCGACATACCTTTGCTCGGAAGGCTGTTCCAGTCGAAGGGCGAGTCCCGCCAGAAGCGCAACTTGCTGATATTTGTCACGGCTAATACTATCTCTCCTGGAGGCAGCGTTGGACGCGAACAGTTCAAGGAAATGCGTCCGGGAAGCGTCTATCAAAATGCGGAGGTTATTTCTCCCGGAGGCGCGGTTCAGAGAATCTCGGAAGACGAACCTGTCGACGTTAAGAAATAGTTGTTAGTATTTGAAAATTGCGGCGAGAACTAAAAGTTCTCGCCTTTTTTTTTGCGGCAGTCCAAGTGAGAGATTAGTTTTATGGGAAGCTTGATTTTATAAGAAGAAAGCGTGATTTGTGAAACGCCCCACTTTTTTGCCGGTTTTCGTATTGGCACGTTGCGAAAAATTCGCTTTGCGATTGCGTTGCCCCAACCTAATTGGGACATATCCGCCATCTTTTCTTGCGCAAAAGTCGCCGCTTTTTCTCCCAATGGCAACCGCCGCCACAGGATTTTAGACGCGATTAGGTTGAGGATTCGGGCCCCTTCTTTTGTATCTGCGCGAAAAAAATTTTCTGTACTTTGTTTATGTCGCACGGTCGGGCCATGGAAGTTTTTTGCTCTTGAAAATCCGTTTCACATTTTGCCTTATTTAGAATTTATAGCGCGGGCGATTGCGTTTGTGATATGTATAAAAATATTTCCAAATTTAGATTTGAACTTAGTATTTCGCCGCAATCTTTTTAATGTCGAAAAATTTGCCAATTATTTCGCGCGATATTAGGCTTCCAGTTTCATCTTAAATCATCTTAAAAAATGCCATTGGATAGTTGCTAAGAATTTTTTCGGAATAAAGAGTGTCGAAAGCAGTCAATGCGGTTTTTCTCTCAAAATGCCTGATTTCACCCGATTTTTCTTCCTTGAATTTGCGCTACGGCACGGCAATTTTTATTTTATCCGCGAGATTGCGATTTAGAAATAGTGGCACATACGGTGCGGCGTTCGCATTGAAAACGCCGCGCCATATTTGACGCGTTGTCCGGTGAGATGCGGCCAGCTTGCCAAATTTTTATTGGGATATAGTGCAGTTAAAAATGGAAAAATTTGCGCGGCCTCCAAAAACGTCCGAGAAAAAATTAATAACGGCGTCTGGCGAAAGATTCGATTTTTTTCAAACTGCGGCGCGCGAAACTTTGGGTCTTATTTTTTCGCGTGAAATTGCGATTTAGAAATGGAGACGCATACAGTGCGGCGTTCGCATTGAAAATATCGCGCCACATTTGACGCGTTGTCCGGTGAAATGACGGCAGCTTTCCAAATTTTCATTGAGAATTTGTCCATTTCTAAACGCCATGAAAAACGATTGCCAAATTTTGCGTTCGCCTCTCGCGTGTGTGAAATTTGTAGAAAGGGTATTGGAGTCTGGAGGCGAGAATCGGAAGAAACGAAAGAATGGATACAATCGGAAATATTTTTGTCCGCACGGAGAGTGAAAAAAGAGTTTTGCCGCGCGCCTTTTGCCGGCGGGGAATTTTCCGATTCGAGAGGGCGGAATAAATTTGCTTGAAAGGGCTGTCGGAAGGAAGAAAATATACGCATACAAATGGAAGTTGCCAATACAGGTACAAGCGCTGCGATAAAGACGCAGGCGGCCGACGCTTCGGCGCGCGACGTCGACATCGCCTTAGTCGAACGGGTGAAGCGGGGCGATATGGCGGCGTTTGACACCTTGACCCGCAAATATCGCGAGCGTTTGTTTTCGGCGGTTTACAATATGGTTGCAAATCGGGAGGACGCCATGGACATAGTTCAGGACGCCTTCATAAAAGCCTTTACCAGCATAGCTTCGTTTCGCGGGGGCAGCGCGTTTTACACGTGGCTGTATAGAATTGCCATAAACAAGGCGATAACGTTTCTAAAAAAAGCGCGTCTGCGCCGTTTTTTCAGTTTTGAGAATGCCGACGAAGAGCTGGCTCCCGACGAAGTATTGGAGAAATTGACCGTCGAGTTTGGGGCGTCAAAGGGCATGGTTCTAAAGGAGCTCCGGGAAAAATTGAACGAATCTTTGCAAACTTTGTCTATAAAACATAGGACGGTTGTCGTTTTGCATGAGATAGAAGGGTTGAGCCATGAGGAAATAGCCGGCATTACGGGCACGACGCCGGCGACGGTTCGCACCAGACTTCATTATGCAAAGCGGCAGTTGCAGTCCATGTTGGGAGATTACTTGAAGGGTTGACTCCGGCGTGGCGGGATTATTTTTGACGAAACCTATGGGATTACAGGAAAAACCGACGCTTGAGGAGCTGTTAAAGCTCAAGCGCGCAGAGCGCCCGACCGAGGCCGAATGGTCGAAGTTTGACGCGGAGCTTAAGAGCAAAATGTTGTGCCGTTTGGTGGGCGAACGGGGCGATGGCGACAAGCGCGTTTCGCTGTTCGGCCGCGGGACGGCTTTTGCGTATGCGGCGGCGGTGTTTTGCGCGGCGGTATTCGCTGGCGCATATTCGGATTTTTTCGGGGCGATTGACGCGGATTTGTCGGCGTCGGGGGGACTTGCGGAGTGCACTCCGCTGCCGAATTTGACGCAGAGTTTTGCCGACAACGTCCTTGCGGCGGATTCTTCTTCGCCGGAATCTCCCGTTGTGGCGCCGATGAATTTGGACGGCGGCGGAGCGATTCGCTACGTTTCCAGCGGGGTTGTGCGCGCCGATACGTCGGCATTTTAGATTTTGTCGCGCCCGTGGAAATTTCGCCGCCGCCGTGAAGGTTGCGGCGTTTTTTGTTTGCAATCGGGTTGCCTTGCCGAACCTCCCGCCGGCCGGAGCGAAGCGGCAGTAAGCGGCGTTTTTTCGGGCGGGTATTTATTTTTATTGCCGGACGTGCGGATTTCGTTTTGCGAAATTTGCGCCGCGCAATTTTTGGGTGCGGCAAGGCGGCAGAATTTGGCGGGTTTGGGATTTGCTTTTTGGGCGAATATGCGCGGAGATCCCGCTTCTTTTATAGGAGGCGTTGTTCTGCCGGCATCGAACTTTACTTTGCGGCGAGATTCAAGCAAATCGGCTTTCCGGCGTATGGGCGCGCGCGGTGTCCGATTGCGCTAAGGCTTGCAATGCCGCGGGCGGTAGCCGGACGAAAACGGATTGGGCGATTTGCGCGAATTGTTCGGAATGTTTTTAGCTTCCCTTCGGCGGGATAAACCGCCTTCAAACGCGCCTTTTGTCCATAGTCCCCAATTCCTTGGCGGCGCATTTTGGCGGAGGAATTTTTTTTATGATAAATCTTCGCAAAAAATTTCCGAAAGGCGTTCATTTTTCTTGCGGGAACGGCGGGAATGGATTTGAAAGTTTGAATATGGAAAAGCGCGCATTAATCTCGGTCAGCGACAAGACCGGAGTAATCGAATTTGCGAGGGAATTGGTCCGCAAGCACGGCTACGAAATTCTTTCCACCGGCGGCACGGCAAAGCTTTTGTCGGCGAACGGAATCCCCGTCACGGAGGTCGGCAGCTACACCGGGTTTCCGGAAATGATGGACGGCCGGGTAAAGACGCTCCACCCGAAGATACACGGCGGGCTTTTGTGCGTGCGTTCCAATCCGGAACACATGAGGCAGGCGGCCGAAAACGCGATAGGCATGATAGACCTCGTCGCGGTAAATCTCTATCCTTTTGAAGCCACGGTTGCAAAGCCGGACTGCACCCTTGCCGACGCCATAGAAAACATAGACATAGGCGGTCCGTCGATGCTGCGTTCGGCCGCAAAGAATCACGCCGATGTGACGGTTGTCTGCGACGCCTCCGACTATCCCGCAGTTTTGGAGGCTCTCCGCAAGGGAGGGGACGAGTTGCTGAACCTGCGCCGCCGCTTGGCTCTCAAAGTTTACCAGCGCACGTCCGCATACGACGCTGCAATCGCAAATTATCTGGCCGGCCAATACGCTCCCGGAGAGCTTCCCGATACGCTGAATATGGGGCTTTGCGTCGAGCAGAAGATGCGTTATGGCGAGAATCCGCACCAGCGCGCGGCCCTCTACGGCTCGTTCAACGGGATTTTCCGCCAACTTCAGGGCAAGGAGCTTTCGTACAACAATATTGTGGACATAAACGCCGCCGCGGAACTCATGTCGGAATTTGACAAACCCACGGTTGCGATATTGAAGCACACAAATCCCTGCGGGGTCGCCTCGTGCGACAGCCTTGTCGAGGCGTGGAATCAGGCTTTTGCCACGGATACGCAGGCGCCTTTCGGCGGAATAATCGTCCTCAACCGTCCCCTTGAGGAGGATTTGGCAAAAATAATTTCCGGCATATTTTGCGAAGTAATAATAGCGCCGAACTTTTCGGACGCGGCGTTGGAAATATTTTCAAAGAAAAAGAACTTGCGCCTCATGCTCTGGAACTGCAAACGCCCCTCCGGGCTTTTGGTTAGGAGCGTCATGGGAGGCGCGCTCGTGCAGACTCAGGACGATATTGGCGAGCTTCGGGAGAACATGAAGGTCGTCACCGAGCGCCAGCCCACCGAGGAGGAGTGGCGGGCGATGCTTTTCGGCTGGAAGGTTGTCAAGCATGTCAAGAGCAATGCGATTGTCTACGCCGGGTGCGAGCGTTCGCTGGGAATAGGCGCGGGGCAGATGTCGCGCGTGGACAGTTCGCAGATAGCGGTTTGGAAGGCGGGGCAGGCGGGGCTTTCGCTCAAGGGCAGCGTTGTGGCCTCCGACGCGTTCTTCCCGTTTGCCGACGGGCTTATTGCCGCCGCCGATGCCGGCGCGACCGCCGTCATACAGCCGGGCGGCTCCGTGCGCGACGCCGAGGTTATCGCCGCCGCCAACGAGCGCGGCATGGCCATGGTCTTTACGTCCGTCCGCCACTTCAAGCACTGATTAACCGCACGGTGTTGTGATTGCTTCGCTGAGGGATACGAGGATACTGCTGACCGCGCTGTTTGCGCTGTCGGTTTTGTTCTATGTCCTCTCGGCGGGCGGTTGCGACTTCGGCGGCGGCGAAGCCGTCAAGGAGACGAACGAGCCGAGTTTCGTGCGCGGCCGCGCCGAATTGCGCCGCGGCAACAATGCCGAGGCGATGGGCGCGTTCATGAAGGTCATAGACAAGCGCAAAGACGCTCCGGAGTCGCATTTTGAATTGGGCAGGCTGTATCTCGACCATATGAACGACCCGATTCAGGCGATATACCATTTCCGCAAATATCTTGAGCTAAAGCCGAACTCGCAAGTGTCTCCGATGGTGATGCAGATGATAGAGACGGCGCAGAAAAAGTTTGCGGCCTCCCTGCCGCAGACTCCGTACGACAGCAACATAAAATATCTGGAGCTTCAAGAGATTGTCGAGAACCTGCGCAGGCAAAACCTTGAGCTTAAAAAGAAGCTTGCCGCGTCCGCCGAAACGATAGACGCGCTCAAGGCCACGCAGACGGTGAGGGTCCAAAGCGCGCGGCCGGCGGAGAGCGCGCAGTCGCGGCCGGGGCATTCGGGCGCGAACCGGACGGAGGGCGAGCGAACGGGCGCGCCGGCGCGCGCGGATACGGGCGGTGTGCGGCAGACTTCGCCGTCGCCCGTCGTGCGCCGCGACGTTCCGTCGACCTACACAGTTCAGGCGGGCGATACCCTCTCGACCATCAGCAGAAAAATTTACGGCACGGCGAATAGGTGGCGCGACATATTTTCGGCGAATCGGGACAGGTTGGCCACTCCGGAATCGCTCAGAATCGGCCAGACGCTGAAGATTCCCAGATAGATTGGACTCGAAGCGGTATTGCTTCTCGAAGCTGTTTTTGCCGCCCGTTGCGCGGCGGCGCGGGCGTTTGCGTTTGTTCTGCCGTATTTCCGGCTCGTATCGCTCCGGAAGGTTTGATGCGTTTGCTTTGTGCGTTTGGCAGATTTTTAATTTTTGCAAGAAGTGAAGTTTTGCCGTTGAAGGTGCGGCGGCGCGGGGGGGTGTTGCAAAGGCTATTGCAAATCTACTGCGCGGCGGACGCGGATTGTTTTGCGGGAGGGGCGGTTTGCAATTAGCAGATGCCGTTGTCGGACTTGCGGAAGGCTTTTAGTTATGGCGGCGGGCCAATCCGTTTGCCCGGCGGTATTTTCGCATTCTGCCCGCGCGCCGTCGCGCCTGCTGTTTCGCGCGAAGCGGCGAACGCGTTTTTTTCGGCAGTATGGGCGCGTTTGAATGCGCGAAAGGGAGCGTCGCATTTTTTTTGCGGCGTATGCGTTGTGCCGCAGGCCTAACCTTTTGGGCGCGCATGCAAAGTTTTGGAACGTCGGCCATGATTTTTACATTTGAGAAATGGCGGTGGCGGGCTCTGCCCATTCGGGTGTGTGGCGAAATCTTCTTTTATTAAGGTTGACATTTAGGCTGCGGAAAGATAAAAAACAAATTATAGATTTATTAAAACGCGTCCGAAATTTTCCGAATAATGTAAGTTGGGTTTGATTAGTAAAAATAAAAAATGCCGCATGAAACTTGTATGAAATATTTGGGAAAGCGCGTCTTTTAAATTTAATTGCAGAGGATCGAGATATGAATTGCGAAATTGGTTTATTGTGCAGAAGGGCTGTTGGCGCGTCAGTTGCGGCTCTTTCAATCTTCATCGGCGCCGAGTGCGCGGCGGAGACGTATACTTTGACGGCGGAGCTTAACGACCAGGGCAAGGCGAAGGATTTTACCGGCTTTTCGTCCGGAAATTTTACGTCGGATCCGGAGATTCCCTCCGGGGGAATCACCTCGCAAGACGACGTCATCGTCCGCGGATTTTACGATTACAACGCGGACTACATAGACGTAAACAGCTTCACGTATGTCGCCCGCGGATCGGATCTCGGCGGCTACGGCTCCGGAATGTCGTTCAAATATAATGCGTCAAAGGATTTTACCATCAAGGCCAAGTCGATTTCCTTTTTGAATAACAATACCGACATAAACGATTCGGCCTACGACACTACGGCGTCATTTCTGAATATATTTGTAAACACGATAATATTCAGGGGAAATATGGATTACGGCGGCTCCATCATGATAGGCGCCTCATATTCTTCAACGACTGCGGGGCTCACTCTCGCAGGATACGACGAATCCACAAACGGGATTTACAATATAAACGCGATTAATCTCAATTATTCCGTCGGCACAAACAAGCGCGACACGACCCTCACGTTCAATATGGAGGACGGCGCAATAGCGAATGTCGGCACCCTCTCGTTTTCGTCTTCCATAGCTACGGATATGACGAACAGCACCACGCTCAATCTCAACGGCGGGGTTTTGACCGTCGGTGTGGTCAATTTTAGAAATCTTACGGGGGATTCCATAACGATAAACCACAATGCGGGGGTTCTTGGCGCCAGCGGCAATCTGGTTTTCGGACAGGGATTGAACGCGGGAACCCTCAAGTATGTCATGGGCGAAAACGCCGTGTTCAACACCAACGGCAATTCGATAACGATTGCCTCGCCGACTTCGCTTTCGGCCTCCGGGGAAAAGGCCGGTCTGACTGTTCGCGGCGGCGGGAGCCTGATTTTGGAATGCGACGCGTCCGCGTTGAACGGGGCGATATCGGTAGAGGGCGCAAGCAGGCTCAATTTCGGGAGCGGTTGGGCTTCAAATGCGGAGTCTATAAGGGTCTCCGCGGGCGGAGCGGTCGAGACTTCGGGCGGCATAGCTTTGAATTCCTCGTCGAACATCACTTTGGAAATATTGTCGGAGAGCGATTATGCAAAATTGATTGGGGCGTCGGTGTCGGATTCGGACTCCTACGGGGCGCTCGTATTTGACATATCTTCCGGCGCCTTCGACGGAAAGTCCTCCATAAGTTTTGCGCTCTCCGACCTCATTGATGCCGGAGATGTCGATTGGAGCAAGTTCGACATATCCTCCAATTACGACTACGTCTTGGGTGACAATTCGATAACGTTCGCCATTCCCGAACCCTCTTCGGTCGCGGCCGCATTCGGCGCGCTCGCGTTGGCTCTTGCGGCTTGTAGGAGGAGAAAATAGCGGCGGCTGCCGCATTTTTTTTCCCGCATTTTAACGGCGGACAAAACGCGCGCAAACGGACTGCCTTGCGCGCGTTTTGTCTTGTTTGTTTGGCGATAAAAAACTTTACTTTTAAGCGGCGTGTTCCACTATGGGGCGTATTCGGCTTGAATGCGGCGGCAGCCGGAGATTGGGCGTTCCCGCCCCGCGCGCAAAAGTTTTTCGACGCGCGGGATAAGGGAGCGAACGAAACCGGATATTGCCCCGCGCGATTCGACATGCGGAAGGCGTCCGAACGGCGTCGAGCCGACGGCGCGCCGCGCGTCCGATAAAATTTGCGGCGATATTTTAATTTAAAATGAATCAAGAACAATTGCACAAGATACGCCACAGCGCGTCGCACATACTCGCGGCGGCCGTGTTGAAACTGTTTCCCGAAGCCAAATTGGACATCGGCCCGGCGACCGATTCCGGCTTCTATTACGACTTTGACTTGGACCACAAGTTTACGGCCGAAGATCTCGCCAAAATAGAGGCGGAAATGCGCCGCATTATAGGCGAAAACCAAAAGTTCGAGCGCATTGAACTTTCCCGCGACGAGGCCGAAAAGCTCATTCGCCAATCGGGACAGGCCGAGTACAAACTCGGCCGTCTTGCGGACGTTCCGCCGGACGAGAAAATCACATTCTACCGCAACGGGGATTTCTGCGACTTGTGCGCGGGTCCGCATGTGGACTACTCGAAGCGCATAAAGGCGTTTAAACTGCTGTCGATTGCCGGGGCGTACCACCGCGGGGACGAGAACAACAAACAGCTTCAGCGCATTTACGGCACGGCGTTTGAGTCGAAGGAGGAGTTGGATTCGTTCCTCAGCCAGATGGAAGAGGCCAAATTGCGCGACCACCGCAAGCTTGGCAAGGAGATGGGGCTCTTTGCGATAGACGACAAAGTCGGGCAGGGGCTGATTCTGTGGAAGCCGCGCGGGGCGCTCATTCGCCAGAGCCTTCAGGATTTCATACTCGAACTTTTGCGCGCGCAGGGATACCAGCAGGTGTTTACTCCGCACATAGGCAAGCTGGGGCTGTTTCGCACGAGCGGGCACTTCCCCTATTACAAGGATTCGCAGTTTGTGCCGATAGTCGAGCGCGACGACTTGCGCGAGCTTGCCGAAGGCCGCGCGAACATGGCGGATTTTGAGCCGAAAATCGAATCGGGCGAAATCGAGGGATTTTTGCTAAAGCCGATGAACTGCCCGTTCCACGTCGAGATTTACAAGAGCGATCCTCATTCGTACCGCGAACTTCCCGTGCGGCTTGCGGAGTTCGGGAGCGTCTACCGCTGGGAGCAGTCCGGCGAGTTAAACGGCATGACGCGCGTGCGCGGATTCACCCAGGACGACGCCCACATATTTTGCACTCCCGAACAGCTCGACGCCGAAATTCAGGGCTGTTTGGATTTGGTCAAGGCCGTGTTCGAGAAGATTGGAATGCGCGAGTACCGCGTGCGCATTTCCCTGCGCGATCCGGCCAGCGACAAGTACGTCGGTTCCGACGAGAATTGGGACAAGAGCGAGTCCGCCATACGCAAGGCCGCCAAAAGTTTGGGCGTTCCGTTTACTGAGGAGGTGGGCGAGGCCGCATTTTACGGGCCGAAAATCGATTTTGTCGTCAAGGACGTGATCGGGCGCGAGTGGCAGCTGGGCACCGTTCAGGTTGACTACAATCTGCCGGAGCGTTTCGACCTCACCTACGTCGGGTCGGACAACAAGCCGCACCGTCCGATAATGATACACCGGGCGCCTTTCGGTTCTCTTGAGCGTTTTACGGGCGTTTTGATTGAGCACTTTGCGGGGAATTTTCCCACGTGGCTGGCTCCGGAGCAGGTGCGCATTCTGACGCTCGGCGAAGACGTGATTGAATATGCCGACGGGATTTACGCAAAACTCAAGAAAGCCGGCGTGAGGGTGTCCATGGACGACAGCGCGGAGAAGCTTGGAGCCAAAATCCGCAACGCCGAGACGGCGAAGGTTCCGCACATGTTTGTCGTGGGGCGCAAGGAGGCGGAGTCCGGCGCGGTGGCCGTGCGTTCGCGCATACGCAAATCTTTCGAGGGAGTTCGGCAGGTTGACGAGGCTGTAGAGATGCTGCTTTGCGACATACGCGAGCGTCAACTGCCCGACGGCTTCTAATGCGCGCGCATCGCCCGCATCTTTTTTGCGGGCATTTTCTTCGACCGCTTTGCGCGCCTGCGAACTTGCGTCGGCAAGTTTGCGCCGTGCGCAGCTCGGTTGAATTTCCTTTTACAGCTTGCGGCGCGGAAAAATTGCGGGCGTTATTGCGGGCATTGCGTTGCGGGTTTTGCGTGGGGCTTGCGCGTAGTCGCGTTCTTTGTCCCCTGCATTGAAGCTCGTAGTTCATAGCTCTCAATTCGTTGCTTCTTAGCGGGCAATTGGCCGGATCTTGCGGGCGCCGTGTCTGTCGCGTTCCGGCCTGACAAACTTAAAGAAATGGGATTGCAAACCGCCATGTAAAGCCGGCGTTGCGATATTGCCGATAATGCCTGCGTATTCGAAGTGGAATATGCCGGGAAACGGCGTAAAACTATAGGGCAAGTTTTCCGTTATTTTGCCCATGCTTGGCAGTTTCCCCGCCCGAAGTCCGCAATCGCGCTGCAATATTTCGGATTTATTGCCGAAACAACTTGAGGAAATATGGAAGGCAAATGCGCGACGAAAAAATTTTGGCGATTTCTTTAGTAAAAAATCGCGCATATAAAAATTGCAATCTTCGGAAGCGGGAAGGCAAAAGGGGCAGTATTAAGCGCGTTTGATTTATCCGCTTTTTTAATCGTTAAAACGCCTGCTTGTCGAGATGCTGGAAACAATGAGAATGCGTCAAAATTCAAATTCGGCCTGCGAGTCCTTTTTTTCCGCAAGAAACGGCGCGATGTCCGAATATTTTTTCCGCCAGTCGCCGAGCTTCGAGAGGTAGTAATTCGCGTCGTAAGGCTCAAGCTCGGAGGCCTCCGCCGGGCGGGCGCGCTTCCAATCGGCGGTCTTTGCGGCGGTTCCGGCCGCTATGTAATAGCACACCCTGTCGCCTATTTCCGGCTTGGGATTCATGAGAAGCGCGGCCTCCATTGCCGCGCGCCGGACGCGGGCGTTGCGCTTTATTTCGCTCTCGTACTGCTGGCAGCTCTTGCCGATAAATTCGCAGCGCGCAAGTTCGGAAATGTCGGCTTTGCCGGAGCGTATTCTTTGTTCGGTCTCGGAGATTTTCTCCATAATTTCCGAAGTGTCGTCCTCCAGAAGGGCCTTGATCAGGCAGTGGGTTAGCGAGCGGAAAATCGGCTCGGTCGAGCGGCTGCGAAACGACGAGCCGCGCAGGACAATCTTGCCGTCCTCCAGCAGGGCGTAGTTTTTCGCCTTGTAGCAAAGCATTGCGCGGTACTTTCCGTCAAATTCCAAATCGACGCCCTCCGGCAGGACGCCCCCGACTTTCTCCAAGAGCTTTTCCGGAACGTCGAAATATTTCGGGGCGCAGACATAGAGCCCGTCCGTGTCTGCCTCCAGAATTTTGCAGCCGGCGCGGCTGAACGCTTCCATGAGCTTTTTGAGAAGTTCGCGCCCGCGCCGCGTCACTTCTTCGGCAAGCTGAGTGTCTGCGAAAATCGCCCCGCGGAGGCCGAGGTATCCGTAAAAGGAATTTATGAGTATCTTGAAACTTTGCTGGCGGGTCTGGTATTCCCTTTTCAATTTCGGGTCGCCGCACTCGCGCGCCTTGCGCTTGTATTCGAGCCTGTATTCGCGCAGCTTCGCAAGCGAGCTTAGAAAAATTTTCAGGTGGTCGTTGGGCGGACATTTCCCGATGGAGAGCAGGAGGCTGGGGTAGAGCGAGGCCACGTCGTAGTGCAGCACATTCCTGAACACGCCAAGCTCGTAGCTTTGCGACAGCGCGCCCTCAAAGTATCCGCCGTCGCCGGGAGTCGGAAGCGCCGCGCCGGCGTGCAGATATTTTTCCAGAAACACGCTTTCGACTTTGGTTCCGCTTCCGCGCAAAATGCAGTCCTGAAGGGTCAGCGGGAAGTTTCGGACTTGCGCGATGTATGTCGGCAGGAGGCGCTCTGCGATTCCGGCGGTCTCGCGAAGGTCGTCGGACAGGTATGCGCAAAACGCGCGGCGGTCGTTGAAAAACGCGTCTTTTATGAGGTCGCCGCGTATGTAGGTGCGCTCGTTTTCGTCGCTTATCCCGAAGTGCACGGCGGCGTACTTGAGCGAGTACGACTCCATCTCGCGCGCGTTCAAGTCGTAAAATTGCACCAGGTGCAACGTGTCGACCACCGTTCTTCCGGGAATGTCGCAGCGCGGATACGCGAGCGTGCGCTCGGCTATCGAGAGGCGGCTTTGGCGGAATTTTACGGGCGCGCCGAAGCGCCCCCAATCCATCGACGCGCCGACTTTGGCGCAGCGTTCGCGTATGTATTGCAGGTCGAATTTGTATATGTTGTGCCCCTCGATTATGTCGGGATCGCGGCGCAGTATTTCCAGGCGGAGATTTTCGAGCAGCTTTTTTTCGGCCTTTGCGGACATTTCGTCTATCTCCAGAATCTTCTGTCCCCCCTCGCCGGAAAGCCCGACTGCGATTATTCTGTCGGCGTCGATTTCGGCGCGCGGGAAGCCGCGTTCGGAATACACTTCTATGTCCAACTGCATTCTCCGCAGGCGGTCGAACGGGACGGAGGCGAACATTCGGGCGCGGTTGGCCATCAGATACTGGTTTTCGATGCCGATTACGCGCTCTATCGGAAGGGACTTGTCGCGCTCTTTGAAAAATTTTTCAAGAACGGCCGGATTTGCGAATTTTGCGAGGGTGTCGAGCGGCGCGGAGGCGGGGCCATTCATATGGAGCGTGTTGCAGGCGTATTTGGATGCGTCCGCGCGCTCGCATATCCACGCGAAGGGCTCGAACCGCGTGGACACGCAACTGCGCCCGCCGGAGGCGTCCGCCATGCATAGGAACAATCCGCCTTCGGCGTCGGCGTATATTCCGCAGATGGAGTCCGCGGCCGTTTTTGTGTCCGTCTCTTGCAACATTATGTTAAGTTTGCTTGCATTAGACCCTTTTTTCAAACTAAATGTGCCATTCATATTTTAAGAATAAAAAGAGATGAAAAAGGCCAATATAATCATGCTCGGAGCGCCGGGCAGCGGTAAGGGCACGCGGGCTGCGGCTATCGGCGAGTTGCTCGGAATAGTGCAGATTTCCACCGGAGATTTGTTCAGGTACAATCTCAAAAACGGCACAGACTTGGGGAAATTGGCCGAATCGTATATGAAAAAGGGCGAACTCGTCCCGGACGACGTGACGGCGGCGATGGTCGCCGAGCGCATAGGGCGTCCCGACGCGGAAAACGGATTTATATTGGACGGGTTTCCGCGGAATGTCCGGCAGGCGGAAATGTTGGAGGACATGCTTGCAAAGATGGGCGAGGCGGTTTCGGCGGTGTTTTATTTGGACGTTCCGGAAGACGAGATTGTCAGGAGGATTTCCGGCAGGCTGATCTGCCGCAACTGCCAGGCCTCGTTTCACAAGGACTTCAATCCCCCGAAAGTATCCGGCGTTTGCGACAAGTGCGCCGGGGAGCTCTACGTGCGCGACGACGACAAGCCCGAAACCGTAAAAAAGCGCCTTGAGGTGTTTGACAGGGAGACTTTTCCGCTTGTCGAGTATTATTCCAAGAAGGGGCTTTTGGCGGAGCTGCCTTCCGAACTTTCGCCCCGCGGCGCGCTTGCCGACATGCGGGAGGCTTGCGAAAAATTGGGATTTATCGAGCGGGGCGGCATATAATGAGAATTCTTTTTCTCGGAGACATAGTTGGGCGTCCGGGCCGCTCTATTCTCGCCGAAAATCTGCGGAGAATAAGGGAGGAACTGAAAGTCGATTTTGTAATCGCCAATGCGGAAAACGCAGCCGGCGGCAACGGAATAACAAAGAGCATAGCAAAGGATCTCTTCAAGTTTGGCGTGGACGCCATAACTCTCGGAGACCACCTTTGGGACCAGCGTTCGCTTGAGGGAGAGATAGACTCCGTCGAATGCATGTGCCGCCCGGCGAACATTCCGCAGGGCAATCCCGGCCGCGACTTTACGATAGTGGAAAAGGGCGGGGTCAGGCTCGGAGTCTTTTGTCTTTTGGGGCAGACGCTGATGAAGATAAAGTCGGATTGCCCCTATGCGGCCGCGACGCGCATGGTCGAAAAAATCTCCCCGCTTTGCGACGCGGTGTTTTTGGATTTTCACGCGGAAACGTCGTCCGAAAAAGTCTCCATGGGCTGGCACTTGGACGGCAAGGTCGCCGCGGTGGTCGGCACTCACACACACATTCCGACGGCGGACGCGCGCGTATTGCCGCAGGGGACGGCCTACCAGACGGACGCCGGAATGACCGGCCCGTGGGAGGGCTGCCTGGGGCGCGACTGGCGTCCGGTCTTGGATAAATTTGTGGACGGCAGGCCGCGCCAGTTTAAAATGGCTTTGTACGACTCCAGAATATGCGGCTGCCTCATTGACTACGACCTTGATTTAAGAGCGGCAAAGACAATCGAGACCTTTGTGTGGCCCGCCTTTCACTCCACATGGGAGAGCCGCCAAGCCGAAACCGCCAGACAGCGCGAAAAGGCCGAACAGGCCGCTGCCGACGCCCGCCAGGCCGCCGAGAGAGCGGCGAGTCTGGCGGCCCAAGCCTGCGCGCAGGATTCTTCGCGGCCTCAAGAGAATCTCGCCGGGCTCGGCGCGGCGCCGGAGGCGTAAACGCGCCGCAAAACGCCGCGGCGTTTTCTGTTTGCGCGCGCTTTAATTTAACGCCGACAGTGGCGTTGTTTTTTATGCGGCGCAACGGAGTTTTTTTAAGTATTGCGCGGCGGTATTGGCGGCGACTTTCGTTTTGCGGGCTTAAAGATTGCGCGCGTTGATTGCCTGAATATGCGCAAATGCGTTTGTGCGCGCGGCATTTTATTTGGCAAAATTTTTTTTATTTCCGCAAGATTTTCGCCCCGTCTCGCTTTTGCAAATTTTGTCTGCGCGTTGAGAGAAAGGAAGGGAAAGCGCGTTGCGCGTTTGCCTTGCGGCGCAAGAGATAACGTCTGAGTTTGGTTTTACGCGCGCTTGGGTTGCGCGCGCTGTTTTTAAATGCGGCGCAACGGAGTTTTTTAAGTATTGCGCGGCGGCATTGGCGGCGGCTTTCGTTTTGCGGGCTTAAAGATTGCGCGCGTTGATTGCCTGAACGTGCGCAAATGCGTTTGTGCGCGAGGCATTTTATTTGGCAAAATTTTTTTATTTTCCACAAAATTTTCGTCTCGCCTCGCTTTTGCATATTTTGTCTGCGCGTTGAGAGAATGGAGGGGAAGGCGCGTTGCGCGTTTGCCTTGAGGCGCAAGAGATAACGTCTGACTTTGGTTTTACGCGCGCTTGGGTTGCGCGCGCTGTTTTTTAATGCGGCGCAACGGAGTTTTTTAAGTATTGCGCGGCGGCATTGGGGGCGGATTTTGCCTTGCGCGCTTGTGTTGCGCGCGTTAACTAATAACCGCGTAAGAAGAGACGCTTATGTGCCGGTATTTTAATTCGCAAAATTTTCATGCGGGCGGTTTCGCAGGCGGTTTGTATGTTGCCGGGCTGGAGCGAGCCGCTTATTTGGCCGCCGCACTTAAAAGACGCGAAACGGCCGCGTTTGTATTAACGGCATTTTTTTTAGCGCGCGCAGGCGCCGGCTACAAGGCTATCACGCCCTTTTCTCCCGTGCGGATCCGGTACGCCTGCTCCACGGGAGAGACGAATATTTTTCCGTCGCCTATTTTGCCGGTCTTTGCGGATTTTAAAATGGTTTCGACGGTTTTATCGGCCATGTCAGAGGGCACGCAGACGTCTATGACCACTTTCGGGAGCAGTTCCACTGTGTATTCGCTTCCCCTGTATATTTCCGAATGTCCCTTCTGCCTTCCGAATCCCTTGACTTCGGTCACGGTCATTCCCTCCACGCCTATTTCCGCAAGGGCCTCTTTTACTTCGTCGAGCTTGAAGGGTTTGATTACGGCTTTTATCATCTTCATGGTATTGAGCATTTGGGGTTGAGTTGTTGGCGTTTAGCGCGGCGGCCGGGCGCGGGCGCGAAAATCCGTCATCATTGCGGAAGTTCGTAATTTTTTTCCGGGTCAAGCTCCTCCACTTTGAACGGCAGCCCGAATTTCGATACGGTTTCTAGGAACGGATCCGGATCGAGCTCCTCCATGTTGAACACGCCCGCGCCCTTCCACTGTCCGGCGGCCAAAAGGCGCGCGCTGGAGGCGGCGGGGACTCCGGTGGTGTACGATATCGCCTGGCTCTTGACTTCGGCGTAGCAGTCCTCGTGCACGCAGACGTTGTATATGTAGACTTTTCTGCGCTTGCCGTCTTTGATTCCGTCGAATACGCAACCTATGTTGGTCTTGCCTTTTGTGAGCGGCCCCAGCGAGGCCGGATCGGGAAGGACGGCCTTGAGAAATTCCAGCGGCTCTATTTCGACGCCCTTTATTTTTATCGGCTTTATGGAGGTCATGCCGACGTTCTCCAAGACGCGCAGGTGCGTGAGATACTTGTCGCCGAACGTCATCCAGAAGCGTATCCGCTTAAGCCCCTTCAGATTTTTGCAGAGCGACTCCAACTCCTCGTGATACAGCAGATACGACGGTCTCACGCCTATCTGCGGATAGTCGAAGTCGCAGCGAATTTGCAGGGGCTTGGTTTCAATCCACTTTCCGTCCTGCCAGTAGCGTCCGTTGGCGGTGATTTCGCGGATATTTATTTCCGGATTGAAATTCGTCGCGAATGGAAGTCCGTGGTCGCCCGCGTTGCAGTCGAGAATGTCAACGAAATTTATTTCGTCGAAGAGGTGCTTTTGCGCGTAGGCGCAGTACATGTTCGTCACTCCGGGGTCGAATCCGGAACCGAGCACGGCGGTGAGGCCGGCGTTTTTGAACTTGTCGCGATAGGCCCACTGCCAGCTGTATTCAAAGTGCGCAACGTCCGGCGGCTCGTAGTTTGCCGTGTCTATGTAGTGCGCGCCGGCCTTCAGGCAGGCGTCCATTACGGAGAGGTCCTGATAGGGCAGCGCGACGTTTACGACTATGTCCGCGCCCGCCTTGCGGATCAGCCCGGCAAGCTCGTCGGAGTTGTCGGCGTCGACTTGCGCTGTGCGGATTTCGCCCGGAATTTCCGAAGCGATGTTGTCGCATTTTTGCCTGGTTCTTGAGGCAAGCCAAATTTCGTCGAACACGTCGCGCATCTGCGCGCACTTGTGCGTCACCACCCTGCCGACTCCGCCGGCGCCGATTATCAAAACTTTTGCCATAAGACGTTGCGTTCTTTGTTGGTTTCGACGTTTTAATTTCGTTGAAATTCGGAATAGTTCAAGCAAGATTTTGCGAGGTTGAAAAAATTTTGCCATGACAATAGAAGAAAGACTCGAAAGATATCTTGGTAAGGATCCGCAGATCCACCCAAGCGCATACGTGAGCAGGGCGGCGACGCTGATAGGCGACGTCTCCATAGAGGCCGACGCAAGCGTGTGGCCCGGCTGCGTCTTGCGCGCGGACATAAACTCCATAAAATTGGGCAGGGGCTCGAACCTCCAGGACGGGACGGTCGTGCATCTGGCCGACGACGCCGGAGTCGAAATCGGCGAGTACACCACCGTGGGCCACGGGGCTATCCTGCATGCGTGCAAGATCGGCAACGGCTGTCTAATAGGCATGGGAGCGGTCGTCCTCGACAAGGCCGAAATCGGCGACGGCTCCATTGTCGGGGCGGGCGCGCTCGTCACCAAAGGGACAGTTGTTCCTCCGGGATCGCTCGTGCTAGGCTCGCCCGCAAAAGTCGTCAAGCCGCTCGACGACAAGACGCGCGAGGGCCTGACGTATTGGTCGCACAAATACGTCAAGCTCGCGGCGGCCAACAAGGCGAAGGAGCAGTCGCTCAAATAGGGGATTTTTTCACTGTGCCGCTTTTGCAGCAAAAGCTATGACGACCGACATATTTAACGGCGCCGTGGACTTGGACGCGTTGCGCACTCCCGCATACGTGGTTTTTCCCGACGTCTTGGAGCGCAATCTGAAGCTGATTAAGGACGCCGGAGACGCCTGCGGCGCGCGCGTGCTTTTGGCGCTGAAGGCGTTTTCGATGTACGAGACGTTCGGCCTCATATCGAAATATCTCTGCGGGACGACGTCGAGCGGCGTGCATGAGGCCCTGCTTGCGAAGGAATATTTCGGGGGCGAAATACATGTCTATTGCCCCGCTTTTAGGGAGGACGAAGTGCGCGAGCTTGCCGAATTTTGCGACTGCATCGTATTCAATTCGGAGGCGCAGATAGACAAATTTTCCGCTTTGGCGCGCTCCGCGGCAAGTTCGCGCGGGCGGCGAATCCACATAGGCTTGCGCGCGAATCCGGAGTATTCGGAAGTGGCCACCCAGATATACAATCCGTGCGCTTCGGGCTCGCGCCTCGGCGCGCTGCGCGCGAATTTGAGCGCGGACATAGCCTCGAAGATAGACGCGCTGCACTTCCACGCGCTGTGCGAGCAGGACAGCGGAGTTCTCGAACGCACGCTCGCGGCTTTTGAGGAAAAGTTCGGCGACATAATCGCGCGGGTGCGCAGCGTCAATTTCGGGGGCGGGCACCACATCACGCGGCCGGACTACGGAATTGAGAGGCTTGTAGACGTCGTGCGCGGTTTTCGCGCGCGCTATCCGAATGTGGAGGACGTGTATCTCGAACCCGGCGAGGCCGTGGCCCTTAACGCCGGCGTGTTTGCCGCGCGCGTATTGGAGATAACCGACAACGGCGGGCCCATTGCGATATTGGATTGTTCCGCCGTCTGCCACATGCCGGACGTTCTTGAAATGCCCTACCGGCCCGCCGTGTTCGGCGCGGAACTGCCGGGCCGGAAGGCTCACACGTACAGGCTTTGCGGCCGCTCCTGCCTTGCGGGCGACAGAATCGGAGACTACTCCTTCGACGCTCCCCTGCGTGAGGGCGACATTCTGTTTTTTGCCGACATGGCCATATACACCATGGTCAAGACAAACACCTTCAACGGAATGCCCCTGCCGGACATCTGCCTGTTCGATTCGCGCACCGGGAATTTCAGAGTCGTAAAGAGTTTCGGATATGGCGATTTCAAAGGGAGGCTTTGAGGCGTGAGCTTGGAGGAGGCCATGGCGCGGCGCAATGCGCGCATAGAGAATCTGCGGACTCTCTGCGCGCCGATATTCGCGTCTTGCGGCGGAAAAATCACTCTGGAGATAGGCTGCGGAAAGGGGCACTACCTGAGCGCGTACGCGTCGGCGTTTCCCGGCGAGACGTGCGTGGGAATAGACCTCATATCCGAGCGCGTGCGCGACGGCGCGCGGCGCGCGGCCAACCGTCGCGCGGAAAACGCGCACTTCGTGAAGGCCGAAGCTTCCGAATTTTTAGAGTCCATGCCGGCGGGCGCGCGGCTTGAGCGTGTGTTCGTATTTTTCCCGGATCCGTGGCCGAAGGCCAAGCACCATCGCAGAAGGCTCATGCAGCCCGCGTTTCTCGACGCCCTGCGCCCGTTCTGCCTGCCCGGCGCAAAGCTGCACTTCCGCACGGATTGCGCGGAGTACTTCGCCCGCACGCGGGAGATTATCTCCCTCAATCCGAACTGGAGGCTGTGCGCGGACAGCTCCCTTCCTCTGGAGGAGGTCTCGCAGTTTCAGCGCATACTTCCGGAGTTTTCAACCCTCGCGGCGGAGGCCGTCTGAAGGCATGGATTCGGACGTGTCGGAAGGAAGGCTGACCCCCACGCAGACTGCGCGGCTTCTGCGCTCGATGGGGCATGTGCCGAACAGGAGGCTCGGCCAGAATTTTTTGGTGGACGCAAACATTGTGGGAAAGTCGCTCGACTATGCGCGCGTATGCCCCGCAGATTCGGTTGTGGAGGTCGGCCCCGGCTTGGGCACGCTGACGGGGGCCCTGCTTGCGCGCGGGGCGCGCGTGTACGCGGTTGAGCTCGACGCGGAACTCTTCGGGCATTTGTCGAAAATTTTTGCCGGCGTAAAAAATTTCAGCCTGATAAACGCCGACGCCGTGGAGCGTCCGCTCGCGGACCTGCCCGCGGATATTGCGGAATACAAAATAGTCTCCAACCTTCCGTATTCGATAAGCACTCCGTGGCTGGACGCCGTGCTGTCGGAACCCCGCCTGCCGTCGCGCATGTCGCTTATGCTTCAGAAGGAGGCGGCCGAACGCTTTTGCGCGGCGGCCAATACCGGGGAATATTCGCCCATATCCGTTTTTCTCTCCGGAGCGTACGTTCTCGAATGTTCGCACAAGGTGGCGGCGCAGTGCTTTTATCCGCGCCCGGCGGTGGATTCGGTTTTGGCGTCGTTCAGGCTGTTGGAGAATCCGTACATATTTTCAAGCGCGGCAAAGGGGCTGATTCGCAAGATATTTTTGAAGCGCCGCAAGCAGATCGGCTCAATAGCCAGGAGCGCGGGCGCGGACGCGGAAATTCTTTCGGCATGGCTGGATTCGTGCGACGGGCTGAATCCGGAAAGCCGGCCGCAGGCGATTGAAATGCGCCATTGGAAGGCGCTGAACGAAATGGCAAAATGAATTGGTCGCACATATTTTTTGTTTTTTGCGCGGTTGCACTGGTTTTGTACGGCGCGTTTTTGGGCCTTGTGGCGCTGTTTAAAAATGCGGTCATATTTCCGGCGCCGCCGCCGTCCTATTCGCGGGCGCAGATGTTTTTGCCGCTTGCAAACGGCGAGCGCGCCGCCGCGGTTTGGCTGCCGGCGGCTTCGGGGGCTCCGGTCATTCTTTACAGCCACGGCAACGGCGAGGATTTGGGCGAGATTGCCGAAGTCTTGCGGACGCTGAATGCCCGCGGATTTTCGGTTCTTGCGTACGACTATGTGGGATACGGGCTCAGCGCGGGTAAGCCCGATGAAGAGAAGATCTACATGGCCGCCGACGCCGCGTGGAAATGGCTTGCGGACACGATGAAAATTCCCGCAGAAAGGATTGCGCTGATGGGATATTCGCTCGGCAGCGCGGCGGCGTCGCATTTGGCGGCGGCCCACCCCGACGCCCGGTGCCTCGTGTTGAGCGGCGCGTTCAGCGACGGAGTAAACGCCGTCTGCCCGGTGAGAATTGTTCCGATGTCGATATTGGACAACGCTTCAAAGCTCGCCGGAGTCCGCATGCCGGTTCTCGTGCTGCACGGAACGCGGGACTTCGTGGTTCCGCCGCGCAATGCCCGCAAGATTTTCAGCCTGCTGCCTTCACCCGACAAGCGTTTGGTGTGGTTTGAGGGCGCGGGCCACGCTCTCGCGCAGGCCGAAAATTATTTTGACGAGGTGTGCGCGTTCGTCAATAATCCGCGGCCATGAAAACTGCCGCAGTCGTAATTTTTGAAGGATTTGAGGAGGTCGAGGCCGTCGCGCCCGTCGACATATTGAGGCGCGCGGGGGTCTGCGTGAAGCTTGTTGCGGTCGGCGACCGCCTTCAGGTATGCGGCAGAAGCTCGATAACGGTTTGCGCGGACGCGCTGTTTTCCGAGATTGCGGAGTCGGAATTTGACGCTGCGGTTCTTGTGGGCGGGCCGGGCGTGCGCGCCGCGGCTTCCGACGCGCGGCTGATTGAGTTTTTCGCCCGTCACTTTCGGGCGGGAAAAATAACGGCGGCAATCTGCGCGGCTCCCGGAGCGCTTTGCCGCGCCGGGGTTTTTTCCGGAGCGCGCGTTACGGCCCACCCGAGCGCGATGCCGGAAATCTCGAACGCGGATATCGACGAGCGCGCGGACGTCGTGCGGGACGGCAACGCCGTCACCTCCCGCGGGGCGGGCACGGCCATGGCTTTCGCGCTTGAAATAGCGTCGGCTCTCGAAGGCGCGCAAAAAGCTCTGGAAGTGTCGTCGTCGATATGTTATACGCCAAGGCTTTAATTGTTTCAACATGCTCGACGAAGAAGTAATAAAGAGAAACACCCAGAATATAAGCGAGCGCATTCTGATTGCGAACGTCCTTGTGATGGTTTTGCTTTCGGCGCTTCTCGGAGGCGGAAATTCGGAGTCTTGCAGCGGATTGCTGATAGCTTTCGGAATCGTTGCGCCGGTGAACGTCGCGATTTTTCGGAGGGTGTGGCCGGACGCGCCGCGCGGCCTTTGTCTGAATTACGCTTTGTCGGTTTCTCCGTATTTGGCCCTCCTTGCCGTCGCGATTGCGGGGGTGTTCAATCCGTGCGTGGAAATGGCGTCCGCGGGCGGGGTGTCGGCGTTTAGGCTCCTCGACAACTATTCGGGATCCGCGATAGTTTCGGCGGCGGACAGCGCGGAGTCGGCGCTGTTTCCCCCGCTTGAGACGCTCGCCATTGCGGCGGCGGCGCTTTCGGTCTATTTTATCTGCGGCTCGCGCTACATATTGAGGCGTATTTTGTCGTACTGCGTTATGATTGCGGCCTTGCTGGCGCTGGTCGGACTTCTGCTGGAGCTCTCGTTCAGCCTTGAAAATGTCAACAACGTTCTCAACATGCGCCAGGACGGATTTTCGACCTTTTCGAGTTCTTCGCAGTGGTGCGCGTTCGCAATGATATGGATGGGCGCGGCCTTTGCGTGCGCGCTGTATTCGTCCCCGCACAGGCGTCTGTCGGCGTTCCTGTTTTCGTTTCGCTTTCTCATGCTTGCGTGCGCCTGCGTCCTGCTCTTTACGGCGCTTTTGACGGGGACTCCGTTAGAGCGCATATTCGCCTGCTCCATTTTCGCGCTGGGCGCGTTTTTGTTCGCCGTTTCGGCCCTTCCGGAGTTCGGCGAAATCGGGCGCAGGTTGAAGTCCGGCGAGTTTGGTTCGGCTGCGGCGAAGTTTGCCTCGCCTGTCGCGTACTTCGCGCTTGCCGCTTTTGCGGCGGTTTTGATTTTCGCATTTTTCGACGGATCCGTCTCAAATCCCGACGAGAAGCTGATTGTTTCCGAAAATTCGCCGATAACGCTCCGCCAAAAAGCCCTCGTTTTCGAGGATTCGATGAAGCTCATTAGCGAGAGGCCTCTGTTCGGCTGGGGGGCCGGTTCGTTTCCGACGGCTTTTGCATTTGTTCAGGGGGCGGATACGGGGGCGTCGTCGTGGTCGTCGCCCACGAGCGATTTGCTCAAGAAACTCGTCGAGGACGGATTCGCCGGTTTGGCGCTCGCCTTGCTGACGCCGCTTGCGCTGTTCCTGCGCCAGTTGGCGCGCTTCGACTTCGGCCTTTCGAGCGTCGTGATGTTGGGCACTATTTGCTGCGTTCTTCTCGTTTCGGCGGTCGCAAGCCCGTTTGAGAGCTCGTGCGTGTATGCGAGTTTTTGGTTTCTCCTGACCGGCTTCTTTACTTGGAATAGAAGCGACATAGACTGAACGGCTTCGCATGCGGAAACTCGGCTTCGCCTTCGGATTTTTTTCGCGCCGTTTTTTCGCATGCGGTCGGCGTTCCGTCTTTGGGGGCCGCTTTTGTTTTGACATTTTTGCGCTCTTTTGGAGACTTGCGCGTCGAGGCTTATGTTCTTTGCATGTTGGAATGCGCCCTTTTTTTTGGAGCTTTTTGTGCCCGTCTCAACTGGTTTAGGCGAAAAATTTTTCCGCCCGCGAGGGCGCTTCGCATTTGAAAGTTTTGCGGGGCGGGGAAATTTCGGGATTGTTTAATATTTTGCTCGGGTGGCGGAACGGTAGACGCTGCGGACTTAAAATCCGCTGGCCTTGCGGCCGTACGGGTTCGATTCCCGTTCCGAGCACCAAGTTTTTCTCCCCGCAAAAAAATGCGGAGCGACGGGGGGACTTTTTCGATTTGCGCCGTCTTTTGATTCTTGCGCCGCCGCCTTCCGGATTTCGATTTTTGCGCCGGCAATCTCCAAATGCCGCTTTGCTTTTTTTAAGGTCAAACTTTGCGACGCGCCGCCCTTTCGCGGACTGGCAAGCCGCCGCCCGCCGCAGTTCGCCGCGATTGGCGGATTTAAATTTGCGCGCATTTGCGGCAATTCGCGCAGCCGTTGCAGATTGGGCGGCTTCCGCATTCGGCACATTGCGGGGCGAAGTGCGGGGAATATCTCTTTGTCTGGCCGAGCAATTCCGCCTGCACGGGGGGAAATTCCAGCTTGTATTCGAACTTCCGCCCGGCATGCCGAAATCCCGATCGAAAGGCCATCACGCTTTGCAGGCGTTTGTTCGGCATGCGGTAGATTTTTCCGTCCTTCTCAAACCGGCTGCCGGTCTCGATAAAGCAGAATGACGTATCGGTTGCGACGCATTCGCGGTACAGCAGCTCAACCCATTCGCATCTCAAGATTCTGGAGCCGTCGTAGTTTTCCCCGCCGGCGACCACGCGCTCTATTTTTCCGCCCTTGAGGTACCTCTCCAGCGACACCCTCCCTATGAACGGGGCGACCATGATTCCCTTGTGTTTGAAGGGAAGCTCAAGCAGAATCGGCACGCGCTCGTCGGCGCGCCTCTGGTTTTCGGCCGTGACGTTGAAGAATACGTTTTCCCAGCCGTCACCCCAGTCGGGCGGGAGGCATTTTTGCACGCGCTCCGGACGCTTTGTGAGCAGAAAGAACACTACGTCCCTGCGCTTCGAGATTATTTGCCACGCCTCCGGCCTCCACTCGTCGGCCTCTTCCAAAAAGAAATCTGAGGTCATGCATACTCTCAGCGTTTCCGCGCTTCGCACTTTGTATTCTCCGTTCCGGTCTTTTTTCAGGGGATAGTCGAAGTTGTCCTTCACCTTGAACACCCGTTCGGGATCGGAATTTCTCATGCGGTCGAGAAAGTACATGTAGCAGTTTGCGCAACCCTCGCTCTTCTTTGCGCAGCCGTGCCATGGATTCCATATGTCGTGCATTTATGCCCGTTGCGGTTTGCGGTTTTTTTCGCAAATGAGGTTTTCAGCCAAAGTAGGAGAAGTGTCCGCGCGCCCCGGCCGGGACGCGTTTTCGGGGCGCATCTCCGGCGCGCCGATTTTTTCGATTTGCAAAATTTCGCGGCGGGGAAGCTCTACAATTCCTCGCCGAAAAGCTCCCGCGCAAATTTGCGCAGGGCTATGACGGACTTTTTCATTTCCATTTCTTCCAGAAATTTCACTATTTCCGGGAAGTTCGGGCGGCCGGGTTGCGGAATGTCCATTTCCAGCGAGGAGTCCGCCGTCACGAGCCGGAGATTTCTGCGCAACAGATCCGCATTCTCGCGCACGGCGGCGCGGAACTTTTCCGGCTTGAGCCAGTCACAGCGGCGTATGATGGTGTCTACGTCGCCGAAATCCTTAATCCACTTTGCGGCGGTTTTCGGCCCGACTCCGCTTATTCCGGGAATGTTGTCGGCCGAATCCCCCACCAGCGCGAGAAAATCCGGAATCTGCGCGGGCGCGACGCCGAACTTCGTCTTTACGCCGATGAGGTCGAGCTCCGTCCAATCCTTGTTCTTTCCGGAGGGCGGCAGAAGCTGGCGCACGTTGGGGCAGATTAGCTGGGCGAAGTCCTTGTCCGCGCTTACTATCGTCACTTTGCGGCCGGTTTCGCGCAGTTTGGCGGTCGCGCTGGCGATGAGGTCGTCGGCTTCAATTCCGTCCATTTCGCACGGGTCGAAGCCGAACAGGGAGCACAAGTCCTTCATGGCCGGAATCTGGCGGCGGAGGTTGTCGGGCGTCTGCGCGCGGTTGGCCTTGTATTCGGGGTATATTTCCCTGTGTCTGGCGGAGCCGCCCTTGTCGAAGAATACGCAGGTGTCGTGCGGGGCGTCCGTCATGGACAGTTTCAGAAGGCTGGCAAAGAACGCGTGCAGGGCTCCCGTCGGAAATCCGTCCGCGCGCGACAGGTCCGGCATCGCGTAGAAGCAGCGGAAACCGAGATTGAAGCCGTCTATTAGAAAGCACTCGTCCATTTTTTTTAGGATTTTGCAGATTGATTTTTTTTGCAATATATTTTTGAAAAAAACTTTTTTGGTTGAGCGGCGGCGGGCAAAGTGCAATTATTTTCGGACATGAATACGGGCGTTGAAAAGGTGGCCGTGCTCGGAGCGGGGCTGTTGGGCGGCTCCATTGCGGCGGCCCTCAAGGAGCGGGGCTTTGGGAGCCTGGGGAAGGCGGTCGCGGTGTCGGTGTGGTCGCGCAGCGAGTCCACGCGGCTCAAGTGCTCGCAGATGGCGCGGATTTTCGACGAAGTCTGCGAGACTCCCTCTCAGGCCGTTTCCGGCGCGGATTTGACAGTGGTGTGCACTCCGACAGACACAATTGCCTCTATTGTCGGCGAGATTGTCCCGCATCTGAAGCCCGGCGCGGTCGTGACGGACGTCGGCAGCGTGAAATCCGCCATTTGCCGCGATTGTTCGGCGGCGCTGGCCGGTTCGGGGGCGGACTTCGTGGGGTCGCACCCGATGGCCGGTTCGGAAAAAATCGGCGTGGATTTTGCCGACGGAAGGATTTTTGACGGAAGGGTGTGCATAATCTCCCCGTGCGGCGCTTCCGGAGCGGATTCGGCGGCGTTAGTGCGCGAATTTTGGGAGTCTCTCGGAATGCGCGTCGAGGAGCTTTTGCCCGCCGAGCACGACAGGATTGTCGCGCATGTCAGCCATGCGCCGCACATGCTGGCAGGCACTCTTTGCCGCGCGGTGGAAAAGTCGCTGGGGGATTTCGCCTTGCAGTTCGCCGGGCCGGGATTTCGGGACTGCACGCGCGTCGTATCCGGCTCGCCCGACATCTGGGACGCGATATGCATGGACAACCGCGCCGAGATAACCGCCGCTCTGAAGGAGTACCGGGCGTGTCTGGATTCGCTGATTTCCGATTTCGACTCCGGCAACTTTTCCTCCATTGCGGCGGCTTTGCGCGACGCCAAGGCCTACCGCGACAAACTCGGCGGCGCGTCTTGACGAAAATTGGCGTTTCTTCAATGGGTAAAAAGATAGAAGTTTTCCGAAACGGGTGCCGCGCGGCTGTCAATTTGCCAGGCTCCAAAAGCGTGACGAACAGGGCGATGATACTTGCCGCGCTGACTGGCGGGCGCGCGAGGCTTGAGGGCGCGCTCTTTTCGCGCGACACGCTGATTATGGCCGACTGCCTTTCGAGGCTCGGCTGCCGGACGGATTTGCATGAGGAAGAGAGAGCCGTCGAAATCGTTTCGGGCGGCGCGCGGGAGTTTGCGCCTTCGGCGGATTTGTTCGTCGGCAATGCGGGCACTGCGGCGCGCTTTGTGACGGCGGCGGCGGCCCTGCGGGCGGGCGGAGTCTACTCTTTCGATTCCGACCGGGCGATGTATTCGCGCCCGATGAAGGGCCTGTTCGACTCCCTTCGCGATCAGGGGTCGCGCTTCGAGTTTTTTGGGAAGCCGGACTGCTTTCCGTTCAAAATGTTCGCGGGCGGATTGCGCGGCGGCGAAATTCGCGCGGACGCTTCGGCCTCCAGCCAGATTCTTTCCGCGCTCCTCATGGCGGCCCCGTTTGCCGACACCCCCGCCGAAATCCGGCTTGAGGGGGCGACGGTGTCGCTGCCGTTTGTCGCCATGACTCTCGCCCAAATGGGGCAGTTCGGGCTTTGCGCGCGCTCTTTGGGCGGCGGGAGGTTTTCGGCGGAGCCGGCGAAAGCCGCGGCGGACGGGAGACGCTCGTATTCGGTTGAGCCGGACGCGACCGCGGCGTCTTATTTTGCGATGTTGGCGGCGCTGACGGGCGGGGCGGTTTTGCTCCGGCGTTTCGGAGAGTGCCGGCTTCAGGGCGACGCCGATTTTCTCCGCGTGCTTGAGGAGGCGGGGTTGGCGAGGCTCGCGCCGGTCGGCGGCGACATGCTCGTAATCTCCTCCGTTCCCGGAGGCCGCGCGCGCCTTTGCAGACACGGGTTCGACTTCAACGCCATATCGGACACATTCCTGACTCTGGCCGCCGCCGCGCCGCTTCTGGATTCGCCCGTCGAAATTTGCGGAATAGCCCATACGCGCGCGCAGGAGACGGACAGGATTGCGGCGGTCTGCGCGGAGCTTTCAAAGCTCGGCGCGGACGCGCGGGAGGCGGAAGGCTCCGTGCGAATAACTCCCCCGAATCCCGACGAACTCGCCCGCAGGGCGGCCGCCGCTCCCGCGGAGATACGCACCTATGACGACCATCGGATTGCCATGGCGTTCTCGATTGCCGGCTGCGTCAATCTCGGCCCGGACTGCTGGATCGAGATTGAAAACCCGGAGTGCGTCTCCAAGACTTGGCCCGACTTCTTCGAGAGGCTCGACCGCGCTCGCGCGGATTCGGAAAAGTTCGCAACGGTAGCCGTGGACGGAGGGGCGGCCGTGGGGAAGTCGTCGGTCTCGCGCGAGTGCTCGAAGGCGTTGGGCTATCTGCATGTCGATACGGGCGCGCATTACAGGACCGTCGCGTTCGGGCTTTTGGAGCGCGGCATTGCGCCGTCCGACGTGTCCGCGATTGAAGGCGTGCTGAGCGAACTTAAATTGGGCGCCGTCATAGAGGGCGGCAGCGCGCGCATGACGCTGAACGGGGATCTCGCGGACGACTCCCTCATACGCAGCCGCCGCGTGAACGAAAATGTGGCCGGATTCGCAGCTTTGGCTCAGGTGCGCGGATTCCTGAAAAACTACCAGCGCTCCATGGCGGACTTCGCCCGCAAAAACGGATTTGGAGGGCTGATTATGGAAGGGCGCGACATCGGCTCGGTGATTTTTCCCGACGCGGACGTCAAAATATTTCTCGACGCCGACGAGGCCACGCGCGCCGGCCGCCGCGCAAAGGAGGGAATTTCGGATTCGATTACAAAGCGCGACGCCATGGATAGGTCGCGCAAAACGGCGCCGCTGGTGTGCGCCGAAGGCGCGGTGAAAATAGACACCTCGCACATGACGAAGGAGGAGGTCGTCGCCAAGACGCTTTCGCTCATATTGGAGTCGCAGTCGAGATGAGAGTCAGATATTTTAAGTTCAAGGGCCGCTATGTTTACAAGGCATGGTGGAATTTTTTTGCGATTGTCTGCGACACGTTCGGCCGCGTGGAGCTTTGCGGGTATGAAAACGTGCCGCAGACTCCGTGCATTCTCATAGGCAACCATGTCAGCTTTCTCGACCCGACCGCGATGGGCTTTTACCATGAGACCTCGCTGTGCGCCGTCGCGCGCGACACCCTGATGAACGGGCGGGTCACGGGGCCGCTCTTTAGAAAGCTGAACGCGATTCCCGTAAAGCGCGGCGATTCCGGCAATTTGAGCACGTTTCGCGAAGTTTTGCGTCGCGTCGGAGAGGGGGCGAGCGTGATAATATTTCCGGAGGGCACGCGCAGCCCGGACGGCAGGCTTCAGCGCGGCAAGGCGGGCGCGGGACTGATAGCCATAAAGGCCGGCATTCCCATTTTGCCGGTGCGCTCGTTCGGTTTTGAGGAGGTCTTGCCGCGCTCCAATGCGCTTCGCGGCGGCAGGCGGATAGTGCTTTGCGCGGGCGCGCCCGTGGATCCGTCGCAGATAGATCCCGGCAGGGATTCTCCCGACAGAGCGCAGATTATTGTGGACGCGATTATGGAAAAACTTGCGCAAATCAAGCCTCCGCGCGTGCGCGAAGTATAGGTTTTTTGAACCGGATTTTTTTTCGGCGGGAAAAACGCGAATCTGCGCGCGGCGCGCGCCGGGCTTTCCCGGCATGCGAAAAGATTTAATGCTGCGAATGTAAAAAATGCGCTCGCCATTTCTATTGCCCAAAAATTGAGCGCGAATTTTTCGCCGTTCGGAATTGCCGCATTCGGCGCAAATAAATTTTGGGGGTGTTGAAGAATCGCCGCGCAAGCCGTGTTATGCGCGCCGTATCCTTTTTTGCGTCCCCGCAAGGTGCGGGCGCAAGAGCGGAGGCGTTCGCGCAAATTAAGTTTGGGCGCGTGCGCAAGGTATGAGTTTCCGAATTGGGTTTTCTTGGCGGGAAAATGCGAATCTGCGCCGACTGTGTCCGGAGCGGTTTTTTTCGCTTTGCGCGCGTAAAAAATTCTTGTTCCGAAAATACGCGAAGTCCGCTTGTCCTGCGACTTTGCCGTTTTGCATTTTCCCGAAGATTGCCGGTAAGTTTTTTTCCGTTCGGAATTGCCGCATTCGGCGCAAATAAATTTGGGGGTGTTGAAGAATTGCCGCGCAAGCCGTGTTATGCGCGCCGTATCATTTTTTGTGCGCCAGCAAGGTGCGGGCGCAAGAGCGGAGGCGTTTGCGCAAATCGGGCATTTGCAGCGCGCGTGAAATTTGGGATTTCGCACGCTTTTTCCCGGTCCGCTTACGGCGAACAGGCGCACTATTCCGCTCCGCGGGGCTTGGGCGCAAAAAAAAATTTGCGTATCGAATGCGCGAGTGCCGCTCTGCGTTTTGAATTGTCCATGCGTGCCGCTTTCCAAACCCGCCGTTCGCACAGGTGTATTTCCGCGTTTTGGATTGCCTGAAAATCGTCTGCCAATTTTTTTGCGTTTCGGCTGTTTGATTTTTGCGGCGTTCGCCGAATCCGGGCGTCGCGCGGCCATTGCTCAGTCATTGCGCGTATTTTTTGTTTGACGCAACAGACTCATCGAGATTATCATAAAACAACTTAATTTGAATTCTGTTTGGGGAAGAAATGATGATAAAAAAACAACTTTCGCTTTTGGCCTGTTTGTCCGCATTTTCGTGCGCCGCGTTTGGTGCCAATATTTTTTATGTGTCGCCAAAAGGCGTTGACGCGAGTGCGACCGGCGCGAAAGACAATCCGTTCGGAACGCTCAAAGCCGCGTATGAGGCGGCCAAGAAATCGGGCGAGTCGGCGGAAATAATACTTGCGGACGGCGAATATTTCCACCCGGATACGGGAGTTGAAATGGACGGCTATCCGAACGCCTCCGCCTCTTTGAAGATTCGGGCGGAGGGCAAGAACGCCACGCTTATCGGCGGCATTAGAATCGGGGCGGAAAATCTTGTCGAGGTCACAAACAAGGCTTTGTTGAAAAGGATTTCGGCCGATGCGGAGGGCAAACTTTACGGCATAGACCTAAAAAAATTCGGGGTTAAAAAGGTCGTGCCCGTCACCAAGATTCCCCTTCATGGCGACGCTCCCATGGCGACGGAGGCCTTTTACAGCGGGGGAGAACTGACTCTGGCGCGCTATCCCAACGGCAACGCTTCGATAAAAATAGGCGAGGTTCCGGACGGCGGCTGGAAGACTGCCGAGCCCGAAAAGAACAAGCCGGGGCAGGCCAAAATCGGCGGAATCATGCGCTATTCGGATATGCGCCACGAACGCTGGGCGGGGGCGAAGGGCTATCTTTTGGTCGGGATATTCAATCCCGGCTGGCTTTACGGTTCGGTTGAGGTTGACAAAATCGACCCCGCCGACAAGACCGTCCACATCAAGACGCTTCTGCCGTGGGGGATAACCACCGCCAAAAAGAAGCTCGACGTAAACGCGTATCATGCGGTGAACCTGTTTGAGGAGATCGACGCCGACGGGGAGTATTTTATAGACAGGGAGAATCTCCTATTTTACGTGATGCTCAAATGCCCGCCCGCGGCCGGCGCCTATTTCGACTTCTCTCTGTTGGACAAGCCGCTGTTCGATTTGAAAAATATAGACGGGCTTTCCGTGTCGGGGCTCAAATTCACCGCCTGCTGCAGCACCGCGATTCGCGGCAAAAAGTGCGACAGGGTTGTGGTTGAGGACTGCGAATTTTTCAATCTCGGCAGGAATGCCGTCGCCATAGACGCCGCCCCCGTTGACAACCGCAGCAAAGAGGAGCTGGCCCGCACGAACAATGTTGTCCGCAGATGCAGGGTGTTCGATACGGGCGACGGCGGGGTGAGGCTTCACGGGGGCAATTTCTCCAAGCTTCTGCCCTCCCACAACCGCATCGAGAACTGCGAATTTTTCAACAACTGTCGCTGGAACAAGTCATACGCCGCCCAGGCTAACGTCACCGGCGTTGGGGGCTTCATAAGCCACTGCTATTTTCACGACCAGACCCACCAGTCCGTCGGCTATGGCGGTTCGGAACACACGATAGAGTTCAATAGGTTTGAGCGTTGCTGCCGCGATTTTCACGACATGGGCATAATATATTCCGGCCGCTCTCCGCAGAGCGCGGGCAATGTCATAAGGGGAAATTTCTTCACAGAGAGCGAGGAAAAGACGCATTCCATGATGTGCGGCGTCTATGTCGACGACGGATCGGGCGACGTGCTCATCGAAAAAAATATATTCTGCCGCACGGGGACGAAAGTGGGGCCGTTTGCGGCCATCTACATACACGCGGGCAAGCGGAATGTCAGCAAGGAGAATGTGTTTATAGACTGCCAGGCTTCCGCCCGCCAGCTGCCGTGGTCGGACGAGCGTTGGAACGATTATTGGAAAAACAAAAATCCCCATGCGGTCAAGTACGCCAACTCGGAAATATTTTTGGCGAAATATCCGCACCTGAAAAATATACAGGACGGCTCGCTGCCGCGCTTTAACGATATGGTCTCGTGCTGGTATTTTCGCACGCCGCTGCCGGATCGCGGATATTGGAATTTGACCGGCGGCCAGTATGAGCTAAAGCCGAGGGTTCCCGTCGGCGACGTCGAATACTGGTCTATGCAGGAGGTAGACAAGTATTTTGGAAACAACTGGATTGTCCGCACGATATTGAATTTTAAGCCGGGGATAACGGACGTTGCAAAAAAGTGATTGCATTTCTTCGCGGCGCGGAGAAGCCGCCGTTTTCTCAGGCTCCGTTTTCGCAGGCGGAGGTTGTGCCGGCGGCGCTTGCATCGGCGGTTGCGGCGAAGTTTGCGGTGCGGATTGCCGGAATTTTGCGGGAATCGGCTTCGGCCGTTCGGTTCGGCGCGTATAAATGTTTTGAGGGCGTATTTATGAAAAAGAGCATATCGATTTTTGCGGTTGCCGTGTGCGTGTTGCTGTGCGGTTGCGAAGCGGGGGTGCGGGAGCGCAGGGCTCCTGCGGACAACTCGCGCGATTCCAACGCCAGGGCCACTTACGAGGCCTTGAAAGCCGCCAAGTCCGGAGCGGTTTCTCTCAAGAAGGAGGAGGCTTCCAAGACTGGGGATTTGCCGAAATCCGCGGCGAGGTTTGAGCCGTTGCCGAATCCGGCTCCGATGCGCGCGCCCGTCGCAAGGGGGGAATTGTTGCGTCCGGAATTGCGCATAGAGCACGGCGGAGACGATTCAAAGGGCTTGAAGTTCATAGTTCCGTATTTCAAAGCCGGCAACAAGGAGGTCTATGTCCGCCGCGCGGGGAAGGTGCGGACATTGAAAGGCGCAAACTTCCCGGCGATTTTTATAGACGGGGAAGAGGTCGCCCTCTTTCAGTTTTGGGGCGTGACGGACAAGGGTTTCGGGTATCCCTTTCCGGACATAAAAGACGATCCCGAAACCGTCGAGGCCGACGAACGCGCGGGACTATTCACATATCGCAAGCCGTATATCGACAATTCCGGAAAGCGCGCGGTGTTCGTCTATACGATGCGCGCGCTCGACGGCGGAAAGATTGAGGTCGAGTGGGATACCGGCTCCGATTTGGGCGCGGCCCCGTGGGTGCATTTTAAAAACTACCGCGACGCCATGATATCGTTCAACGGCAAGCCGTGGTCTTCCAACAGCGTGGACGCGTTTGCGGGGCGCGGGGAAATATCGGGCGATGTCAGAGGATCGGTCGAGGTGAACGGGGGGACGCCGGTGAGGAGCTATCGCGTCCTGTTTGAAAACGACTCCGCCTACGGCTCGCTCACGGAGACATACATACGCCGCGACGAGCGCGACATATTCGGCCTTACCTACCGCACGCACGCCGCATGCGCCGGCAAGAGCAACAAGAGCGGAAAGTTCGTCATAGATTTGGGCGAGTGCGCCGTCGCGCGCGACGTTCCTCCGCCTTCGAACGGAATGGATTTTTGGGAGTTCGATCTCACCCATTTGCCGAAGGGCCCCACTCGGAATTTGATTCCGAATCCGTCGTTCGAGCAGGGATTGCGCTATTGGAAATGCAAGCAGGGGCGTCCGGTTTACGATCCGCAGGCTCCGCAGCCGGTGTCCATTGTCGGCGGCGCGCATCACGGCGGGAAGGCGCTGATGTTAAACGGCGTCGCGCTGTGGTCGTTTCCGATTCCGCTCGATCCGGGCAAAAAGTACATGTTCAGCCTTTATGCAAAGCGCATAGACGAAAAGACTCCGCCGTATTTCAACATAGCGTTTCAAAATGCGGCCAAGACGGGCGGAAAATATCCCGGCAAGTGGGGGCGCGGCGATTTCGGCTCAAAGCAGAGCAACAAGGTTGCCGCCTCGCAGTGGCAGCGTTTCGAGCGCGTCGTGGAGGGCGACGCGGCGGGCCTTTGCATAGTTTTGAGCGGACACGCCGTTATCGACGCTCTCCAGCTGGAGGAGATCCCCTCCGACGCTCCTTCCGACTCCGCCAAGCCGACCGAATTCGCCCCCGTTCCCGTGGAAGGCAACTTCGTCACGTCCGAGCCTTACAACGACCTGTCTTTCGGGGCTCCCATAGGCGCCAAGTTCGAGATGGTCGGCAATCCCGGCGCGCAGGCGCGCGTGAAGCTGTCGATAAAAAACATGTTTTACGAAACCGTGTTTGAAAAGTCTTACGACGTGAAAATGGGCCCGGACGGCACGGCGAGCTTCCCGGTGGACCTGGATTCGGAAAAAATAGGCCAGGGAATATTTGTGGTGCGGGCCGATTTCATGACGGGCTCGTTCGCGCCGTATTCGGAGTACTACCGCTTCGACGTGATGAAAAAGCTCTCGAACACGCACCCGACCAAAAACATATTCGGCACGGGAATTGCCGACATCACCGGCCACCATTACGACGTGGACAAGCGCGGCAGAAAGTTCATGGAGTGGGGGTTCGGTTCGGGCTCTTGGTACAATCCGGTTCAGGGATTGGACTACGAAAAGAACGTGCGCCGGAAGCAGTCGGGATCGGACGTCATGATCAAGTACAGGCTGTCGAATATGCTGTTTAACACGCACACCCAATATTCGACGACTTCGATTCTAAAGGAGATGTCGGAGCTTCCCTACTACACCAAGTGGGAAAAAATCACTCCGGAAATGGAGAAGCTCATAGAGGAGGAGGCCTACCTTACTGTCAAGAACTATCCGCAGGAGCTTCTGATTTCCGTCGCGTTCGGAAACGAGGAGGAGGGATACGCGGCCGGCAAGTATGACGAGTACGTCAAGGCGCAGCACGCCGTCTACCGCGGCGCAAAGCGCGCCAATCCGAACGTGCTTGTCGCGCCGACGAACGGGACTTCCGGCTACAATATCCACAGGGGGCGCGACGCGATAGACGGCTATCTGGAGGCCGCCAACAAGCGCGGCTTCAAATACGACGTCGTGGCCATACACCCCTACGGAAACTACGACTACGATCCCATATGGGATTTCGACGAGAATCTCGGATACCTTATCTCGCGCATGAAGCACTACGGCTATCCGGACGACACTCCGATTTTCTGCACCGAGTGCGGCAACATCTGCGACGCCGAGATTCCGCCGTGGAACACGCATTGGTACGACCACTACAATTCGGGCAAAGTCTCCTACGACTTCGGCAATCAGGAGATATTTCAGGCGTGCGTGCACGGGCGCAATTATCTGGCGGCCCTGAAGTATTGGCCGAAGGTGCAAAGCGTCAACATTTGGACGTACATGCCGTACATAGACTACGGAATGTCGCCGCTGCTGATATGCAAGACGGTCAACACGCTGGGCAATCTCTATCCCGACGTAAAGCATATTGCCGACATCAGGCCGTCGGCAAAGGTCCGCGGGTACGCGTTTGAGCTGAAGGACGGAACAGGCATAGCCGCCGTATGGACGACGGACATGGACGTCAACCGCAGCCGCGCGCCCTGTCCGATAATGAGGGTGAAGTTCCACCAGCCCGTGGAATATATAGATTTTGCCGGCAATCCGCGCTCGGCCACCGTCGACAAGGACGGGGTTTCGATGATTCCCCTGACGGGCGCGCCGCTTTCGATAAAGGCGAAGGATCCGCGCGCGCTGGCGAAGGCGCTTCAGGAAGGGGAAGTTGAAGACACGTCCTCGGACGTGGCCCTCAGCTTTTCGCCGCGCTCCGACGGGGGCATGAACGCCCTGATTGCCAACGCCACCGGGCGGACATTGAAGGGGAAGCTGTTTGTGGGCAAGTCCGAATATCCGTATGCGCTTCCGCCGAACGGCAAACGAATTTTGTCCCTTGAAGGCTCCGCCGGGGAGGGTGGGGCGCGCATGTGCACGCTCTACAAGTGGTCCGACGTGTTTAGGATTGAGCCTGAGCGCGGCGCGGAGGTTTCCGGAGTCTGGAAGATGGACTACTTCTATGTTCCGCAGGCTGTAAACGGCGCGCCGGATTGGGCGTCTATTCCGGAGCTGCCGCTGAACAACAAGTTGTTTGAGGCCGACGCCGCAAAGCGCGCCGCCGCCCCCAAAGACGCTTCCGGGACATACCAGCTTGCATGGGACGGCTCCAACTTGTACCTTAAGGTCAACATTTCGGACCGCCAGGTCTTGGACTTCCCCGACATCTCGAAGGATCCGAAGTCGCGCAAGAATCTGTATTGGTTCGACTGTTCGCTCAACGTGTGTTTCGACATCGCCAACGACGGCCGCCGCAAGCGCGCGTACGATACGAACGACTACGTCTACCACATCGCGCCTCCCGCCGACTGCAAGGACGGCAAGGGGCTTGTCTGGCGGTGGCACGACGTTGACCAGCAGCTGGCGGACGGCATATCCCACCCCTCCGCGGAGGAGGCCGCAGCCGGCGTAGACTGCCGCTTTAAGCGCACCAAGAACGGCTGCGAGTATCTCATCACATTCCCCAAACGCTACATAGAGCCGCTGAAACTGCGCTCCGGAACGGCCTGCGGATTCGGCCTGTTCCTGCACGACAGGGACAAGAACGGCAAGGGGGAAGTCGTTTACGGCGGAGTCTCAAACGCCACCGAGCCGGGCGTCCACACGGACAACAGCCCGCAGTTCTGGCCGCTGATGATTTTCAGATAGGATTGAAAATATGGGGAGGTTTGCGATGGATAACGCCGCTTCGGACGAGTTGAAAAAGGCGGTTTGCTTAAAAAAGCCGGCCGCGTTTAAATTGTGCGCGCTCGCTTTTTTTCTTGCGGTTTCGCCGGGCGCGTTCGGCGCGGAGGGCGGCCTGCCGCCCTATGCCGGCATTCGCCAAATGCCGCCAATCGACGCGGACTACGACATCACGAGCGCGCGCGGCATAGACAAGTTTCCGAATTTGGACCTGTCGAAAACGGGGCCGGTTCCGAAGTACGTCGAGGGAAAGCTGTCGAAGGATCCGCGCATAGACTTCGACAGGATTGCGTTCATAAAGCGCAGGCCGTACAAGGCGTCGCACTACTACACGTTTTTTCTGGACGGCATTCGGCACACCGACCCGGAGGGCGGCGCGCTGTGCGTGTTGGATTTGAAAACCGGAGAGGCGAAGAATCTGCTTCCGGAATTTTCGGGCGGCACGTTTCAGAATATTGACGTCTCGTTCGACGCGAAGAAAATCGTCTTTTCCTACAAAAAGCCCGGCTGGTCGAATCCGTATCTGCTGTACGAAGTCGGGGTCGACGGCGGCAATTTGAGGCAGCTGACGCGCCCGGCCGACGACAACGCCGAAATCGTCAAAAAGTACGGCGCAAACTACCGCACCTGCGACATGGACCCGTGCTACGCTCCCGACGGCTCTATCATATTTTCCTCCACGCGGGCGCGCAGAATGACGCTTTGCGACAATTCCAACGGGCTGATTGGCACGTCGCTTTACAAGCTTCTGACGGACGGGAAAATCGAGCGGCTCACGGAGAGCGCGCTTTCGGAGTTCAACCCCGTCGCGATGTCGGACGGCAGGATAATGTACCACAGGTGGGAGTATGTCGACAAGGGCAACGGAAATCCGAAGTGCCTTTGGTCCATGCGTCCCGACGGCTCCGGCACGGCCGAGATATACGGCAACGACATCGTCGCGCAGCGCACCATAGGGCGCGGCGTTCAGGTTCCGGGAAAGCCGAACAAGATTCTCGCCCTCGTGACGGCGCACGTCAACTTCCGCGACACCGGAACGCTGGTGATGATCGACACGAACAAAAACATGCGCACGCCGGAGGCCATGACATTCCTGACGCCGTACACGGACGCCCGCTACCATTGGGCAATCCGCTATTACGACGCAAAATCCGGAAAGTGGGAGGCGTTCAGCCTGAACGGCAAGGGAACTACCGACGAGCGCACGAAATCGGTCGCGCTTTACAAGGACGCCTATCCGATAGCGGAGGACTTGTTTTTGGTTTCGTTCAACGCCGGTCGAAGCGTGGGCCGGCCCGATGCGTACGGAATATATCTGCTCAACGACAGGGGCGAGCACGAGCTTGTCTACCGCGACAAAGAGCTTTCGTCGTGGTGCGCGTATCCGCTGAAGCCGCGCCCTGTGCCGCCGCTCATTTCCGGCGCTTACGACGAAAGCCTGAAGGGCAAAAAACTCGCCCTTGTGACGGTGCAGGACGTTTACGAGGGATTGAAGGGCGTGCCGAGAAAAACGGTAAAATGGATTAGAATTATGGAGCAGCCCGCGCGCTTTCTCCAGATGCGCGACACCTCCCGCAAGGACTACTTTCGCCACTCACACATCACGCCCGCCCCGCACCTGCTCTCGCCGAGGCACTCCTACGGAATCGTTCCGGTTGACGACGACGGGTCGGCAAAATTTTTCGTTCCCGCGGACAAGAACATATATTTTCAGCTTCTCGACGAAAATTTCATGATGGTCCAGACGGAGCGCACGTACATAAATTACAAGCCGGGCGAAATGCGCTCCTGCATAGGCTGCCACGAAAATTCCTCTTTGGCCCCGACGCGCCGGGCGGCTTTGCCGAGCGCGCACAAACGCGCTCCGAGCGTTCCCGTTGCCCAGCCGAATTGGGATTCGCCGGAGCGGGTGTTCGACTACGAGGCGCAAGTTCAGCCAATACTCGACAAATACTGCGTAAGCTGCCATTCCGGCAATCCGTCGGTTCCGCGTCCAAAGCGCTTCAAGCAGTGGGGCGAGGGCAAATTCTACACGCCGCGCGGCAAGGGGGAGCCCCTGGACTTGCGGGGCGAACATACCGAGCTTTACAGCGCGTCGTACGAGGATTTGTTCGAGTATGTCCGCTGGCCGAACGAGAACGAGACGACGGCCGCGGGCGAGTACGCCGAAAGCTACCAGTTCGGCTCGCACAGGAGCGGATTGATCGAACGGATAATAAAGGGCTGTCCGAATCAAAAGGAGTTCATGAGCCGAAACGAATTCGCAACGATAGTCGATTGGCTGGATACCGGGGCGAATTACCACCCGTCGTATTGGGGTCGTAAAAGTTTGTCTGCAAAGGGCGCGCCCGACTACCGTCCGCACTATACGCTCTCTCAAATTAGAGAAAAAACCAAGCCGTGCGACGCCGCGCTTTCCGAATGAGCTTCGGCATCGCGCGCCCGTTTGGTGACGCGCGCATTCGACGCGCATTTGAACTTGCGCTCCGGCGGCGATGGGCGAAGTTTTCGCCGGGCTCAATTACCACCCGTCGTATTGGGGGCAAATGAGTTTGTCCGTTATGGGCGAAAATTTCGCCCGTAAGTTTTACGGGGTGGCGTTATGGGAGCGCATAAAAAAATGCGGGAGGACGCTCGACGGCGAAAACTCGGCATTGGACAGGCCGCCGCCGCATTGTGCGGGCGTTTTGAAAGTTGGAAAAATGGGCGCATATTTTATTTTTTACGCCGCCGATTCTTTGTGAAGTTTATTTGCCCGCGCCGTGTCGCGTCGCGCGGTGCGACATGGCGCGGGCGCGAGATTGAAATACGGGTCGGCGCATTGCGGATAATATTAAAAAATGAAAAGCCGTCGGGAAGAAGAAGGCGAAGGCTTTTCCAAAATACCGTCTTACTTTTATAAAATCGAATTTCGCATTGCGGAGGAATATCTGAATTAAAACGGGAGGGGATATGCGGCATATATCGGCCTCCTATGCGGCGCAGGCGTATCGGCGCGGGAGCGCGAATGCGCGCCGGCAGTTTTTGCGCTTGTGCGCGTTGCGCGTGTATTGCATGACATGCGGGCAATCGCATAGCTTGTCCGGGCACGGGCGCGCCATGGATTGTACACCTATGGCAGTTCGTCGCGGTGTACGGGCGGCGTTGCATGCGGCGGGTTGCGGGCGGTGCGCTTTGGGGCGGCGGAGGTTTAGGGCGGAATACTTTCGGTTCGGCGCTTTTGGTATACTGCTTCGGGCGTTGAATGGTAAAGAAGCGTGTGGAACGGGCGAAGAGGAGGGGGGAGGGGCGGGTGATGTCCAAAAATTGCGATGATGTCATTTAAAAACATTTACATATTCGGGTAAAGTTATTAAAATATATTTATCACAACCGCCCGCTTAGGGAGAGAAAAGTTAAGGAAAAAATGGAGAATCAATCAAAATGAAAACGGTCTTTCCAATGAAAATATCCGTTCTTGCCTGCCTGTTTGCCGCATGCCTTCTCAGGCTTTCGGCGGCGACTTACTATTTCGACTACGGTTCCTTCCATACTGCCGGGGTCGATATGAATCTGTCGGAAACGCAATCGTATTGGTTTGCAGATTCGTCGTTTTCCACACCCGTTGAAAATCTCGACTTTCTCACATCGGGCGGGGACAACATAGCGTTTGTCAAGCCTGCGTCGACCACTGCAAACCGCGTCACCCTCGTTTTTGACATGGACGTTCGCGTGGCAGGCTTGGACGACGCCAGCATTGCCTACTCCTATTTTAGAATGGAGCCCGGAAAGACGTTTGCCGTCGAAGGCGACGCCGTGTTGGGAAATTGGAGTTCCGCCTTTTACGGGGCTTCCGGCGGAGGCGGGGCGCTTTCCATTCAGGGAAATCTCACGATGACCCAATCCTATGCCCTTGGAAATATAAACAATCCGTTGGAGAGTTTGTACGTCGGCGGCCTGACGACTTTGCGAACCGGTACCGGAGAATTTGTCCTTTGCGCTTCCGGGAACGGAAGCCACGGGATAGACGAGCCCGACGCCATATTTGCCGGCGGCCTGACGATCAATGTCGCCCAGCAAAGGTCTGTGTTGTTGGGGGCATTCAATCCCGACTTGGCCGTGAACGCGCGCTCTTGCGTGTGGGTCAACGGAGTCAACGGGTATGTCGGATTTTCAATGGGCGGCAACTCAAGTTCCTCCGGCGTATTCAACGTCGTTTTTACGAACTTGACCAATGCGTCTTCGGCCGGAAATTTGTCCATGGTAAATTCTGCGGGAACGGGCAGAATGAATATTGTAATGCGCTCTTCCTCAAGCGGCGGCGACGGCGCATATGCCTATTTAAACCGCACGCAGTCGTTCACCGGAGACGATATGGGCTTTAAGGGAGACGTATCCTGCATAAGCGGAACGCTGAAGCTCAACTATAACGCGACAGGCGCGGATTTGGCGGGGCGCGGAAATTTGATTTTGTCGAGGGCCTCCGGAGCGGAGACTGCGGCATTCGGCAATTCTTCCGACACCGTGGGGGGCGCGTTTGCGTTTTCGTCCATTGAAGTTTCCGACGGCGGCGGAAGCATAATAGTCAGATTGGATTCCTCCGACGGCTCCGCCGTTTCTTACGACTGCCTGTCTTTAGAAAACTCCGTTTCCGGAAGCGGAACCGTGGTTATAGATCTTCGGAATTTCAACGGGAACTCTCCCGACGAATTTATAGATATAATGATAGAAAACGACATCGCGCTGAAGGTTATTTCATGGGCGTCGGCCGCGGAAGGCGGGGTGGAGTTTGTCGCCGCCGACGGATACGGCGTTTACAATTACGGCGGCCGCGACTATTTCTTTACCGCAAACAACGCTGCCGACGGGCTGTACATCTCCTACCAGATTCCGGAGCCCGCCGGTTGGGCAGCGATTTTCGGAGTCGTTGCCGCGGCGGTTGCGATTCGCAGGCGAAGGTAATTTGCGCCGGATTTCGCCGAAAGTAAAATCCGCGCAGCTCGCGCGCCTCTTCGGTTTTGAAGCGGCGCGCTTTTATTTTAAGCTACGCGCGGAAAGTGGGACGCCGGACAAAAACGAATGCCGCCTCCGAGCGTCCGATAAAGATATGCCGCTTTGCGCATGCGGAGAGGGAAGGAGGCTTTCGGGAAAGGGGGAAACATGCGGGAAGGGGGGAGGTTGCGAAAATGGAAACTTGCA
>QALA01000079.1 GCA_003343565.1 Verrucomicrobiota bacterium | reverse complement strand
GACGACCCACGCTTTACGAAAGCGTTGCTCTACCAACTGAGCTATTCCGGCGCATTCAATAAAGGCGGCATTGTTGGAATCGGATTCCATTAAGTCAATCATTTTTTGCCTGCGGGAAGATTTTTTGGGGAATGCGCAATTCGCGTGTCGCACCATTCGGCGTTTTAGGTTTTTTGGATTTGTATTTTCGGCCTTTGGGATTTACTGTGTCCGCATCTAAAATAAAATTCACATGCGCCTGAATGGTTCCGGAAATTCAGTTTATCCCGATTGACGATTTGCCTGTGCGCCTTGCGGCAAAATATATGGCGTCGTTCTGCCTCGGATTGGACGGAAGAGTTGCGAATGCGATGGCGGTTTTCCCGACGCGCTCGGCCGCGCGTTCGGTGCGCATGGAAGTTTTGGGCATGCTGGAGAAGTCGGGCAGGTTTGCGATGGGCGGAATTTCGTTTCTGACGCCGGAGTCATTTCTCGACGCGTTCGCCTCCGGCGGGCCTCCGGCGGCGAATGCGTTTGAATCCGAGGCGGCGTGGCTGGAGACTTTCAACCGGCTTTCAAATGCCGACGTGTCGGAAATATTTCCCCGCGGCAAGCCCGACAGCCGGGATTTTCTTTCTCTCGCGCAAACCTTTGGCAAACTGCGCGCTTCTCTGGCCGAAATTGGCGAAAGCATTTCTTCGCTGGCGCAAAATTCCGCGGTATCGGATTCCTTTGACGGCGCAAAATGGCGGCAGATGGGAAAGGTTGAATCGGCGTACCTGCGCAGGTTGGAGTCGGCCGGGCTCGCGCCTTCGGAGGACGCCCTTGAGCGCGTTTTGTCGGATTTCTCCAAGTCGGCGAATCCGATGGGGGGAGTCGGCGATATTTTTGTTTTCGGCTTGTGCGATATTTCGCCATTATTTGAGCGCGTCCTGCGGCGCCTCGCCGACTGCGGGACGCGCGTTCGGATTTGCGTGTTTGCCGACGGGGAAATTTTCGCCGGGCATTTCGACTCCTTCGGGCGTCCCAATTCCGAATGGGATTCGGAGGCGCTTCCCTTATCGGATTCCGAGATATTCCCCGTGCAGGACATATCGGAACAGGCGTCGGCGGTTGCTGCGGCGCTGTCGAAATACGGAGAACGCGCGTCGCTTTTGGCGGCGCTTGCCTGCGACGAATCTGATTCGCTCCCCGCGATGGCCGAGGCCTTGGAGTCCGAAGGGATTTCGGCGTATTCCCCGGAGGGGATTCCTCTTGCCGAGGGCGCGCGCGCGTCGGCGGTTCGCCTGCTTGCGGCCTACCTCAAGGCGCCGGATATGGCGGCGTTTTCGGATTTTTTGCGCAATCCCCATGTTTTGGAATTTGTCCGCGAGCGCATTGGACTCGCCCCGGCGGAGGCGATGAAAGCGTTTGACGCATTCACGGGAAGATTTTTTCCGCCTTCTCTTGGGGCCGCGCGTTCGCTGGCGCGCCGCGGGAGTCCGGAGCGTTCCATATTTGAACTTTTCGCGAAAGAGCTTGATTCTCTTTCCGAACCGGGAGGGGGGGCCGCCTCTCTTGAGGATTTTCTTTCGCGCCTGTTTTCCTGCGGACATTCCGAACGCGAAGAATCGGACTCGGAGCGCGACGCGGCATTTTCGGAATTTCTCGATGCGGCGTTTTCCGAATTGCGCACGGCGGAGGAAAGCGGTCTGCGTTTCGGGTGTGCGGCCGATGTGCTGGACGCATTGCTTGCGAAGGCGTCGAGCCTTCGCCTGCCTGCCGACAAGGCCGCGGAAGATGTAGCCATGCTCGACTGGATGGAGGTTTTCTGGGCTTTCCAGCCGCATTTGATTTTGTGCGACATGAACGAGGGAGTCGTTCCGCAGGGCGGGTTTGGGGACTCGTTTCTGTCGGACGGGGCGCGCGAAAAATTGGGGTTGGCAAGCTCGTCTTCGCGCCGCAGGCGCGATTCGTATATGCTTTGGGCGATGTTGCGCTCCCGCGCGGGGCGCGGCAAGGTTTCGATTGTCGTTCCCCGGCTCAGGGGAGACGGAACGCCGGCGCAGCCGTCTTGTTTGCTCTTGAAGTGCGGGCGGGAAAATTTGCCCTCAAGGGTGAATCTGCTCTTCGGAGAGTGCGCGCCTCCGCCGGCCTCTCCGCCTTTTCGCCCGTCGTGGAAGCTTGAGGTCCCGCGCGCCGATTTGCCGGATTGGCTTTCGCCGAGCGCGTTTAGGTCCTACATTTCGTGTCCGTTTCGCTTTTATCTGGAGTACGTGCTGAAGCTTGAAATGTTCGACGAGGCGCGGCGGGAGTTGACGCCTGCGGATTTCGGTTCGCTCCTTCATGCGGCGTTTGAATTTTTCGGAGAGTCGGAATTTTCGGGGGCGACGGAAGCCGAAGACGTTCAGAGGGCGCTGTTGGCGGGCTTGAAGTCGGTTTTTTCCGGGAGATACGGCGGCAGAAATTGCGCGTCTTTGCTGTTTCAGCGGGAGTCGGCGGCGGAGCTGCTTTCGGCCGCCGCTTCCGCGCAGGCGCTACATGCGGCCAAGGGGTGGCGCATCGCGCAGGTGGAGGAGAATTTTGAGACCGAAATCGACGGCTACCCCGTCAAGATGAGGATTGACAGAATAGACCGCAACGAAAACGGCGGCCTGATGATAATAGACTACAAGACGAAGGCCTCGGTGGGGCGTTCGAGGGGCATGTCGGTGCCGGAGTCCTACCACAGGCGCGGCGTTCGGGCGGCCGACGGGGAGGTTGTCCTCGATTGGACGGATTTGCAGCTCCCGATTTACTTGAAGGCCGCTCGCGAGAAATTTCCGGGCGTCGAGATTTCGTGCGCGTATTTCATATTGGCCGCCGAACGCCAGATGACGGGAATCTACGAATGGGACATCGACGAAGAAGCCATGGAATCGGCCATGCGCAAGGCGTCGGACATTGCGGCGAAAATTCGCGCGCGCGAATTTTCGCCTTCCGACCGCCCTCCGGCGTTCGATGCGTGGAAGTCTTTTTTTTCGTTTGCCGACGGAAATCCGGCGGAATTTTTGGATTGGGGAAAGGCTGAAAAATGAAGCGGCGCCCTTCGGCTTTTTCAAACGAGCGCAGCGTGGCTTCCGCCGGATCCGGAAAGACCTATTCGCTGACAAACCGCTTCATAGCCTTGGCCTGTTCGTGCGACCCGGAGGGCATATGCGCGCTGACGTTTACCCGCATGGCGGCGGCGGAGTTTTTGGACAAAATTCTTACAAAGCTCGCCGCGGCCGCCTCCGACGCTTCCTACGCGGACGAACTCGGCGTCCAGATAGCCGAAATATCCGGCGGCCGGATTTTGCGCCGCGGGGACTTCGCCGACATCTTGGAGCGCGTGACGCGGGTTTTGCCCCGTTTGAATCTCTCGACCATAGACGCGTTTGAGGCGCGTTTCGTCTCGGCCTTTTCCACGGAGCTCGGCATTGCGGGACGCCTGAAGATAATGGACGACTACGAGAAGGAGCGCGCGCGGCGGACCGTTTTGGACGCCCTGTTGGGGAAGCTTTCGCGCGATTCGCGCATGCTGTCGCGCTTTGTGGGGCTTGTGAATGCGGCCTCTTTCGGGCGCACGCAGAGGAGCGTGTACGGCAAGATTGGGGACTATGTGCGCCAGTCACAGGGAATGTTTGCGCAATTTCCGTATCCGGAGCGATGGGGCGCGGCGAAAAAGTCGCTGTGCAAGATAAAGCCCGCCGTTTGGGACGCGGAAGAATACGGGCTTTTGCTGGGCCGCCTTGAACTTCTGCTCGCAGGCGGCGGCGTTCCGAAGAAGGCGTCGGAGCTGTTCACGTTTTTGAAAAATTCGCGTTTGGGCGGCATTGCGAAGGGGTCCAAATTGATGGCGGCTCTCTTTGAATTTATGCGCGGCGGGGGCAATGTGCGGGATTTCGATTTCGGCGGAGGCGCGCGCCTTCCGCGGGAGGCTGCCGAGACGGCCCAGGCGATGCTGGATATGCTCTCCGGAGCCTCGTTTGCGGCGGCGTGCGAGAGCGCGGCGGCCGTCGGAAAAATCGCGCGCGCGTACGAGACCATCTATTCGCGGGAGGTGCGGCTGCGCGGAAGCCTCGCCTTTGAGGATCTGACATGCCTGTTGGCCGATTCCTCTCTGCGTGTCGAACGCAGCCTTGCGGAGTACCGCATGGACGCCAGATTCAAGCATTGGATGATTGACGAATTTCAGGATACGTCGCGCGCCCAGTGGAGCGCGCTCGAAAATCTGATAGACGAGGTCTTCGCAGACGACTCCGGGGAGCGCACGTTTTACTGCGTGGGCGATCCAAAGCAATCGATTTACGCATGGCGCGGCGGGGCGCCGGAGCTGTTCGACGAAATATTTGAGAAATATTCCGGATACATCAGGGAGGGCGCGCGGCTGAACGTTTCCAGAAGGTCGGTCCGCCCGGTCATAGACGCGGTAAACGCGCTGTTTTCGTCTCCGGCGCTGTCGAATTTCAATCCGGCCGCCGCGCGCGCCTGGCTGGACAGGTGGGAGGACCACGTCTCGCATTCCAGCCTCGGCTCCGTCGGCTGCGCGGCTCTCGTCAGGCGCGATGCCGACGCCGATATAGTCGACCAGATTTATGAAATAATAAAATGCGTATTCGGCCAAAATTCGAGCGGCAAGAGTCTTTCCTGCGCCGTTTTGGTCCAGACCAACGCCATTGTCGAGAGCGTTGTGGAGGGGTTGCGCGGGCGAATTATGAAGGATTGCGCCGCGCTCTCGGTGGCCGGAGAAGTGGAAAATTCCATCGCCGACGACAACATGATTGTTCCCGCCGTATTGAAGCTTCTGCACGCTGCCGCGCACCCTTCCGACACGGCTTCCGAGGCGTATGTCAAGATGACGCCGCTGGCTCCGTACGCGTCGGGGCAAAATTGGCGTTTTGAAATTTTGGAGAGGGCGGCCCGTTTGGGGTTTGAAGGGTTCGTGCGGGAAGTGGAAAAGTTTTTGGACCCGATTCTGCCGGAGTCGGACGCGTTTTCGCGCCGCAAGCTCTCGCTTCTTCGCGCGGCGGCGACGGAGTTCGGCTCGCGCGGGGGGATAGACGAGTTCGTCGAATATGCGGCTTCGCGGAAGTCGCGCGAATCTTCAAAGCCCGCCGCGATACGCGTCATGACCATACACAAGTCGAAGGGGCTCGACTTTGACGCGGTCATACTTGCGCAGCTGGAAAACACCCGCGGGCACGAGGCTTCGTTGCGCCTTGCGGACGCTTCGGACGGCGGAAAGATAGTCATAAGCATGCCGCCCGAAGCCGTTTGCAGAATGGACGCCTCTCTCAATGCGGAGTTTGAGAAAATGGCCTCCGACAATGCGACGGCGCGAATATGCAAGTTTTACGTGGGCGCCACTCGCGCAAAGCGCGCGGTGTACTTTCTTTCCGAATGGTTTGACGAGGGCAAAAAGTCGGCGGCAAAGTACAGCTTTGAGCGCCATGTTTACGACGTCCTCTTCGACCGCGACAAAGTCCGGCCCTTTGCCGGGACTCTCGCATGCGAGGCGTTCGGCTCTCTCGACTGGAGCGCCGAAGTTTCCCCCAAAACCGAAGTTTCCCGCGCGGCGGAAATCCCCGCGCTTGAAAATTCGCATTGGGCGGATTTTCCCGCCGCTTTGGGTTTTTCGGATTCTCCGTCGGAGGGGGTTAGGGACGCCGGAACGACGGCGGAGGGCCGCATCTTCGGAACGTGCGTGCACAGGATATTGGAACGGATTGACTTTCTCCGCGGCCCCGTTTCGGAGGCGGTTTCGCGCGCGTCTTTCGGGCTGCGTTTCGGGGCGAAAGTATTGGAGCGGGCGCGCGAATGCGTGGAGCGCGCCCTGTCCGTTTCGGAAGTGCGAGCTCTATTTTTGGAGTCGGACGGGCTTGTGTGTTTCAGGGAATTTCCCTATGCGATGTCGGAGAAAGGCCGCGCGACGAGCGGCAGAATCGACAGGATAAACGCGTTTTTTTCGGACGACGGCCGTCCGCTCCGCGCGGAAATCGTAGAGTTTAAAACCGACGGGGCAGGCCTCTCGGATTCGGAGATTGTCTCCCTTTATTCCGCGCAGCTTGAGTCCTACAAAAAGGCGGCCTCCCTCGTCTTTCCCGGAGCGCAAATAGAGTGCGCGTTGGTAAATGTTGCGCGCGCAAAAGTGCTGAGGCTCGGCGGCGGGTAGCAGTTTGGCGCGGCGGCAATCGCCGCGCGTTGCGCCGGCGCAAAATTCTGCAAAATCGCGCGCGCGTATCGGCGAATTTCGCGAATTTTGCGCCTGCGACGTTTGGCGGTCAGCGGTCGTATACGAGGGCGAACGACCACGGGCGGACGGTTTTCCCGCCGGGCAGGGCGTAGTCGGATTCGCCGAAATTCGCGACGACGCTCGCGCCGTTTGAGAAGGTGGTTTTTTGCACGAGTTTGTCGCCGGTCAAATATTCAAAGTTCGTCATTTTTTCAAATCCGACAAGTTCGGCAATCGGAGAAACCCTCTTGTAGGACTCGGCGATTTTTTCTTTGAGAAGGTTCCAGCCGGACACGTCGAGGCTGTATATTGGCGGGTAGCCGTAGAGCGCGTCAAAGGCGTCGAACTTGTACATTATTTCGGGACATATGCAGCTGCTGACGCCCCAGTACCAGTAGTTGACCGCGCAGTCGTGGTATGCCAGCTCCCACAGGGGAATTCTGTATTTGGGATTCAGCATGAAGGATTCCATCTCCGGATTTAGCTCGGAGCGTTTCAGGCGGTCGGTCATTCTGCGCCCGGCGTCGGGGATTCGGAACGGGTAGGGCGAAAGAAGCCCCTCGGCGTATTCGTATTCGGCCGCAAAGTATTCCTGTCCACACTCCACGCCGCGCACGAGTCCGAGCCCGCCCAGAAATTTTTGTTGAAGCGCTATGTTTTCAAAAGACTGCGTCCGCGTGGCGGGGTGTTTTTTGCTATAACATTCAACGGGGCTTGACTGCGCCTGCACGTCTATCAGGCGGGCGTCGTAAGGCACATTCTTCAGGTCTTTCGGCACGTTTATTTTCGTCAGCTCGAACGCGCATATCTCGCAGACGGAATGCTGGTAATACATCTTTCCGTCTTTGCCGTGAACCTGCCAGGCGAGAGCCATGTCGCCGCGCTTTCCGATTCTTACGATGTCCGGCCAATACTTGGTGTTGACGCTGCGCTTTACCCTAAATTCGATTGCCTTGTCGACGAGGGGCTTTGGGAGAACGTCGCGGTATATGTCGTATTTGCCGACCAGGAAGCCGAGCTTTTGAAGGTAGAGGCAGTCTTGGCGCGTTTCGCCCTCAAAGTTGTTCCAGAGGACGCGGCGCATTCCGAGGGAAACCATTTCGTCGGCGATTTTGCGCGGGTCGCGCTTGGGGGCGTTTGGGTTTTCCGGACGCGCGTAGAGTCTGTTGGTGGCGTTGTCGTCCCAGAGCCAGACGTTGGCGGCTCCGCGCAGCAGGTTTACGCGCGGCGACGCTTCCGCCTTCTGTTCGAGAGTCCTTACGAATCCGTTTTCCTCGCGCCATTTTCGGTATTGGCCCATCGCGTCAACGAGTCCGTCGCCCACGAAGAATCTCATTTTTCTGTCGTATCCGAACTCTCCTTTTTGCGGGATCCATTCGAATGCCGTGTGCATGAGGCCTTCTTTGTATTCGTTTGTAGCGAGGGCGTCGCACGGGGTGGCTACCGCGCTCACGAGGACGCTGTCGCCGCGCTTTGCCGCCGACAGCGCCATGGACCAATTCGCTCCGCCGCAGCACGCCGTCTTTGCGCGGACGGGAATGTTTTGCATGTCGACCGGAAAGGCGTAGCCCGTGCCGAGAGGATATATGCCCGTATCGGATTTTTCCATCTTCCATGCGGGCGGAAAGGCGAGCGGCTTTTCCATTTTCGCTTTTGAATCCGCGCTGACGACAAGCTCAAAGGCGGAATCCGAACATATTTTCACGCTTGCAACCGCCCGGAATCCCCCGGCGTCCATGCATATTTCGATGCTTTGCCCGGTTTGCGAAACCGACAGTATTTTGTTCGACGGGACAAGCTGCTCGAAAACGTTTTTTCCGCGCTTGTCCAATACGCGCAGGCGCCCGTCGGGCAGGGCGCATACGTCGATATGTTTTCCCTCAAGGCGCGCCGCGGGCTCGGCGCATGGGGAAGGCTCTCCGGCGGAGGCCGCCGGCGCGAGCGTTGCTGCCGCGGCAATCGCAACCGATTTTACAAAAATTGCAAGTGCGGATTTTGGCTTGGTTTTTTGCATGGTTTCTTGACGTCTCCTCCCGATAATTTTGTCAGTTTGCGAATTGCCGTCGCAATCCCGTCTGCGAATCCCGCCGGCAGCGGCAATGCGCCCTTTTAGAATTGCGCTTTTGGAGGGCGTGTCAAGTTTTTCGCCGCCTTCGGCGGATATTCCCGTTTTCGCGTTGCGCGGCAGACGGCGCGCATTTTCGCGGGAAAATCCGCAAAAAACTTTCAAATGCGGCATTTCGGAAGAAATAAGACTTGACTTGATATCGGGCCTATACAACTCTGAAAAAAAATACTTGTGCGACGGGAGTAATTGTCGTTTGCGCGCAATGCGTATTTCGCAGACGATTATTTCCTTGCCGGACGCGCGGCCCGGCCTGACAAAAAGGTGACCGCGCGGAAAATTCCGCTTTTTTAAGAGGACGCCCGGATTTTGGCGGCCGATATGTTTGGCGGAAGCGCCGACGCGCTTTTTTGCGGTATCCATTGAAAAACTGCAACGGTTGGAAACCGCGAATGTCTCAATCTGCCTGGGCACGATTCTGACTGTTAGCGCGCTTTCTGCGGGGTTTTGTGCCGTCCGTTTCGGCTGCGATCAAATGAATAGAGGCATAAAGAAAAACAACAAAATACTACTGCATATTATGGCAAAAAAAGTTGCTAAGGCAAAGAAGGCGGGGGCGGGGGCCTCCGTAAAATCGGCTCCGAAAAAGGCCGGGGCAAAGAAAGTAAAATACACATACCTCTTCGGAAAAAAGACCGACGGAGACGCCAAAATGAGAAATCTCCTCGGAGGCAAGGGCGCAAACCTCGCCGAAATGGCCCGCATAGGGCTTCCGGTTCCTCCGGGATTCACCATCACCACGGAAGTCTGCACCTACTTTTACGAGCACGCCAACAAATATCCGGCATCTCTTGCGGCCGAAGTGAAGGCCGGCGTGGAGTCCGTCGAAAGGCAGATGGGCAAAAAATTCGGCGACGAGAAGGATCCGCTTTTGTTCTCCGTCCGCTCCGGAGCGCGCGAATCCATGCCCGGCATGATGGATACAATATTGAATTTGGGACTCAACGACAAAACCGTTCTTGGCTTGGCCGAAAAGACCTCCAATCCCCGCTTCGCATGGGACTGCTACCGCCGCTTCATTCAGATGTACGGCGACGTGGTGATGTGCGTTCAGGCGCGCAATGAGGCCGAAAGCGATCCTTTCCACAGCGTTATGGAGGGCCTGAAGTCGGAGATAGACAAGAAATTGGATACCGAGCTTTCTGTGGAGGATTTGCAGGAGCTCGTCAAACGCTACAAGGCTCTGATTAAAGAGCGCGCCGGGAAGAATTTTCCGCAGGACGTCAACGAGCAGCTCTGGGGCGCAATCGGCGCGGTGTTCAATTCTTGGATGAACGAGCGCGCGATAATCTACCGCCAGAAGTACAACATTCCGGCGTCGTGGGGCACCGCGGTCAACGTCCAGACGATGGTGTTCGGCAACAAGGGCCAAACCAGCGCGACGGGAGTGGCCTTCACGCGCGACCCCGCCAACGGGGAAAATGAATTTTACGGCGAATACCTCATTAACGCCCAGGGCGAGGACGTTGTGGCGGGGGTGCGCACTCCCCACAAAATATCCTATCTGGCCAAGGAGATGCCCAAGGCTTACAAAGAGCTTCTCGACATTCGCAAAAAGCTCGAAAGGCACTTTGGCGACATGCAGGATTTCGAGTTCACCATCGAGGAAAACAAGCTCTATATGCTTCAGACCCGCAACGGAAAGCGCACGGGCCTTTCGGCCGTTCGCATAGCGGTGGAGATGAACAAGCAGGGCTTCATGAGCGAAAAGACGGCTTTGCTGAAAATACCGGCCGATTCCATATCCTCGCTTTTGGTTCCCGTGTTTGACAGCGCCGCGGTAAAGCGCGCAAAAGTTTTGGCCAAAGGGTTGCCGGCGGGGCCGGGAGCGGCTTCCGGAGAGGTCGCATTTACCGCTTCGCAGGCGGAAATGCTGAATGCGCGCGGCAAGAAAGTGATATTGTGCCGCGAGGAAACTTCCCCGGAGGACCTTCGCGGCATGATTGCGGCGGAGGGAATCCTCACCTCCCGCGGCGGCGTGAGCTCGCACGCGGCTCTCGTGGCGCGCCAGATGGGAAAAGTCTGCATATGCGGCGCCTCTGACTTGAACATAGACGCCTCCAAAAACATAATGTCCGTAGGCGACATTGTCATAAAGGAGGGCGACTATATCTCCATTGACGGAACCACCGGCGAAATATTCCTCGGCGAAATTAAAAATGCGCCCAGCGAGGTCATTCGCGTGCTTTCCGGCAAGATGAAGCCGAACAAGAGCTATACCTACCAGCTCTTCAAGACCGTCATGGCTTGGGCCGACAAGTACCGCAAACTCGGCGTCCGCACGAATGCGGACACTCCGCTTCAGGCCAAGCTCGCCGTCGAGCTGGGCGCCGAAGGCATCGGACTTTGCCGCACGGAGCACATGTTCTTTGAGGGTGACAGAATCGACGCCGTGCGCGAGATGATTCTGTCTACCGACACCTCCGAGCGCGAGAGGGCCCTTGCGAAAATTCTTCCCTACCAGCGCAAAGACTTCGAGGGAATATTCAAGGCGATGAAGGCGCTGCCCGTCACGATTCGCCTTCTCGATCCGCCGCTGCACGAATTCCTCCCGAAGGACAGCGCGGCGCGCAATGCGCTGGCCGAAAAGATGAATCTCTCTTCCGAGATTGTCTCCGAGCGTTGCAAGGCTTTGGAGGAACAGAATCCGATGCTCGGCCACCGCGGTTGCAGGCTTGGAAACAGCTATCCGGAAATTACGCGCATGCAGGCGCGCGCGATTTTCGAGGCCGCCGCGAACGTGATGAAGTCGGCAAAGTGCAAGATCAAGCCCGAAATCATGGTGCCGCTCGTCGGCTTCAAGCGGGAGCTCTCCTACCAGATTTCCGTCATACGCGAGGTTGCCGCGCAGGTGATGAAGGAAAAGAAGGTCAAGATAGACTACATGGTCGGCACCATGATAGAGGTTCCGCGCGGCGCGCTGACCGCAGATCAGATCGCAGAAGATGCGGAATTCTTCTCGTTCGGTACGAACGACCTGACCCAAACGGCTCTCGGCATGAGCCGCGACGACTCCGGCTCGTTCCTCGGACGCTACAAGGAGCTTGACATTCTTCCGCAAAATCCGTTCGCGTCCGTCGATGTGGGCGGCGTGGGGCAGCTCGTGGAGATAGGCGTCAGCAAGGGGCGCGGCACGCGCAAGAATTTGAAGATCGGCATTTGCGGCGAACACGGCGGCGATCCCGATTCCATCAAGTTCTTCAATGCCGCCGGCTTGAACTACGTCAGTTGTTCGCCGAATCGCGTTCCCGTCGCGCGCTTGGCTGCGGCGCAGGCTGCGATATCGTAAAGTTGACGTTTTTTCAATGTGCGAATGCGCGCCATGTATTGGGCGCGCATTTTTTTTGCGGGCGCGTTTCGCGCGGCATGCGATATTTGAAAGGCGCTTTTGAAAATCGGGGCTATTGCTATTGCGGGAATATGGCGTGAAAGGTTGGAGCGATTAAAAAAATTTTTCGCGCAGATTGGAGGGTTAAATTTGGGGAGGCATGTGCCGAACTATCAAGGGAATTATTTTTCTTCAAGCTGTTTTGGCATAAATGTTTTAATTGTCTTTTTAGGCGGCGCATTTTCGTCTTCGCTCAGAATGAAGAGGGATTTGGAAGAGGTTTTCTTTGGGGGGGGGGCGAAAAAACCTCGGCAATTTGCCGCTTGCCGCGGGCAAAAAATGCCGCCCAATGAGCCGTTGCCGCGCGGGCGGCGTTGCGGAGATTTGACATCTTCTAAAAAATCGGCCAGACCTGCCGCCGCAAAAAAACCGGCCCTCCAATCGTAGGGCCGGTTTCTTGATTCGCGCGTAAAGCGGCTATTACTTCTTTATTTCGCGGTGCAGGGTGCGGCGCTTCAGAGCGGGATTGTATTTCATCTTTTCGACTTTTTCCGTCTGTTTGCGCGGGTTGCGCGTCGTCATATAACGCGAGGGCGATTTGTTCTCCTTGCGCGCTTCTGTGCATTCTATGATTACTATCTCGCGGGGCATAAATGTTCCTTTAGTTTATTTAGTTAAAAAATTACATGCGATATTGTCGGGAGTGCGTTTGCTTTTCAAGCTTTATTTTCCGAAACTTTTAGTCCGCTTGTCGGCGCGCATTCGCGCGATTCGCGCTTAGGCTTACGGGCGGGATTAAACCGCAAGCCGTTTCCTTCTTGGGAAAGCTCCCATTCGGACAATCGGCGCGCGGGCGGACTCTTAGTCGGAGCGTTTTAACGCGCTCCGGGAAGAGTCTGGGCGAGTACGCAATCCGACATGTCGTAAACGCCGACTTTTGTCGCCGGGCCGCTCATCGTTATGGAGAAGTCCGGGGCTATTTTGATTTTCAGATCTCCGCCCTCCATATGGACGGTTATGTCCGAATCGCAAAGTCCCAATTTGTGCGCGACGGCGGCCGCCGCGCTTGAGCTGCTTCCGGAAGCCAGCGTGTATCCCGCGCCGCGTTCCCATATCTCGATTTTGATATTGTTGCGGTCCAAAACTTGGAGAAGCTGGACGTTCGTGCGGTTCGGGAAGAGCGAAGTCATATTTTCGATGTCCGGCCCGATTTGTTTTGCAAGCTCCGCGCTCGCGCTTTCCATGGGCAGCACGCAGTGCGGATTCCCGACCGTCGCGCAGCAGTATTTGTATTTTGCGCCGCGGATTTCAAATTCTTCGTTTATTACCTCGCGCTTTGGTCCGGCCACGGGAATGCGGTCGGAGTCGAAGCTGACCTTTCCCATTTCAACGGTTATCATATTGCCGCCGCCGGATACCGCGCAGGTGACAACGCCGCCGAGCGTGTCGACCGTGAAGGGCTTGTCCTCGCAGACCCTTCCGGAATCGAATAGGTATTTGGAAAATATGCGAAGGCCGTTTCCGCTCTTTTCGGCCTCGCTCGCGTCGGGATTGAGTATGCGCAGCTTGAAGTCGGCCTTGTCGCTCTTTTCGGGGCCGAAGAGAATTCCGTCGGAACCGAGTCCGAAGTTTCTGTGGCAGATTTTCACGATGTCGAGACCTTCGGGGCATTTTGGGCAGTCGATTGGGTCGAGAACGAGATAGTCGTTTCCGAGGGCGTGGTATTTGTGGAATTTCATTAGGCTAATCCTTCCTTAAAAAAACAGGAAAAGTTTTTTATTCGCGTCCTTTTTCCTTTCAAGGATTTTTTCTAAACCGCGCGCATTTTTCGGTTTTTGGCGCATAGCGAATTTTATTTTGCGAAAATGGGGCGGAATCTGAAAAGGATTTCGCGTTTGCGCCTCCCGTTTCGGAGATTCTCGGCGGTTTTCGAAAAAAAGCGGCGCGATGCGGGGACGCTTTGAAAGGGCGGCGGAATTTGCGTTTTTTTTTCGGATTTTTCCTCCTTGCGTTCGCGCGGCGAAGCGCGCGGCGCGCGGGAGATTTTCGAATGTTTCGCCCCTATGCCCCGCAATATTTTCGTCCTGCGCATGGGGTTGAAGTATCCATGATTTCCGCCTATTGAAAGAAGTTTTCAAGGCATTGCCTTAGTTGTGGCGCGGATACGTTTTTAAAGGTTGGGGGGGGTAAAAAATATTTCCGAACTCAAATCATAATCGCAATTTGCCGCAATCCGCTATGCTCCAAATTGTCTAACCCGTTATTGCGTTTTCGATATTCCGCTTGCAAACCCGCAACGCAAAATCTGCGGCCGAAGCGTGCGGTAAGGCGGTAATGGGCAAGAAAGACGAATCTTTCTTTTGCGCTTGAACAGATTTGCCATGTATCGAATAATCGCTTCAAAAATGACCCTCCGCGTAGGGCCGTTCGCATTTGCGGCGCGCAAAAACGGGCGGAAAAAAAGAGCCGGCATTTCAAGCCGCGCCGCTTTCGGCAATTCCGAGACGGCAAATTCTAAATTCCATGTCCGACAGATCAAAAACTTCGACAACTTTGGAGCGTCACCCGCTTGAGCCGTTTTTTCCGGCCGGAGCGAAGCTGTTGATGTTGGGAACGTTTCCTCCGGGACGCGAACGCTGGTGCATGGACTTTTTCTATCCAAACTTCCAAAACGACATGTGGCGCATATTCGGCGCGGTTTTCTTCGCGGATTTGCAGCATTTTGTGGCGGAGGGCAAAAAGGCGTTCGATAAGGCGCGGTTGGAAAATTTCTTGCGGCTAAAAAAAATCGCGCTCTACGATACGGCCGTGTCGGTAAGGCGCCTGCGGGGCAATGCGAGCGACGCCTTTTTGGAGATATGCGAGCCTTTGGATTTGGCGTCGGCTCTTGCGAGGCTGCCGGAATGCTCGTCGATTGCCGCCGCCGGAAAAAAGGCGGCGGAGACTCTTGCGGAAATTTGCAAGACGCGCGCGCCTTCCGCGGGCGGCTCCGTTCGCGTAAAATTTGCCGGCAGGGAATTTGACTTCTACGCGATGCCCTCCTCTTCGCGCGCCTATCCAAAGCCCGTATCCCAAAAGGCGCAACTCTATGCCGAGATGTTTAAGCGCGCGGGAATCCTCTGACTTTCCCGCAGGGCGTTGCTGATTGCGCGCTGATTTTTTTTTGCGCCTCTAAATATTTGCGGCGCGCTTATAATGTCGGAATTTTCACCGCTTTGTTTCATTGCGCGGTTTCGCTGTCAGTTTGCGATGCCCGCATTATTGGGAGTCTTCAATGGATTCGGCGGGATTGCATGGTTTTGATTTTTTCGCTTTCGCCATTGCGGAAAATGCGCATATCGCCCGTTGCGTTGCCGCATCTGCGGCCGACAGGCATTATGGCGCCATTTTCCGCCGTCCGGATTTGCTTTCCGTTGCCGCTTTTCGCACGGCGGCGGCAGTTCGATTTTGCAGATTGCCGGCGCATTCTGCGCGCAGGGTTGCGGCAAGCGGTTGTTCTTTAATGTCCCGCTGCCAAAAGGCGGCAGATGCGAAAGCCCATTTGAATGCGCGAGGCGCTTTAATTTAATACCTCCGCTTGGGCGAAACAATGTGCCCCCAACTATCCGACAATTTTTCCGCCTCAATTTTCCAAGCGACATCTATGACTTTGCGCCGCCCAGAGGGCAAGAGAAAGCGCAAGGAGTTTTTCAACTCGCCTTGCGCTTTAGCGTCCGATTCGCCGTTCATTCCGCCGCCTATTTTAGGGAAGGCGCGCAGCCAAACGTCCGAAGGGCGGTTTTAATTGGACGCTTTCGCCCGCCCGTTTTTTTGGATTCCCGAAGGCTATTTTTCAAAAGCCAGCAGAGTCTTGATTTTGGGTTCCGCTTTGGTTTTTGTCGCCGTGAAGCGCAGGGCGGAAATCTTTTTTGGCTCAAACTTGTCTATGCGCTTGTGCCCCACGCACGTTCCCTTTGACAGGGGAATCCACTTGCCGGATTCGAGCCCCTCAAGCGCGTATTCCAACACGCGCTCGCCGAATTTTATGTCCTCCTGAATTATGGCGCGGTCGACGGTCTTGGGGGAGTCGAACGTTATCGTGAACGAGCTTCCGCCGCTCTCCGATTTGGACGCTATGGGACTGCCGTACATCTTCCTTATTTGCGCGCCCCATTCTTCGAGCCTTTTCATGTCGGCGTCCGGCACAAGGCCGCGCGAGTCAATCACGACTCCGACAAGCATGTTCGTGTTTCTGCCCACGCTGGTTTCGTATTTTTTCATCAGCTGCTCGACGGTGAAGAGTTTGTCGTCCTCGCCGGCTTTCCAGAACCAGCCGCCTTGGAAGGCCCGATTCCAGCGCAGCGGGAAGTCCGCCTCGCCGGGGCACCAGAATTTTGCGTTCGGATCCCCGTGCAGACCCTTGACGGCGACCGTTCCGTCGGAATCCGTGGTTTCGTTCGCCGTGGCCCAGCAGGGGTAGGGCGCCGTTCCGTCCTCGTTCCCCACCCAGCGGATTAGGTTTTCAAACATGTACGGCCCCTGAAAGGCAATCGCATTGGGCTGCAGCTTCTTCAGCAGGGGCAGTATTCTCTCGCCCCCGTTGGCTTTCGAGAGCACGCCGCCGTCAAACCACACTTCGAACAATTCGCCGTAATTCGACCAAAGTTCCTCCAGTTGCATGCTTACCATTTTTCCGTATTCAGACTGGCTTACGGGAGCGCCTTTGGCTACAATCCCCCTATCGACATGAAACAGCCCGTTCGCGCTGGTGCTGGCGTAAATGCCGGGCTTTATGGAGTTTCTCCGGCAGGAGTCCACGAACTCGCGCACGATGTCGCCCTTTCCCCCCTTCCACGCGGCGTTTTTAACGCTGTATTCGTGCGCCTTTGTGGGCCAGAGCGAAAATCCGCTGCAATGCTTTGCCACGAACACGATGTATTTTGCGCCTATCGCCTTTGCGGCGCGCATCCACTGTTCGGTGTCCAACTCGGCCGGATTGAAGATGGAGGCCGGCGGGTGGGAACCGAAATTGCGCCATTTGTAGTCGGGTTTGAAGCATTGCAGATCGAGGTGCAGAATCAGGCCTATCTCGCATTCGGCCCATTCTATTTGCCTTTGATTGGGCAATACTATGTTTGGGCTTTCCGCAAATGCCGCGAGAGTTCCGAATAACGTCAATAAAGCGAATACTTTTTTCATAGGCAAAAAAATAGGGCGTTCGCAGACGCCGTTCAAGCGCAAATTGGGCGAAACTTTAATAAATTCTTTTCGCGCGTCCTAACGCGAACTTTTGCACGTGCGCTTTAATTTTCCCTTTGACGGCGCGGAAATGTAGGCAAATGGAATTTCGGCAAAGGGAATCCTCGGCGCAAGAATTTCCGGCGCAGCGGTGCGAATGCCGCAAACGCTCCGGCAGATTCGGCAAAAAAATTTTTTGCGCCTTCCCAAAAAGGCGGACAAGAGCCGCGAAAGTTCGGAATGCGTTGTATGCAATCCGTCAAACGCAATCCGTTAAATATAATCCATTAAATGCGGACGGCCTTCTTCGCCCAAACGCCGGAAATTATTTCCTTGCCGAAACCGCTTCGTTCTTTCGCAAAAAATCGTCCGGCGGCTTTTTCGGCGTTTTCGATAAAGCAAAAACGGCGCGCAAAATTTGCGCGCCGCAAAGGCCTTTTTAACGCCGCCGTTTGCGCTAACGCCCGCGCCTGCGCAGAGCCGCCGCCGCAAGCGCGAGAATCCCGAACGCCGCCGCCCATTCGGCGGGTTCCGGAACGACGTAGGCTACGTACAATCCGTCCGCGCCGTTGTATGCTGAAAACATGTATTCGACTCCGTCGTGCATTATCGTTGCGTATTCGTCGTCTGTAGTAAATATGATGTCGGAGCTGGCGGCCTGCGCCCAAGATATGACTTTTATGCCCTCCTGCGCGCTTTCGGCTATGAGAAACGCCAGATAGTCCTCCGGGCTTTGTCCGAGCGCATTGGCAAACGATATTTTCACCTCTCCGCTGCCGGCGGCGGCGCCCGTGAGGGAAATGGAGTCGAAAATCAGGTCGAGGTTGTCGTTCAAATCCAGGCGGACGCGTATGGAGCCTCCGCCGTCGGAGACTTCGAGATCCGTAAATACGAATGTTCCGCCGACTTCCGCCGCGCTGTTGCCGAATACCGCGGCCTGAGCCCCTTCGGCCTTCCGCAGTTTAAGATTTCCGTGCGTGCGATCGGCTCCGGTTGCGGAGTAGTTGAGGAAAAGCCCGCCGCTTATCATATCCACTCCGCCGCTAAATCCCATGTAGTCGCCGCCGAATGTCTGCGTATTGTTTAAATATACGTATTCGCCCGTTTCCGTTTGCGTCGAGCTTCTCATAACCAAGGCGAGTTTGCCTCCGCCGTTTTCGTTGCGGTTAAAGGTCCTGTCTCCCTCCCACAGCGAACCGTTGGACGACGCGGAAATGGAGTTTGTAAACACTGCAGTCAGCGTTCCCGTCGAGGATTCCGAACCCGAAACGACTATCCCCGCCGTTCCCTCAAACGAGTTGAACCATGTGTACGAGTCCGCATTTATAGCCGCGGTCAGACTCGTATAACATATTCCGTAGGACAACAGGGCATCGGACTGTTTTGAAGTCGACGCGTACACCCTGTTTATTACGGCGTCCGGATTGTCTATGCCGTGGTTTTCCGTATCCGTCACGTAGAGGCACGACCTTGCGCCGCCCCCGTTTGACATAATATTCCACGTTCCGGTCACGCGCAGGCTTTTTAGGGGCCTGCTCGTATCTCCGAGAACGGTGACGCAGCCTGAAGCGTTGTCTATGTCCCCGACGACGAGGTTTGTGGCGTTTCCGTAGAATCCCGTGTAATACGAATGGCCGGAAATCGTGCCGACGGATGCCGAGTATTCTTCGCTTTGCATTTTGGGCACGAAATTCGTGGCGTAGTTGTCGATTCTGGCGACGTTTATGTCGGTATCAAAAAATAAGGTGCGCGAAAATCCGGCCTGCGATTCCCCGAACGATATGGAGTGCAGGGGATTTCCCTGCGAGCCCGTCTCCGAGAGGTTCGGCAGTTCCGTAAGGTATGTCTTTGCGCCGTCTTCGCTCTTGGTGTACCAAAGATAGACGGTGGAGCCGCCGTTTTCAATGGAGAGGGATTGGCTGAACATAATGTCGGAAGAGTATCCCAAGGAGCTCAGAGTGTTGGTGTCGAAATAGTAGGTTTCGGCGGCGAGGAAAAGCGGGGCGGCCGACAGGAAAGCCGCGGCGGCGAGCGCGTTGGTCGAGATGTGCAATTTCATTTTTTTTGCGATGAATGGTTGTAGATTATATTTCGGCATTCGATAAATTAATTTTTTAAATATAAGAAACGAAATGTCAACCTTCTTTGAGGAATACGCCATTGCCTTACCCAAATAATTATAAAAATAATTTCGGCGGCTTCCGACGGGCTTTAGCGGATTTTGGCGACTCCTCAAACATTTTGGGTAAAATCGGCAGCTTTTTAACCGCTTTTTTATCGCACCGATTTTTTGCGCGTTTGCACATTTGCGCGTCCTCCGCCGTTTCTTGCAAGTTTGGCTTAAAGATTTTTAAAAGGGAGCGCTTTAAAAGGGGAGTGTTAAAGGCGAATGCTTAAAGGGGTGTCTGCGGCCGTCCGAATCGCGCGCCGGGCGCGTCGGCGCATGCCGGACGTATGAAAGAGGTGGCGGGAAATTCAAAGGTTCCGGAAGGCGGCGCGGAGCATTTCGCTCTTGGGAAGGAAGGCAAAGACGGGCGGACAAAGACGGTTGACAAAGGTTCGACGAAGTGCATTTTTTTATGGAATGCAAAACTGTCAACAGAGCGTCGGCGGCGCGCGACTCGCCGAGCGCGACGCGTTAGAATTTCTCAAAAGCGCCACTCCGATGCGGGTCGGAGAACTGGCCGACGCCTTCCGCAGGAATCTCCATGCCGACAAGGCCTATTACGCGGTCAACGCCGCAATTACATATTCCAATATATGCGAGGCGGCCTGCCCGATATGTTCGTTTTCGCGCAGGGAGGGCGGGGACGGCGCATACCTACTGTCGCCCGACGACGCGTTCGAGCGCGCGAAGAAATTGTCCGCCGCCGGCGCGCGCGAGATACACATAATAGGCGGAATTTACTCAAAGCTTCCGCTGGAGTATTATTTGGATTTCGTGCGCGCGGTGAAGCGCGCGGATCCCGATATAAACGTGGTTGCGTTCACGGTTTCGGAGTGCGCTTTGATGTCGCGGGTTTCCGGCAAGCCGCTGGAGGAGGTGTTCGACCTCCTTATTGAGGCGGGAGTGAACGCGCTTCCCGGCGGGGGGGCGGAGATTTTTGACGAGTCCGTCCGCAGGAAAATATCGCCGAACAAACTTTCGGCCGACGAGTGGCTGTCGGCGATGCGCGCGGCGCACACGCGCGGATTGAAGACGAACGCGACGATGCTGTACGGGCATATCGAGACACCGGAGTCGGTCGTGGAGCATTTGGCGCGCCTGCGCGCGCTTCAGGACGAGACGGGGGGCTTCAAGGCGTTTGTGCCGTTGCCGTTCCGCAGAGGCAAGAGCGAGATACCCGCGCATTCGTCCGGGGTTTACGATCTGAAAATAGTGGCCGTGGCGCGGCTGATGCTGGACAACTTTCCGCACATCAGGATTCCCATAACCCATTTTGGGGACAGGCTCGCGCAGGTTCTGCTGAATTTCGGCGCCGACGATATCGGGGGCACGCACTGGGTGGAGGAGGTCGCTACCTCCGCCGGCGCCCCGCGCTCCGACAGGACGGAGGCCTTTATGCGCGCGTCGATAGAGGACGCCGGATTCAAGCCGGTAAAGGTAAATTCAAACTATGTATAAGTTCGGCAAAGTTTCATACATAAACGCCCTGCCGCTGTTTGCGCTAGACCTTCCGGCGCAGTTTGAGCTTGAGGAGGGCATACCGGCGTCCATGAACGCCGCGGCGATGTCGGGGCGGTTTGACGCGGCGGTAATTTCCCGCTGGCGGTATGTTCCGCAAGTGGCGCGCGAATACGCGCTGCTTCCGGATTTCTGCATCGGGGGCGACGGCGAAATCTATTCCGTAAAGCTTTTTTCAAAAATCCCATTGGAGAGGCTGGACGGCGGAAAGATATTCATAACTGACGAGAGCGGGACGTCCACGAGGGCGTTCGCCCACATCTGCGCGAAAAAGTACGGCTTCGATTTTTTTAAAAACCGCGTTCCCGACGCCCGCGGGGCGGACGCCGTTTTTCTGATAGGCGACGGCGCCCTCGCTTTTCTCGAGTCCGATGAGTCGCGGGCTTATCCTTACCAATACGACCTCGGCGAAATGTGGAAAAGCTTTGCGCCCGTTCCAATGATTTACGCCGTGATTGTCGTGAGGCGCGGCATGTTTGCGGAACTCTCTCGGGTTTTGTCGGACTATTTCGATTCGTCCCTGTCGGCCTTCCGCGCGGATCCGGAAAAATATTTTCCGAGGGCGAAGAGTTTGTTTAAGAAATCCGCCGGGCGGGAAATATCCGACGCTCTGCTGAGCCGATATTACGGCGCCTTGAAATACAAATTTCCCGCGGACACGTTCGCGCGGACAATCAGGTACGTAGATGAGAACGCAGACCTTTGAAGCCCTGATGTCGGGCGAGCGCGCCGATTTTGCGGCGGCCATGGAGCTGGAGGGGGCGGATTTGTTCCGCCTCGCAGAGCTTGCCGACGCGCGCCGCCGGGCCGTGGATCCGACGGACGAAGTTGGGTACGTCGTCAACAGAATGATAAACTACTCCAACGTGTGCGCGGCGCAGTGCCCGTTTTGCGCGTACCACGCGCGGGCGGGAAAGGTGCCGGCGTTCAGAATGTCGGACGGCGAGATTTTGTCGCTGTGCGCGGACGCCGCCTCCAAGGGGGCCAGGCAGATTATGTTGCAGGGCGGGCTGGATTCGGCCTTCGGCCTCGAATGGGCGGAAAGCCTTTTGGGGCGCATTAAGTCGGCGTTTCCGTCGCTGTGGCTGCATGTGTTTTCGCCCTCCGAGGTCGTTTGGTTTGCGCGCGGGGCGGGAATCGGCGTGCGCGAGTGCGTTCGACGCCTGAAGGGGGCGGGGGCCGACTCGATTCCGGGCGCGGCCGATTTGCTTGTGCCGGAAGTTCGCCGCAGGCTGTGCGCGGGAAAATGCACGGTGGAGGAATGGATTGAAGTCATGCGCGCGCTGGCGGAAAATTCGATGACTTCGTCGGCCACGATGACGTTCGGAATGGGGGAGACCTTCCGCCAGCGCGTGGAGCACCTCGAAACCGTGCGCAGGGTGCAGGACGAGACGGGAGTGTTCAAGGCCTTCATTGCGTGGCCCGTCGCGCCGGAGAACACGCGGATTGAGGGCTTGGTGCGCAGGGCGGGCGCGGTGGAATTTCTCAGGACGGTCGCGCTGGCGAGAATATATTTGGACAACATAAAGTACGTGCAGTCGGGCTGGCTGACCGAGGGGCTAAAGATTGCCGAGATTGTCCTGAATTTCGGCTCCAACGATCTGGGCGGGGTGCTGATGGACGAGATGGTCGTGCGCGCCGCCGGAATCGACAACCGCGCGACCGCCGCGCAGATGCGCCGCGTCATATCCGCCGCAGGCCGCGTTCCGCGCGAGCGCGACGGCCTCTACGAGACGGTCGCCGAAGGGGAAAAAAGATGAAGTTTGCAATCACGCCGTGCCCGAACGACACATTCTCGTACCGCGCGCTGATCGAGGGCGAGATTAAGTCCGGGCTGTCGTTTGTCTTCGAGGATATCGAGACGCTCAATCTGAAGGCCGAGAGGGGCGAGTATCCCGTCACGAAGCTGTCGTTTGCGGCATACTTGAAATTGCGCGACAAGTACGAGCTTCTGGACGCGGGCGCGGCTATGGGAATGGCGGCGGGGCCGGTTTTGGTCGGCCGTGCGGGAATGCCGTTTGACGCGTCGCGGCGCGTGATAGTTCCAGGGCTGAACACCACGGCAGCTCTCCTTGTTAAATTTTACGCGGGCGGTCAGCTGGATTTGCGCCCCATGATGTTCCGCGGAATAACCGGCGCGATTTTGGCGGGTGAGGCCGACTTCGGCGTCCTCATACACGAGGGTCGCTTTGTGTTCCGCTCGCAGGGATTGGAGCTGGTCGAGGACTTGGGTGCGCACTGGACCCGAAAGACCGGGCTTCCCGTCCCGCTCGGCTGCATTTGCGTCCGCCGGGATTTCGCCGCGCGGAAGGCCGAACTTGAAGAAAAGATCCGCGAGAGCATCGCCGCGGCATTCGCCGATCCGGACAAAACATTTCCGTTCGTCAAAATGCATGCGCAATATCTTGAGGATTCGGTCCTGAAAAAGCACGTCTATGCGTTTGTGAACGAATATTCAAAAAGCATTGCCGGCATACGGGAGAAAGTGATATCATGCCTGGAAAAATGCTGAGGTGCATATTTGCCGCGACCGAAAGCGAGGTCGAGAGCGCGATTGAAAAGTTCGGCTTTCAACTCCGGCGCGCGTCGCCGTTTCGCGCGTATTCCAACGGGAGCGCATGGCTTGTAATAAGCGGAATCGGGCTCGTCAACGCGGCTCTCGCATATTGCTGGGCCGCGCGCGCTTTGGAGTTCGGGGATTCGGCGAACATAGGAGCCGCGGGCGACGTGTCCGGCAAATTTTCTCTCGGCGACATTTTGCGCGCGGGCCGCGTCGCGTGCGTCGAGCCTTTCGACGGCGAGGTTTTCGAGCTTCCCGGCGGCGGGGCGGCGCTGGCAAGCTCCGCGCGCCCGGCCGTCTCCGGGAGCGCAAGAGAACGCGCGTCGAAATTCGGCGACATTGTCGACATGGAGGCCTATTCCCTCGTTTCGGCGGCGCGTTTGCTTTCAAAGGACATCGAGGTCGTAAAGCTCGTCACCGACTTTTCCCCGGAGTGCGACATTCGCGCCAACATAGTCAAGCTGCGCCATCTGATTGCCGGGCTTGACGAATTCTGGACGAAGTAAAATGATAAGAATACTTTTTAAATACAAGGTGAAAATAGTGGCGTTGGCTGCGGTCGCCGTCTTTATGTTTTGCCTGTGGTCGTTCTTCATTTGGGGCGACGACATATCTCTAATGCTCAAGCGCGCCGGGGAGTATTTGCGCGCCAACATTTCCCAGATAAACGACTTCCCGATGTTCGTCTACGCGTTCGGGACATTTCTGCTTCCGCTGTTCTTTCTTCCCGTCACTCCGGTGTATTTTCTGGCGAGCGCGCGCGCGGTTGACAGCTCGACGTTTATGGTGGCTTTGGCCTACTGCTACGCGGGGGTTTTGGCGAATATGGCGTTCTCGTATTTTTTGGCCAGAAGATTCGGGAGGTTTTTGCGCTCCAAGCTTGCCGCTCGCGGGGTTTGCGTTCCCGAAGTTCCGCGCTACGAGCAGTACGAATTTACCTTTTTGATGCGCATGATTCCCGGAAATCCGCTGGTGGTGCAAAACTACGTTTTGGGCTTGGCGGACATTCCCTTCGACAGGTACATGCTCGTGTCCATAGCGGTTCAATTCGTCCAGATTGCCGCCTACGTGTATTTGGGCGATGGGATTTTCGAGGGGGGAATGTCGAAAATTTTTCTCGGCGTGAGCGTGCTCGTAGTTTTGGGCGTCGTGGCGGCGATGCTTAAAAAGGCGTACGGATATAAGCTGAAGGCCTCGGGCAGGGCGGGGCGCGCCGCGGGTACCGCGGACGGCGCGTCGCGCGCGGGGAAAATCGGACGCGGCGAAGACGGTCGCGCAGAGGAGTGACGGCATGGATTTTTTGAAAGCCAGCGACGAAATTTTGAGCGTCGGAGAATTTTCGCGGCGCTTCAAAATGCTTATAAATACCCGCATACCCGAACTCTGGCTGCGCGGCGAAGTCTCGAACGTCCGGCTCTACGGGAGCGGTCACACCTATTTTACCCTGAAGGACGCGGACGCGTCGATTTCGGCGGTTCTCTTCAAGGGATACGCGTCCGCCGCGCCGTTTAAGCTCAGGGACGGAATGAAGGTTTTGCTGTTCGGAGAGATCTCGCTCTACGAAGTTCGCGGGACGTACCAGCTCGTGGTGAAATGCATGATGAGCGACGGCGTTGGGGATTTGGCGCGCCGCTTCGAGGAGCTTAAAAAACGCCTGTCGGAGGAGGGGCTTTTCGATTCGTCGCGCAAGATTCCCATTCCGCCGCTCGTGCGCAAAATCGCCGCGGTGACGTCGCCCGTCGGGGCGGCCGTGCGCGACTTTCTGCGGATTTTGGAGCGCAGGGGCTGGCGCGGAAGCGTGTACGTTCTGCCCGCCAAAGTCCAGGGAGCCGAGGCCGCCGCGGAGATCGCGGCGCAAGTCAAGTTTGCCGACGACTTCATTTTTCCCGACGGATCGGGCTTCGACGCGATTGTGGTAATGCGCGGCGGCGGAAGCTTTGAGGACCTGTTCGCCTTCAGCGAGGAAATTGTTGCGCGCGCGGTTGCGGGGGCGCGCACGCCGATAATTTCCGCGGTCGGACACGAAATAGACTTTTCGCTGTCGGACTTCGCGGCGGATTTGAGGGCGGAAACTCCAAGCGCTGCGGCCGAGCTTATATCGTCGTCCTATTTGGACTGCGCCGCGCGCGCGCAGGAGGCTCGCGACAGGGCCGGGGAAATAGTGCGCGCCAGGCTCGACGAGCTGCGCGGGCGTTTGGATTCGCTCGGAGAGTTTTTGCGCCTTAATTCGCCGGAGGGAAAAATACGTTCGGAGAATTTGCGCCTCGACGAAATCGCGTCGCGTCTGGATTCTCTTGCCGCCTCCGGAATTTCCAACATGAAGCTTGCGCTTGAGGCCCTGCGCGGAAGGCTTGCGGCGGCGGTTCCCGGCGGCAGAATCGCCCTTTTGAAACAGCGGCTTGACGGATATGCGAAACGCTTGGAGCTTCTCGGCGTTGAGAAGACGCTAAGGCGCGGCTTCGCATTGGTGCTGGATCGTTCGGGACGGCCCGTCGCGCGGGGCTCGCGCCTAAAGGAGGGAGAGCGCGTCGACATAAGGTTTAACGACGGCGTTCGCGGGGCGGAAATTCTCCCGAAGCGGCCCGTTTGACTGACGGGGAAATCCCATATCTTAAAAGCGATTTAAGCTGCTTTTGAAAAAGCTCTTCCTTGCCTCCCCAATAAGAATTAAGAAACGGCGGGCGGGAGTAATTGATTCCTTCTTTGAGCGGCTTTCGCGCGCCGCATTGCGGAGCAGTTCGGAATTTGAGAGCTTTTAGGCGCGGTTTGGCGTTTTGGATTCGCCCGATGCAAGGCATTGCAATATTCTTGTTGCGCCCCGTTTTTTGCCGCCGAAGTAAAAGTTTAAAAAATATTCGCCTCTTTCCAAAGTTTTTTTATGCGGCAAATTTGCGCTTCTTGCAGCGCGTCGGCAAACGTCCGCGAAGGGCGGCGAAGAGTAGCGAAGGGGGATATGCGGCGCGGGCGCGATGCGGGCACAAATATCCAGATATTCGCGCGGGAAATGGGAATGCCGCCGCCGAATTTTTCGCCCGGAAAGTTTGCGGCAAAGGCGCGTGCGCGGCGTGCGCAGATTTTGCGTGCGCGGATTTTATTCGCAAGAGCCGGATTGTTTTTTAAGCCTCTCGATGTCGGCCTTCATAAGGGCAAAAAAATCGTCGATTTTGCGTGGGGCGAATGGGGGGATTTTATTGGACAGAAAACACGCGCGCGAGTCTTTGCTATTCGGGTTTAGACACGGCGTTTCAGCGCGCGAATCGGCCTGCATGTCGGAAGGGAATATACGGACGCCGGCGCGGCACATGTAGATGTCGTCGCCGAATTTTTTGTCCGGAAAATCCGCTCCGAACTCGGCGAGATTTTCGGCGCGGAGAAATTCGCCCGGCGCATTCGGCGCGGAGAGCGCGGCGCGAATTGCGGCTTTCGCCCTTTCAGAAAAATACCAAAAGCGCGCCATCGACGGCTCGAAAACCGCCGCGTAGTCGCGCCCGAACTTCAGGCCGAGCGAATTTACCGCTTTTGCGAGGTCGGCCGACTTTTCGCATTTTTGCGCGCCGCATGTCGATATGACTGTAAATTCGCATTCGCGCCCCGCCTCTTCGACGGCCCCGATGAGGGATTCGGCCTGCGATTCCAATTCTTTCAGCGCGGCGGCCGCTGCGGATTCGCCGGAAATGTTCTCCGTGAGAAAGTCCGCGAATCCGCGGTTATGCACAAATTCAAAATCCGCGCCGGCCCTCGCGGATTCGAGCGCGCCGCGCAGATTTTGCCCGTCGCTTTTCCGGGCGGCGGACAGGAAAAATTTTAGTCCGCTCTTCTTGAGAATGCCGCCCAGATTTTCCAGCGGCGCAAGGCCGTTTTCGGCGAAGGGATCGGACTTTTCGCAATAGTCGAAAAACGGGAGCCTGTGGTACGGCATGGAAAAAATTTTGAAGCCGTCGGGGTCGCCGGAAAATTTTACGGCGGCTTTTGAGATTCGCTTCCTAAACCATTTTCTGTTCGTAAGGCACTTCGGGTACAGTCCGGCTCCAAAGGCGAACTTCATGTATTTGAACGCGGCGAACGGGGAGGTTTCGGGGGAATAGTAGAAAAACGAAAAGCGGCCGTGCCTTGCGGGCGGCTGACCGGAAGATATTGCGGCGGCGGCGGCGTGCAGATCTCCAAGTCGCGTTTCCACTTCTTGGCGGCAGGCAAGGCGGGAGCGCATAAATGCGCAGCTCTCGGCGGCTTTCCAGCCAAGCGCGTCTATGAGCATGTATATCGCGGTCTTTTTTTTCCCGGTTTTTCCCATGATGTCTGTCGATAGCGTTTTTTTCGCGCGGAGCGCGCGCTGCGTTTTATCGGAAGCGCATTTTTGCGCAAGAGATCGGAATTATTTGCGGCGATTGCGGCCGGTTCAAGCGTTTTTCGGAAATTTCGCCCAACCTGCGCGATCTTTTTTTGCGGCGCGAGGAGGGTGTCAAATTGAGCGAAGTCGACTCCCAAAGCCGGCTGTGCGGATTGCGATTATGCGGGCCTTCTCGAAGCGGTCTGGGGCGGCAATTTTTTTGAGGGGGGAAGGAACGCCGCATCGCTTTTGCGGAATCTATGGATCGCCACCTGTCGAACCGCACCCACAGCGGCGCAAAACCCGCATCAAAGCGCGCGGAGCTTCAGCATGCCGCATGAAGACTACGGAATGCGGAATACATGAAAGTTCGCGCGAGACGGCTTTTGCCGCTCGTTGGCTTTTCGTCGGAATTTGACGCGTTTTTTTAAGCAAATTTGCGGGGAGCTTTGGAGGGAGTGCGCATTGTGGCGCGCGACGGGGTCCGGCTAAGCGGCAGAGCGGCCTTTCGGGAGAGGCTTTCGCTGAATCCTGCGAACCCCTAAGTTGCGCGCCGGCAAAAGGGCGGCATTAAAAAGGCCGCTTAAGCGGCAGTTCGCGCCGGACTTCCATTGGGGGCCGGCCGTTTTTTTTAGCGGATATGAAAAATTAAAAGCTTTACGTATTCGACGCGATAATATTTAATCCGCGGGATTATCACAAAGATGAAACAGCGTACCATACTTAGAGAAGGAAGCATAAACGGAACGGCTTTGCACTCGGCCGCGCAAGTGACGATGACGCTGAAGCCGGCGCCGGAAAATACCGGCATCGTGTTCAGGAGGAGGGACATATTCGGCAATCCCGAAGTAAAGCCCCACATAAGTTTGGTAAACGATCTCGTCCGCAGCACGGGGGTGAAATCCGGACACACGCAGCTGCATACGATCGAGCACGTTCTCAGCGCGCTTTCGGGCATGGGGGTGGACAACTGCATAGTCGAAATGAATGCCGCGGAGCCGCCGATTCTGGACGGGTCGTCAAAGCTGTTTGTGAATTTGATTCAGGAGTGCGAGCCGGTCGAGCAGTCGGCGGAGCGCAGCTTCTTTGAACTGCGCGAGCCCGTTTCCGTTTCCGAGGGGAACCGCTCGATAATCGCGCTTCCGTACGACGGGCTGAAAATCACCTGCACCTCGGCCGACGACAGGGGTATTCATACGCAGCACCTGTCGATGGACATAGATCCGGAATCGTACCAGGCGGGCGTGGCCCCGGCGCGCACATTCACGATTTACGAGGACATAGAGGAGCTTTTAAAGCTCGGAAAAATTCAGGGCGGCAGTCTCGACAGCGCGATAGTCATCAAGGGGGACAAAATAATATCGAAGGAGCCCCTGCGCTATCAGGACGAGTTTGTGCGGCACAAGATTCTCGACATAGTCGGCGATATCGCCCTGCTGGGCCTTCCGCTGAAGGCGCACATAGTGGCGGTGCGTCCCGGACATGCGTTAAACGCCAAGCTGACGATGAAAATTTACGAGCAGATGGAGCGTCTGAAGTCCGCGCCGCCCGCAAAGCCGGCGTCGTCGAAAAAGCCCAAGATTTTTACGGAGGCGGCCCTGGACACGCGCAGAATCTTGGAGCTTTTGCCGCACCGCTATCCGTTTGTGCTGATAGACAGGGTGACGGAGTCGCGCGGAGATATGGAGCTGACGGCCATAAAAAACGTCACGATAAACGAGCCGTTTTTTCAGGGGCACTTTCCGGGGAATCCCGTCATGCCCGGAGTTCTTCAGCTTGAGGCCATGGCGCAGGCGGCGGGAATACTCATGCTCCGCCACATCGACGGAGAGGACAAACTCGCCTTCTTCATGAGCGCCGACAAAGTCAAGTTCCGCAGGGCGGTAAAGCCCGGCGACCAGCTTGAGATATCCGTCAAAATCACGAAGTCGCGCGGCGACAAAATCGCGTGCGCAAGCGCGGAGTGCATGGTCGACGGCAAGGTGGTGTCAAGCGCGGATCTCATGTTTACCGTATTGAACGCGACGGAGGCTCCGTAGGGGGCTTTCCCGCTTTTTCTCCGAAGCCCCAGGCGCGGCAATTTAAGTTCGACATGTCAAAGATACACCCCACGGCCATCATAGAAAAAGGCGCGCAGCTCGACGAAAACGTCGAAGTCGGCGCGTACGCCTACATCGGTTCCCAAGTGCGCATAGGTTCGGGAACGGTAGTCGCCCATCACGCGACTGTGGACGGATATTCGTTCATAGGGCGCAACAACCGCATTTTCCCCTACGCGTTCATAGGCGGAATGACGCACGACCTAAAATACAAGGGCGGACGGGCCGGCTTGAAGATAGGCGACGGCAATGTGTTTCGGGAATACACCACGGCGCATCTGGCCACCGGAGACGGAGATTTTACCGTGATAGGCGACAACAACAACATATTGGCTTACAGTCACATAGCGCACGATTGCACCGTCGGAAACAACGTGGTAATGAGCTCGCATGCGGCGCTCGGAGGGCACGTGGTTGTCGAGGACAACGCCGTAATCGGATGGGGCAGCGGCGCGCACCAGTTTTGCCGAATCGGGGCGTATTCCATGTTGAGCGCGAGTTCCAAGTTGGTCAAAGACCTTCTTCCGTTTTTTATGGCGGACGGCTCTCCGGCCGAAATTTGCGCGATAAACAAAATCAACATGCAGCGCAACGGATTTACGTCGGACGAGATAGACATGGTTTACAGCGCGTTCAAGTTGCTGTACAAGCGCAGGCTTTCCCGCCCGTGCGCAATCGAGGAGCTGGCCGCGCGCGACAGTTCGCAATCCCGCGTAATAAAAATGATTTTGGATTTTGCGCGCGGGCAGACCGAGCGCGGGCTGGCCTGAAGCCGATTCCGAAAAAACTGTACAAAGTCGCACTTTCAGCGCGTTTTGTGCGTTCGCTTTGCGGGGTTTGCGGGAATTGGCGCAGGTCTGCGGGAATCGGCGTTGCGGCGTTTTCCGCCGAGGGAGTATGCGGTTGCGCGGCGGCGTTTTTTGCCAAGGCGTTTCGACTCTTGAAAGCCGCGCGGCGCGCGCGTTCGGATAATCGGATTTTTTTGCCGCCATTTCATGTTTGAAAAAAAATGCTGTTTTTTATGGAATTTGCCGACGGGCTTTTTTGTCGGGCGCGGAGGCTTGGGCGCGCAATCGTGCGGAGCGTTAATTTGAAGGCGGATTTTTCAGAAGGATATTTCGGGGCGCGGAATGCCATGTCCGCTTTGTGCGCCGCGGCGCGTTCGGGCGGAGATTGCGTCGGCGTCGCCGTTCGGGACGGAGAGGCGGGAAGCCTTACGGCATTTCGCATTCGGCGTTCGATGTTTTAGGCGCGATTTGGAATATGTCGGACGGCTTGCGCTTTTTCGGATCTGTCGGCGCGGAGACTGCGAGGGGGCGGAGATTTGGACTTATTAATGCGGCGTTTTAGGGCCGGTTTTTCAATCGCGCGGAATTGCAATTATGAATTTTACCGAGTTGTCGCACATTAAGCTTGCGGAGGCGTTGGGGGGGCGGAAGCTCCGCTTTGCCGTCGACGCGACGCTGGGACGTGGGCGCGACGCGCTCTTTGCGATGTCACTGCTTGACGGGGACGGGGAACTTTTCGGATTCGACGTTCAGGCGCGCGCCATTGAGGAGAGCAGGAGGCTTTTCGAGTCGAAGGGGCTCGCCGTCTCGACGGATAGTTTTTCCGCCGCCGGGGCGCGCGCGAAATTTTTTCGGGCTTCGCACGCCGATATGGAGACGCTGCTTCCGGAGCGCGCGCGCGGAAAAATCGGGGCGGCGTTTTTCAATCTCGGCTGGCTTCCGACTTCCGACAAGTCGGTGGTCACGTCCGCGTCAGGGACTGTAGCGGCTCTGGAGGCGGTCGGGCGCATATGCGATCCGGCAGGGTGCATTGTGAGCGTCTTGTGCTACCGCGGACATGCGGGCGGCGAGGAGGAATTTTGCGCGGTTCGGGATTTCTTTACGCGCGGCGGATTCGAATATGAGATGTCGGCCGACTGGTCGAATCCGATCTCTCCCGTGCTGGTTTTTGCAAAATTGAATTTTGCCTGACGCGCCGCAAGCTTTTTTGTTCGAAAGGCGTGTTTTTTTGCAAAGGCGTCCGCTTTTCCGGCGGACGCGGAATTTGCCGGAGAGGTTTGTAATGTCGGAGACGAAATCCGACCGACCGCCGCTGCTGCGGCGACATTTCGGAAGGCGGGCGCAAAGGCGCATGAGGTTTCGGCGGATTTTTCCAAATCCGGTAAGTTGTCGACCAAAGGCGAATTGCCGGCATAAAAATGCCGATTCCCAAACGTGCGCTGCACCCGTTTCTTGGGAACGGAGTCTGGGGCCGTGTGGGCATTTTTACGCGCCGACGCGCGGGGCCAAAGAATTTTACGGCAAGTCCGTCAGATGCCTAATTTTTACGCCGCCGCCGCTCTTTCCAATCCCCGTTCGGCGCGGAAGCCGCGGAATTTTTAAATGCTTGAAAAAAAGGGGGCGCTGTGGTTGAATGAAAGAGTAAATTAAATATGCAGAGACTTCATTCATATTGGCGCATGGCCTATGTCGAAGCCCCCAAACCGAGGGACGACTCCGGCAAAAGCGGCGGAAACCCCTTTGCGGAAATGGCCAAGTCGAGAGATTACGCAAAGTACCGCATTCTCTGGAAGGGCCGCACCTGCTTTATAGTGATGAATAAATTTCCGTACAACTGCGGGCATTTGCTGGTGCTTCCCAAGCGCGAAGTCGGGGACATTGAAAAGCTTGGGCCTGCGGAGCGCAGGGAGTTTTTCGACGCCGTAATCAGGGCGAAGTCAATACTTGCCCGCGCAATGAAGCCGGACGGATTCAATATCGGCTTCAACCTGGGTTCAAAGGCGGGCGCGGGGATTCCGCAGCACCTCCATTGCCACGTCGTTCCGCGCTGGGACGGCGACACGAATTTCATGCCCGTAATATCCGACACTCGCGTGCTTCCGGAGGCTATGGACGAACTTTGGAGACGCCTTGCGCGCTTTTCGGGGATTCTTAAGGCTCCCGCAAAAAAAGCGGCCAAACGCGCGCGCCGCGTCCGCTCAAAAAAATCCGGAACGTAAAATATGGACAACACTATAAACTTCGACAATGCGGCGCAACTTGCCGACACCTATTGCGGCCGTCCCGACAACATAGAGCTCGCCCAGGAAAAGTTCGGCGTCAAGATTGTCACGCGCGACGCGTGGATAAGGTTCGAGGGCGACGCGGAAAAAGTGGAGGCGGCATCGAAGTTTTTCGAGACCATGGCCGCGGCGAGAAAACAGGGAATGAAGATAGGCAATTCGGATTTCCGCAGTATGGTGGAGCGCGCGGCGTCCGGAAAATTGTCGGACATAATCCGGGTGTTTGAAAATCCCATCGTGATGAATTTGAAGCGCAAGAGCATTGTGCCGAAAAACATCAATCAGAAGCGCTACTTGCGGGCGATCTCCGAAAACGACATTGTGTTCGGGGTGGGGCCGGCCGGCACGGGAAAGACCTACTTGGCGGTGGCCGCGGCAATGAAGTCGCTTCAGGACAAGGCGGTCGAAAAGGTGATTCTTACGCGCCCGGCTGTCGAGGCCGGCGAGGCCCTGGGCTTTCTGCCCGGAGATTTGCAGGAGAAGCTCCTGCCGTACCTGCGCCCCCTCTACGACGCAATGTACGACATGATAGGCCCGGAGGACACGGCGCGCCTCATGGAGCGCAAAGTCATAGAGATAGCCCCGTTGGCATACATGCGCGGGCGGACGCTCTCAAACGCGTTTATAATTCTCGACGAGGCGCAGAACACCACTATGGAGCAAATGATGATGTTTTTGACGCGCCTCGGAGAGGGCTCAAGAATGATAGTCACCGGCGACATAACGCAAATAGACCTGCCGCGGCACAAGAAGTCGGGGCTGAAGGGCGCGGTCGAAATTCTTGGCGGCATAGACGGAATAAAGATTTTCTTCTTTGAAGCCGACGACGTGGTGCGCCACCCGCTCGTCACGAAGATTGTAAACGCCTACAAGGCGAGTCTCGAACAATGAGGGTTCTGTCAAACATAAAGAAGTATCGCGCCGACATAATCAAGCGCAAGATAGAGCCGTCGGCCGGGAGGTCCAAATTCAGGCGGTACAGGTATCCGGTCATTGCGCTGGTGGTGCTGGCCATGTCGTTTTTGGTGTACATGGTGTGCTTTGCGTACAAGCCGGTCATCGTTCCGCATCTGTTGCCGAACAAGGCCGCCAGGGTAAACATTATATCGCCGTTCGACTTTTCGTTTGTAAGCGACTCCCTCACGCAGTCCAAGCGCGACCAGCTGGCCGAGCGCGTCGCCCCCATATACAAGATAAATTCCGGGTATGTGGACGCGGTAAACAACAGGGTGCGCGCGCTGCTTTCGACATTGAACGATTCGCAGGAGGACTACGACAGCCTATCGGCCGACGACAGGCTTTCAAACGCCTTTTACGACATGGTGAGCTCCTCCATACGCCAGCGGTGCCTGATGAACGTCAGCCCCGACGACGTGCGAACGATATACGACCAAACCGACCAAAAGAGGCGGACGAACATTTTTCGGCAGGCGAAATTCCACCTTTTGAACATCTTGAAGGACGGGGTCTATCAGGACGGAGACTCGGTGTTTTCGGCCTCGCGCGGCTTGACGAACGTCGAGGGCGTGCAAAATTCGCAGACGCGCAACGAGTCGCGCGCGCGCGCGGCGTTTTTGGACAGAGTCAAGTCTCTCGGCCTCAACGAGCAGCTGACGTATGCGATATATAGGGCGCTTAACCAGGAGATTCGCCCCGACATAGACTTCGACGCCGAGACCACAAAGCTTCGCCGCGACGAGGCGCGCATGAAAGTCCAGCCCGTGTTGGTGCGCGTGTTCAGCGGGGAGACTCTCGTCGATTCCAATTCGGCCAACACTCCGATTGCCACGGAAAAGATGCGCGCCTACCGCAGGGAGCTGTCGAAGCGCAGCGACAATTTCGACTACTCCAGAACGCGCAGTTTCATCGAGTTCATGGCGTCGTTCCTGCTGGTCATGGCGGCAACGCTGTTCATAACCATAAGCAAGACAAACAAGAACAGGCGCCCGCGCACGATAGCGATTTTCTCGACGCTGCTTCTTCTCAATCTGGGCGTTGAGCGTCTGATAATACACTTTTCCAACGCGGGTTATTTCAATACGGAAATAACTTTTTTGCAAATTTTGACCTATGTGACGCCGATAATGGTCGGGCCGATAATTCAAGTCTTGCTGTTCGGCGCGTACACGGGGTTTGTCATGGCGCTGCTGGTGTCCGCGCTCACGGCGATGATGATAGGCGAGGGGGTCATATTCTTCGTGCTGTTTTTGGTTTCGGCGCTGCTTGCGATTTTCTTTTGCAACACGGCGTCGTCGCGTTCGAGCGTCGTTTTGGGAGGCGCGATATACGGGGCTTTTATAGCGCTTTTTGCGCTGACGATAGGCTGGACTTCCGGAGTCCCGGCCGAAATATATTTGCGCCAGGCCCTGATGGCCCTGATTGCGGGAATATTGACCGGCTTTATATCGGTCGGGCTACTCCCCATAATAGAGAGGGTGTTCAACCAGTATTCCAACATCACGCTGCTCGACTTTACCGACTTCAACAATCCGCTCCTCAGGCGCCTTCAGATAGAGGCTCCCGGAACGTACCACCACAGCGTAATGGTGTCGTATCTGGCCGAGCAGGCGGCGGCGGCCGTGGGGGTAAACGCATTGGTGTGCAGGATAGGCGCGCTCTATCACGACATAGGAAAAATCGTCAAGCCGGAGTTCTTTTCGGAAAATCAGGGCGGCGCCAGAAACCCGCACGACGAGCAGAATCCGTCTATGAGCGCGCTAATAATAAAGAGCCACATCAAGGAGGGAATCGAATTGGCGCGCATGTCCAAGCTCCCGAAGCAGGTGATAGACGCGATAAGCCAGCATCACGGGACCTCAATTATCGCCTATTTCTACAACAAGGCGCTGAAGCTTGCCGAGAGCGCCGGCGCGGAGGACGCCGTGCCTGGGGCGATCGAGACAACTGTTGACGAGAGCACCTACCGCCACGACGGAGTCAAGCCCCAGACCGTCGAAAACGCCATAATAATGCTTGCGGATTCGTGCGAGGCCGCGTCGCGCTCGCTCAAGCGCCTGACGCAGCACGGAATCGAGGAGCTCATAGACTCGATTGTCCGCGCAAAGATGAACGACGGCCAGCTGGACGAGTGCCCGATAACAATAAGGCAGCTTTCCAAAATCAAGGCGAGTTTCGCGTTTACGATGATGAACATGCTCCATTCCAGAGTGGCTTACGACAACTCGAAAAAATAAATCCCATGAAATGCAAACTATCGGAACTGGTCAAACTCTTTGACAATCCCGACGTGTCGGGGCCGGCCGACGTGGAAATCGTCGGCATTGCCGCGCTCGACAAGGCGGGGAAAAACGAACTGACCTTTTTGGGCAATAAAAAGTACGCGGCCGAAGTTCCGTCGACCAAGGCTTCGGCGGTGATACTTCCGCGCTCGTACAAGGGGGAGCTTCCGGAAGGGGCGGCCGTCGTGCGGGTTGACAATCCCTCCATGGCGCTGGGCAAAATATGCGCGCTGATTGAAAGGGAACTGTATGCGAAACCCCATTCGTCGATACACCCGACCTCCGTCATAGACCGCAACGCGAAGGTCAGCCGCAATTCCTATATCGGGCCGAATGTTGTCGTGTGCGAGGGCGCGGAGATCGCGGAAGGGTGCGTCTTGTACGGCAACAATTACGTCGGCCGCGGCGTGAAAATCGGCGAGGACTGCGTCCTGATGCCCAACAGCGTGGTGTTGGACCGCTGCATTCTCGGAAAGAGGGTGCGGCTTCAGTCCGGCGCCGTGATAGGTTCGGACGGATACGGATACGAATTTATCGACGGCAGGCATGTGCGCATTCCGCAGGTCGGAATCGTGGAGCTTGAGGACGACGTCGACATAGGCGCAAACACCTGCATAGACAGGGCCCGATTCGACACCACCCGCGTGGGAGCCGGAACGAAGATCGACAATCTCGTCCAGATTGCGCACAACGTGCAAATCGGGCGGGGCGCGCTTCTGGTTTCCCAAGTCGGAATTTCCGGAAGCACGAAGATCGGCAATTACGCGGTGCTGGGCGGCCAGACGGGGGTAGCGGGGCACATAAACATAGGCGACGGCGCCATGATAGGCGGCCAGAGCGGAGTCAACGGGAACATTCCGCCGAAGTCCTATATGCGCGGCACGCCTCCGCGTCCGTATATGCACGCGCACAAAATCGAAGTTCTCATAGACAAGCTTCCCGACTTCTTCGACAGGCTTAAGGACGTGGAAAAAGCCCTAAATATCGAGAAAAAGACCTTCGCAAAATAGACGGGATACGGGAGAAAACAGGCCGGGGCGCGCGCCTTTGCCGAAAGCTCCTGCGAACGTTTTTTAGCTTGGCTTCGGATTTGATTTTTTTGCGCGGCTTTGCATTCATGCCTATCGCGCGCGGGAAAGGGCGGGCAGTGCGGCTTGCAAAGCTGCGCATTTGCCGAATGCGCGGTTTTTTGAGTCCGTCTTAATAAGGGGGTATTTTGCGCCGCGGGCTAAAAAAAATTCCGAGTCCCGCCTTAACGGGACGAATACTTCACCGCCCCATCAAAACGCGCGTCAAAATAATTTTTTAAAGATAGGTCCTGATGGTGCGTCCGCCCATGAAAGGGGCGGTTCTTCTTAATGGGAAACAAAAAAATCAGTGCGCAAAGAGAATGATAAAAAATGAACAAAGAATACCAAAAGGGCGAAAAAATAAGATTATTTAAGGAGGCGAACGACGGTCGTTGGGCAAAATACGAGTCGGCGATTTCCCCGGAAGAGTTGGACGCCCTCAAATATGCTTGCACGAAGATGTGGGCGACAAAGGGCAACGACGCGCCGCGGGGCGGCAAACTTGGGGATTTCTTTGAAATTCTGCGCGATTTTTCGGCGGGGGAACTTGAGGAGACAATGAAGAACGAAATCTCCGAACTCAACGCGAAGCTTGACGAGACGCTGAAGTCGGAAATTATTTATCGATTCGCGACGGTTTCAAATATCGGCAGCTTTGTTATTGACGGGGTAAAATATTCCAATTTTTACGGAAACGGCGAAAACAAAGTCGACGTTTGCGCATGTACGGCCGCAGATTTCAAATCGGCTAAGTATCTGACGCGCCGGGAAATTTACAACGCCAAAGAGCCGATTAGCATCGTCAGATTTGACTTTCCGAAGAGCATAAAAGTTTCCGTTCGCGATTATGACGAGTCTTTCGGCTCCGAGACGATTAACAACGCGTTGGGTTTTGCAATATGGCAGAGGAAATTAAAAATTTTTGTGGAAAAAAAGATTGATTAAAAAGAAAACATGCGCGCCCTACCCAAAAAAATAATCCTATTTCGGCGCGTTCGCCAAATCCCGCATTGCCGGAGGCGGAGGCGTTTTTAAAATTTCGCCGCATTTTTGCAAAATCGAGCATTCCAATGCGGAACGCAGCCAAAAAAATCTTGACTGAAAAAGGGCGGAGCGTAGCTTGAAAACTTCATACTCTGCTTCCGGAAATGAAACTCGACAATATTAAAATATTCACGGGAAGAACCCACCCCGAACTCGCAAACGCAATTTGTAAGGAAATGTCAATACCGTTGGGCAACGCATTGGTGCAGTCGTTTCCCGACAGCGAAACTTTCGCAAAGATTGTCGACCATATTCGCGGCGACGACGTGTTCATAATCCAGCCCACGTGCAACCCCACAAACGACAGCGTAATGGAGCTGCTGATAATGATAGACGCCGCCCGCAGGGCCTCCGCAAAGCGCATTACCGCGGTGCTCCCGTTCTTCGGATACGCCCGTCAGGACAGAAAAGACCAGCCCCGCGTGCCGATAACCGCCAAGCTTATAGCGAATCTTCTCGTGGCTTCCGGAGCCAACAGGATTCTCACTCTCGACCTCCACGCCACGCAGATACAGGGCTTTTTCGACATTCCCTGCGACCACCTCTACGCGTCTCCCGTAATATTCGACTACCTCAAGAAGAAGGATCTCTCCAACACGACGGTGTTTTCTCCGGACGTCGGCGGGCTCAAGCGCGCGCAGGCCTACGCGAGTCTCTTTGACTGTCCGCTCGGCTTTATCGCCAAGAGGCGCATAAGCGCGGAGGTCGTCGAGGCGACCAGCCTTGTGGGCGAAGTGGAGGGGCGCGACATTCTGATTGTCGACGACATGACCGAAACCGCGGGAACTCTCACGGCCGCCGCCAAGCTTCTCAAGTCGAACGGCGCAAATACGGTGCGCGCCGCGGTGACGCACGCAATACTCACAGATACGGCCTACGACAGGCTCTCCGAACCCTGGCTGGACGAGCTCATAGTCACGGATTCAACCCCTCCGAAGCCGCGTTATAAGGACTATCCCATAACCGTTCTTCCCGTAGCGCACCTGTTGGCGAAGGCTATCGCGCATGTGCACAACAACATGTCGGTGACCTCCTTATTCCAGATAAAGGGAATTTGAGGTTCCTTCGGGGTACGCCGCCGTTTTTTTCGGTTTTTCGCCGATAATGCGAAATCGTGCGAACTTTGCGCGTCTGATTTTACTATGTCCGCGCACTCCTTTGCGGCCGCATTGCTTATTAGCGCATTGTTGCAAAGACTAAACGGCGCGCATTTTTCCGGTTTTGCGGGCGTTGTTTTTTAAGCTTAACAAACTGGAGGCCTCGGCCGTTGCAATAGGGTTATGACGGTTGCTTTTGTGCGCCGCGCGAGAAAGTAGAGGAAAAATTTTTTAATCCGTCCGATTCGCGCATTCAAATTCCGATAATTTTATTGACATTGCGCGCATGGCGGGATTTTCTACAAAACTTATAAAAATTGCCCGGATGGCGGAATTGGCAGACGCATCAGACTCAAAATCTGACGGCCTTTGGGTCGTGTGGGTTCGACCCCCACTCCGGGTATAGCGCACAATATGTCGCGCCGAATGCGATAATCGGGCGGTTTTGTTTTTGTTCGGCCTTAGTTGGCGCGACGATTTTTTAATCGGACAATGGCAATCGCAAAGGTTGCGAAAATAATTTGTCCGTTTCAACTTAGAAAACGAAATTTGAGGCGCGCAAGGAATAGTTTCGAACTCAAATCTAAACAAAACGCCCAATCCGCCGCGCTTTTTTTAACTGCGCCGGGATTTGCCGCCTATTTGCCGCGATATTTTCATTTCCAAAAATATATAAACGCCGCTGTCGACTCTCTCAAAAGCCGGCGCATGAAAATATCTTGGGCAATTAACGTTCTTGCGGACTTCCATATTTGCGCGCAAGCCGTTTTTTTGCCTTGCGCTATTCGGCTTTTTTTGGAAACCGCTCCCTCCGAATCGCGGGGCGTATATTGGCGAAAAAAACAAAGGTACCGCGCGGCGCGCAAAATTGCGCATTTTGCGCGCAACGGCAAAATGCGCTTGGAAAGGCGCGGAAAATATGCACGATAAAAACGGTCATATCAAAACCGCATATGCTGGATTTTTTGAAAATATCGAATTTGGCTTTGATAGATTCGCTCTCCCTGGATTTTGGGAGCGGCTTTATCTGCGTGACCGGAGAGACGGGAGCCGGCAAGAGCGTGATTTTGGGAGCCCTCTCGATGCTGGCCGGCAACCGCTGCGGAAGGGAAATTGTCGGAAATTTCGGCGATGCCTGCGTTGTGGAAGGCTCGATTTCCTTTTCCGACGCCCGCCGTGTCGACGCGATTCTCGAAGCCTGCGGCCTTCCGCGTTGCGAGGACGGCTCGCTGATAATCTCGCGTTCCGTCTCAAAGGCCAAGGGGGGGCGCATATTTGTAAACGGCGCGCTCGCTCCGCTGTCGGTCCTTGCGAAACTCGGCGAGGTTTGGATAGATTTCCACGGGCCGGGCGAGCCGCAAAAACTCTTTTCCGCGCGCAGCCAGCTTGAGATGCTGGACGCCATGTGCGGCGGCGCCGAGACGTTTGCCGAGTACGCGCGCGCCTACGGGCGTCTGAAGCGCGCGCTTTCGGAAATGGAGGAACTGTCGCATTCAAAGCGGCTGTCGCCGGAGGAGGCGGAATTTCTACAATCCAGAATCGACGAAATCGACGAGATGAAAATTTCCGAAGATTCGATAGCGCAGTTGGAGCAGTCGTACAAGATTGCCGAGATGGCGAGCGACATTTCCGAGAAGTCCGGGGCGATAGTCGAATCTCTGACGGGGGCGGATTCGGCGGCGGAGCGTCTGCGCGCGTGCAATCGTTTGGCGGCGGATTTGGCGGGCGAGCTTGAGGCGGCGGAGGGGCTGGCGGAGCGCATATCCGCGGCGGTGGTCGAGATAGACGACATATCTTCGGAGTTTGAGTCGCTCGCGCGGGCGTCGGAAATGAGCCCGGCGCAGATTGAGTCCGTAAGGGCGAGAATGTCGGCGTGGATGGGAATATCGCGCCGCTACGGGGCCACGGCCTCCGCGGTTCTCGCCGCGCGGGACGAGATGGCGCGCAAGATAGAGCTTCAGACCGACGTCGGGGCGTCTCTCGACAGGCTGCGCGCGGAGCGCGACGGAATTTTGAGAGAGTTGGAGCCGTTGGCGGACAAAATCTTCGCGCTGCGCCGCCGCGCCGCGCAGGGGGCCGAACGGGAGGTCGCAAAGCTTTTGAAGAATCTGGGCTTCAAGCGTCCGGAGTTTAAAATAGAGCTTTCGCGCGATTCGGAGCCGTCGGGAAATTTCGGCAGCTCGTGCGAATTTTACTTTTCGGCAAACGCGGGCCAGCCTCCGAAACCGCTTGCGAAGGTAGCCTCAAGCGGCGAGCTTGCGCGCCTGATGCTGGCCTTGAAGTCCGTCCTTGCGGAGGCCGACGAAACTCCGGTTTTGGTGTTCGACGAGGTCGACGCGAACGTCGGCGGAGAGGTCGGGGCGGAGGTGGGCAGGCAGCTTTCGCGCCTTTCCGGCGCTCATCAGGTTTTTTGCATTACGCATTTGCCGCAGGTCGCCGCGCGCGCGGACGCCCATTTTCTTGTTGAAAAATTCCAGAAAAGGGACAGCACTAAAATATCCGCCGGTGAAATATCCGGCGACGCCGCCCTGCGCGTTTCGGAATTGGCGAGAATGCTGGGCGACAGAAGTTCGGAATCTGCCGTCGCGCATGCGCGCGAGCTGCTGAAGGGCGGATAACCGGGAGTTCGGGAGTTGTTTTTTCAATGGCTAAGAAAAACAGGAAGAAGGTCGAGAAATTGGCCGAAATGGTCGGGCGCAGGCGTCCGGTTGTCGGTTCGATTCTGATTTTTGCCGGCGCGCTCTTGGCGCTTTCGATGCTGGCGTATTCTCCGGGACAGGAGGTGTTTTTTAAAGACTATTTCGAGTCCCTGCATTCATCGACCGAGAGCGCCGGCCGAAACGTCTGCGGCCGCTTCGGCGCTACCGCCACGCTTCTGGGGTTGGTGAGCATAGGCTGCGGCGCGCTGATGATTCCGGTCTATATGATATGGGTGGGGTTGCTGTGTTGGCGCAGGAGCGCGGTCGTAGTAGGCAAGCTTGGAATTGCGGCGATATTCGGCGGGCTCGTTCTTCTCTCGATGCTTGCGGCAGTGTTGCAGGCTTTTGTCCAGCCCGCCGGCACGCCGACTCCGTTCTTTCCGACGGGCGCGGGGGGAAGCTTGGGAACTTTTGCGTATGACGCGTTTCTGTTTCCGGTTTTCGACAACGCGGGCAGCCTCCTGCTCGTGGGGACGCTCTATTTTGCGTGCCTCGTGACGGTGTTTGTCGAGAGTCCGTTTGAGGCGGTCGCGGAGTTGTGGAGGCTGTTTTGTAAACTGCCGGGCCTGTTGTGGCGCGCGATTGTGCTGCTGTCGAAAGCGGCGGTCTTTCCGGCCAGATTCTGCCTAAATAAAATCGTGGAGCGGCGCATTCGCAAAATTTACAATCCCGACACGATTGAGAACGAAATTCTCGGCAGGCCGATTGGGAAGGTTTCGGAGAAGCTTCCGGCGGCGGAAGGGGAAGAAATTTCTCAAACTTCGCCCGTAACGGAAGCGGGGGGCAAAGTTTCGGCGCAGTCGAATTTTGCCGAAAGCCCCGGCGGAGAATCCGCCGCGGAGGATTCGGAAGAGGCGCGCTCTCAGTTCGCTGCCGAACGGGGGCCGGCTTCCGGCATGTCCGATTCGGATTTTACGATTGACCTAAGAGACGTAGAGGTCACGCCTTCCCCTCACAGCTTCGACTTTTCCGAGGACGACGAGGACGCCGCGCCGCCTCCGATTCCCGCGGCGCTTTCAAGATTCGACGGGGACGACGAAATTCCGGATTGGGAAAGTTCCTCCGACGGCGCGGGCGCGAAGGGCGGCGGAACGGGGGAAAATTCTCCAAGCTCCGGCGCGCGGCGCGGAGGGCGGGGCGGGGGTTCCGAATCTCCGGCATCTCAAGGCGCGGACACGGAGGCCGACGGAGGGGAGCTTGGGGGTTCCGGATTCAGGGTCGTGCACACAAAGACGGAAAAATACTCCGCCGCCAAGCAGCCGAGCGCGAAGGGAGACTACATATTTCCCACCCTCGACCTCCTGCTTGAGGCCAAGCCGGTCGATCCCGACAAGAGGGACGACTACGAGGCGCGCATGCGGGAAATTGTGAACGTGATAGGCCAGTTCGGCGCGCGCGTTCTTCCTGACAAGGCGTCGCCGGGCCCCGTGGTCACGCGCTACGAAGTGCGCCCCGCGCCGGGCGTGCGCATAAACAGGATCGCCGTTTTGGAGGACGACATCGCTCTTGGCATCAGGGCCGAAAAGGTGCGCGTAATCGCGCCTATTCCCGGCAAAGGCACGGTCGGCATAGAGGTTCCCAACCGCGTCAAGGAGATTGTCTGCATGCGCGACCTCATCGCATCGCGCGAATGGAACGAGAGCTCTGCGGAAATTCCAATCGCGCTCGGCAAGGACGTGACAGGCAGGCCGCTCGTCGTCGACTTGGCGAGAATGCCGCACCTTCTGATTGCGGGAACCACCGGGAGCGGCAAGAGTGTTTGCGTAAATTCCATAGTGGTGTCGCTGCTTTACAAAATGACGCCGGCGGATTTGCGCTTCATAATGGTGGATCCGAAAGTCGTGGAGCTTCAGGGGTACAACGCGCTTCCGCACATGCTCATACCGGTAGTCACGGACATAAAGAAGGTGCCGGCGGCTCTGCGGTGGCTCGTGTCGGAGATGGAGCATAGGTACAAGATTTTCAAGTGCACGGAAGTTCGCAACATCGCCGGTTTCAATGCCAAGATTATGAAGGACAGGCAGGCCCAGGCGCAGGCCGACGAAATGGAGGCTTCGCTGACTCCGGAGGAGCGCGTCGCGGCGGCCGTTGAAAACGAATCCATCGGCGACGGCGCGGAAGTGGAAATTCCCAAGCAAAAGCTTCCGTACATCGTCTGCATAGTCGACGAGTTCGCGGATTTGATGATGACTTCCGGAAAGGAGGTCGAACAGGCAATTGCGCGCCTGACTCAGCTTGCGCGCGCGGCCGGCATTCACCTGATAATCGCAACGCAAAGGCCTTCGACAAACGTCATTACGGGACTGATAAAGGCCAATCTTTCGACGCGAATCGCCCTCAGGGTGCAGTCGCAAATCGACAGCAGGACGATTCTCGACCACAAGGGCGCCGAGACTCTCATCGGCCACGGAGACATGCTCTACTATCCCGGCGGGGATTTCATAAGGGCGCAGGGGGCGTTTCTGCGCGACGAGGAAATCGAGGCGATTGTCGACGCAATACGCCAGAACGGCGAGCCCGAATACGTGGAGGAAATCCAGTCTCAAATCGACGCGGACGCGGCGGGAGAGGAGGACGGCGGCGATGACGACGACGAATCTTCCGATCCGAAAATGGGCGAGGCCATACGCCTGATAAGGGCCACAAAGCGCGTGAGCACGTCGTTTCTGCAAATGAAGCTCGGCATAGGATACGGGCGGGCGGCGAGGATTATAGACGCGCTTGAGACCCAGGGAAAAATCGGCCCGGACAAAGGCCCAGGCAAGCCGCGCGACATTTTTCTGGATTGATGCGCGCTTTTATTCGGCTTACATTGCCGTACGCCGCATCTTGCCGAATGCGGCGGGGGCTTGAAATATGAATCCCCCAGTGTAAAATATTGTCGGATACCGCGAGAGAAGATTGGATATTTTTGGATATTTAAAGCGGTTGCGGCGGATTGGCTGTCGGATTCGGAGGCGGGGAAATTTTTGTCCGCGCGCCTGAAAAAGGGCGGGATTTGAGGCGGTTTTTTCAAGATAGGTAAAATCCCGTAAAGCGGGCGGGCGTCGGCGTGCGCAAGCGTCGATTTTTGCATACCTTATGTTGAAAACGGGCATAAAAAACAGGCGTTGAAAACGGACGTTGAAAGGCGAAATTGCGCGCATGCGGGCAAAGCGTCGCATCGGAATTTTTTTGGCGGCTTTGCTTTGCGCAAAAAAATCTTTCCTCCGCATGCCACAATTCGCAAAAGCGGTTTTTACAATGCGCGCGTTGCAAATTTGCGGAAGCGGAATATTTTTCCAAACGCCGTTGTTTGGTTTTTGCAAAATTAACTTTCGCCGCGCGGCGGTTTGCATTCCGGCAAATTTTTCGGCAAAAAATTGAGGCGGAAATTTTGAACTGCCAATATTGCGGCGGCGCATGCTTGCGCGGCGCGCGTTTTGGCAATGGTGCGGCTGAACGGTTTTGACTGCCCGTTTCGCGCGTCGGCTCCGCCGGCAATTTGCGCGCTTTAGTTTGGAAAATTTCTTGCAATAAGAGCTGCGATAAAATTAAGTGAAATCGTATCTTTTCTCCGATTTGGCCGCCGTTAAGCGGGATTTCGGATTGGCGGGGACAAAATATGAGACGCATAATGCGGAGGAAAATTTTATGAAGCGCGGTTTGTCTTTCATGGCGGGAGTGTTTGTTGTAGCGGGCGCATTGCCTGCGGCCTCCTATACTATAAATGTGTCGCCTAACGGCTCGGACAATTCGGGCGACGGAAGCGTTGAAAAGCCGCTGGCCTGCCTTGCGGCGGCCATGGACAAGGTTCGGGAGTTGAAAAAATCCGACGCGGCGGGACGGTTCGAAATAGTCTTCGACGATGGCGTCTATTTCTTCAAGTCTTCCGGCGACTGCGTGAAAATAGACGAAAAACTTTCCGGAAGGCGCGAATCGCCGTTTGTCGTGCGGGCGAAAAATCCGGGGAAAGTCCTGTTTGTGGGCGGCGTGCGCTTGGGGGCGGGAGATTTTGAGAGGGTGTCGGACGAGGCGGTTTTGTCCAAGCTGCCCGGCAAAGTCGAAGGGGTTTTGTACAGGGCAGACCTCAAAAAATTCGGCGTGAAGTCCTGCGGAAAATGGGAGCAGTACGGATTTTCTTCGGGCAACTTTCGCCCCGCGCCGACGGAGGTATTCAGTCCGGATTTCGATATGGTTTGCGCGCGCTACCCGAATTCCGGAATGATGAATTGGGAAAAGACCCTGGTTTCCTCCGAGCCTCCGAAGGATGGAAAATCCTCCAAAGAGAAGCGGGAGTTTGGGAAAATCGAATATTCGGATTCCCGCCACGCCCGCTGGACCGGCGCGAAATATTTGATGCTTTCCGGCGTATTCAGGCATTCGTGGGCGTACGACGTGCTCAAGGCCGGCAGGATAGATCCTGCGGCTAAAACTATGGAGCTTGGAGAGCTTTTAAGCTACGGACTCGCGCCGGAAACGAATAAAAATTTTAAATCGTTCAACAAGTATTTCGTCTTTAATCTTCTGGAGGAAATCGACGCGATAGGCGAATATTATGTGGACGCGGATTCGCTGGAGCTTTACGCAATACTTCCGAATGAGATTCCGGAGTCTGCCGCATTTTACGTTTCGATATGCCCGCAAAGTCCGCTGGCATTTGAGGGCGGCAGCTTTTTTCAGGTTGTCGGAATAGACTTTTATGCTTTTCGCGAAGATGCGCTGTCGTTTAAAAATTGCCGCTTTTCGTCGGTGTCGGACTGCCGTTTCAAATACTTGGGCAAGAAGGCGGTCTCGTTTTCGGCCAAGACTTTTTCGGCGGCGGACGGGGCGAACGCGAAAATGCTCTCGCACGACAACTCGATATCCGGGTGCTCGGCGGAGGACACCGGCACGGGCGGCTTCAGCATGCAGGCCGGCGAGCGCGTAAATTTGCTAAACGGCAAGAGCCAAATCTTCAACTGCCGCGTCAGCCGAAATTCCCGTCTCGGCGGCAGCTATTGTCCGGGAATCGCCATATCCGGGGTCGGGGTCGCGGTGCGCCACTGCCTGATAGAGAATCAGGCGCACGAGGGCGTGGCGTGGAACGGCAACGATTGCGCAATAGAATTCAACCGCTTTGAGAGATGCTGCTACATGTTCGACGACATGGGCGCCATTTACACCGGCCGCAATCCGAGCAACGCGGGGAATATCGTGCGGTACAATTTCTTTTCCGAAATCACCTCGAACAATCCCGATTCCATGATGGCGGGCGTGTATGTGGACGACGGCTCCGGACGCTACCTCATAGAGAAAAATATATTTTGCCGGGTGGGCAATCCCGGCTGGTGCAACCGCTTTGGAACGATTTTCTTCCACGGCGGGGACAACAATATAGTCTCCAGAAACATATTCGTCGACTGCACGACCGCCGTCGCAACGAGCGTGTGGTCGGACGAACATTGGGAAAAATACTGGGCCGGAAGGCATAATTTCAGGCTTAAGAAAGATGTGGACATACATTCCCCGCGCTGGCTGGAAAAGTATCCGTTCATGAAGGATATTCTCGCCGGCGACAGGCCGCGCTTCAACATGATTTGGGGAAATTTGCTGTACAATTCCAACCTCACAATGCGCGGCGTTTACAAGATCTCCGGCAACGAGTATATCAAGCCGGACGTTCCGATTGGCGAGGTGAAGCGTTGGACTCCGTCGGAATTTGAAAAATACTTCGGCAAAAACCCGCTCGCGGCCGAGATACTTTCCAAAAAACCGGGATTGCTCAAGTAGCCGAAAAATTTTCGTCCGCAGCCTTTTTTTAATCCTGCGCGTTTCTTTTAGGGAATGCCTGCGAGAAACGCGCCGTTTTGGGTATTGCGCGCCACGTTCGTTTCGGCGAACGTTTTTTGCATTTTCATAAAAAGTATCGGTTGCAAAAAAGTATTATTTTTATTGCCATTTTTTTCTCGGCGCATATTTAGCGTAATTTGTGGCGATGAAAAAGTTTTCATTGGAATACGAAAATTCCGTCCCGCCGGCCTATACCGCATTTAGGACGGTTCACAACAAGCGCGTGCATTTTGACGCCTCGTACCACCTCCACCCCCTGTGCGAGCTTACCGCCATGGAGAGGGGCTTCGGAAAATTTGTGGTGGAGGGCATAGTGCATTCAATCGACGACAACCACGTTTCTCTCGTCGCCCCGAATGTTCCGCACACCTACATATCCGACAGCGAATGTAAAAGGACCGAGTGGTATCTTTTGCAGTTTCCGATAGACGCGTTTTCCGGGCTGGTGGATTTTTCAAGCGTGTGGAACCTGTTTAAAAACGGGGAAATCGCCTATATTTACGATCCCGCGATAGCGCCGCTTGTGCGCAGGCATTTTCTTAAGATGGCGGGCGCAAAAAACCTTCGCAGGCTGTCGGCGTTTTTAGAGCTGGCCCAACTGTTCATATCCGCCGACAAAACTCCCGTGTATTCAACGTCCAATTCTTCTTCCGCCTCCTCCGACAGGCGCGTGGCCTTCATTGAGAACTATATTATGCAAAATTACCGCGACAAAATATCCATGCCGGATCTGGCTAAACGAGTGGGCATGGACGTGGCAAAAATGGGCCGCATCTTTTCAAAGAAGAAAAACATATCGATCAAGCGTTTCATAAGGCGCCAAAGAATCCTGAGCATATGCAAGGAAATTTCTTTCGGCGACAAGAGCATAAGCGAAATAGCGTTTGCAAACGGCTATGAAAACCTTTCGAATTTCAACAGGCAGTTTCTCTCCCAAATGGGCTGCACGCCGGTGCAATACAGGAAGGCCAACAATACGTACAAGTAGGCGCCAAAATTTCTGCGCGCGCGGCGTAGGAGGGGCGTTTGGCATTTTCGGCGCCGGCGTAAAGGCGGCCTCCCGCTTGGTCGGCCCTTGCAAAGGCGCGCGCGCCGAGGGTCCGTTTCGGAGCGGGCGGGGACGCGCGACTTGTGAAGCAGAGAAATTCGCCTGCGCGCGGGAATGCGTTGCGCATTGCATGTATCGCGCATTGCGCATCTGCCGCGCATTCGGAAAAGTATCAGTGTTTTTGCAATAGGGTATTTGATTTTTTTGGCCGACTGCGGTAAACTTAAATCAGAAGGGAGATTATTATGGGGACTATAAAAAGGAGAGATTTTATTAAGGGCGCGGCCGCAATGGGCTCGATACTGATTCTTCCGAGTTCGGCTTGGGCGCGGACGAAGGGGGCCAATTCCCGCCTCAGGGTTGCGGTTGTCGGCTGGGGCGGGCAGGGGCTGTATACGGTCAAATCCCTGCACGCGGGAAAGGATTCCGAGATTGTCGCTCTGTGCGATGTCGACGACGCCAGAGTGGCTAACACCTACAAAAAGGAGCCTGAGCTTTTTGATTCGCTCAGGACCGTCGAGAAGTTCCGCGACTATCGCGTAATGTTGGACAAGATGGGCAAACAGATAGACGCGGTGGCCGTGTGCACGCCGGACCATTCCCACTATCCGATTTCGGCATGGGCGATAGCTATGGGCAAACACGTGTTCTGCGAAAAGCCGCTGGCCCGCACGATTTGGGAGACGCGCGAACTTCGGCGCATGGCGAAGGAGGCCGGGGTATATACGCAAATGGGAAACCAAGTCCATACCAACGACGCGTGGCGCACAATACGCGAGTGGTTCGACTCCGGAATAATGGGGCAGGTTGAGGACATCTATGCGTGGACAAACCGCGATTGGGGCTTTGACGTTCCGCCGCCGGCAACCGATAAAATCCCCGATACTCTCGACTACAATTTATGGTTGAATGTGGCCCAATATCAGCCGTACAGCAATCGGGTCGTGCCGTTTAATTGGCGCGGTTTGCGCAATTTCGGAACGGGCTCGGCGGGCGACATGGCCTGCCATTTTCTCGACAACCCGTATTCGGCCTTTCAGCTTGGCGCGCCGTCAAAAATTGTTTCCGACGCGCTTGCGGCCAAAGATTTCAGCTGGCCGAAGGCGTCTTCAATAGACATGTTTTTCGACAACAAATACGGGGTTGACGGAGTCGTAAAGCTGCACTGGTACGACGGCGGAAGAAAGCCGAAGCAAATCAAGCGCGTGGATCCGGCATTTCTGGAGGATCCCAAGAACAACAACTGCATTTTCATAGTCGGCACCAAGCACACGATGACGTTCAAATATACCGGAAGCGAGGTTCGCCTCACCGACAGGGACGCGCAGATCGAGCTGATGAAGGCGAAGAAAATTCCGCCGAAAACGATTCCGCGCAACCGCTTCCCGTACAATCCGCAGCGGGATTGGGCCAACGCTTGCGTTGAGGGAAGAATGCCGGAATCCAATTTCGACTACGCCGCTCCGTTTACCGAATTGGCGCTTTTGAGCATGATTTCCTGCGTCAATCCCGGCGTGGAGCTGCGCTACGACTCCGCCACAATGTCCTTCCCGAATTTTCCGGAGGCCGACAAGCTCACGCGGTCGCTCTATTCGTATCGCAGCGAATTTCTGCCGTCCGCTCCGAAGATATAGCGCGCGGCAGGCATCATGTGCGCGGCCGGAATGCGCGCGCGAATTTGCCGTTCAAAAATTCAATTTAGAAAGGGGCGTTTCCGGTTAGGAGCGTCCCTTTTTTTGCGCGCGTATTTTTTGCAAATTTTTTTGCGAATTGCCTTAGAAACGTTTTGCGAATTGCCCTGCAATCTTCGCTGTCGGCAAATTCGTCTGGCGGAATCTGAATGCGGAGGGGAGCGGCGGGGGAAATTGCCGCACGTTTTTTATATTTTTTTGCCGAAAGATTTTTTATGGGCAATATGGAATCTTTGGGATACAATATGGAATCGGGTGGGCGGAAAATAAAATCGCACCTAAAACGCGGACAAAGTTTGGAATATCCGGGCGAGGACGCCGCAGGAGTTTTTATTGCGAAAAGGCAGTTGCATGGGGCGAGCGTTTGTGCGGGAAGCGTTCGGGTTTAGGGCGTCTCGTCTTAGGGCGTTCCGTTTTCTTTCAGCCGGGTTTTCCGTCGAGTTTCTCGGCGCGGGAAACGTCCCGTTTTAGAGGGGACTCTTTTCATCGGGAAACTCGCTCCAAAGTTTGCTTGACGCCGCACGTTTGATGGGCATTGTAAACGGCTTAAACTGTGCGTTTCCAAGCGGAAACAATCGGCCTCGAAATGTAGAGATCGGAATATAATTTAGCATTATGAATACGAAAGTAGAAAATATAAACGATACGCGGAGGAAAATATCCGTGCAATTCTCCGCAGACGAAGTTGCGGATAACCGCAACAAGGTTGTGGACGACGTGTGCAAGGAAGCCAAAATTGCGGGGTTCCGTCCGGGAAAGGCTCCGCGCGCCAGGGTTGAAAAAGTTTACGCGAAAACCATAGCCGACCACTCGGAACGCTCCCTTGCCGACAAGGCAATCGAAGCCCTCAACGGACTGAAGGACGTCGAGTTGTACGCCGTGGTAAACCTTGAGAAAAAAGACGCCGAAGGCGGGGCGGAACTCGTCTTCACCGCCGACGTATATCCCGACGTAAAGCTTCCCGAAGATCTTTCAACCAAAGTCGAGCTGCCTCCGGATGCGGCCACCGAGGAGGAAATCAACAACGCCGTCGAATACTACCGCAACCAGAGGGCGAAGTACGAGGAGGTCGACAGGGAGATAAAAAAAGGCGATTTCGTCCGTCTGGCATACTCCGGCTCTATAGACGGAAAGCCGGTTAGGGAACTTGTCCAGGCGCCGATTTACGCGGATCAAAAGTCCACTTGGGAGGAGGCCGGCAACGAGGAGGCTCCGGGCGTGCAGTCGATAGTGCAGGGCATTTTAGGCATGAAGAAGGGCGAAAAGAAAACCGTCGAGCACGAATTTCCGAAAGAATTTCCCGACGAGGGCGCGGCGGGCAAAAAGGCCCTTTACGATGTCGAAATACTTGAAGTGCGCGAAAAGAGACTGCCGGAGCTTGATTCGGAATTTTTCAAGGCTTTTGAAGTGGAAAATATCGAGGCTTTGCGCGCGAAGATTGCGGGCGATATATCCAACGACAAGAAGTCGAACAATGAGATAATTAAGCGCCAATCGGCGGTCGAACAGCTCATGCAGAAGTGTTCGTTTCCCCTGCCGGAGTCGGCTGTCGAAAACGAGCGCCAGTCTATTCTCGAAGAGATGATGGCGCGCTTTATGGCTTCCGGGGCCACGGCCGAAGACATCGAAAAAAACAAGGCCGCGATATTTGAAAATGCCGGAAAAGAAGCGGAAGGGCGCGCGAAAATGCGCATTTTCCTCGATCGCGTGGCGAAGGCAAACGACATAAAGGTTGAGAATGAGGACCTCAGCCGCATGCTTTGGCAGGAGGCCATGCGCACAAGAACCAAGCCCGACGAGCTCATAAAGCAGCTTCGCAGCGATCCTCAGCGGCGCAACCGCCTGCGCTCCGACGCGCTGCTTCAGAAGGCGATTAACTTTATCGCGCAGAAGGCGGAAGTGACCGAAGCGGCGGCGAAAGCTTAGTGTAAAACGGAGTTTTCCCATTCTTTCAATCGGGCGCGCGGACAAAAATCCGCCGCTCTTTTTTTAGGCGCATTTTTGCAAGGGCAGTTCAGGAAGGTCGCAGGGGGGGCAGCTTGTGTTAAGCTTGGAACATGGCGAAAACCTTTCCAAATCTTAGTTTATTCGGTGACGCCGGCACAAAAAGTTTTCAAACTCAAACCCGGCCGACAGGTCCGCCCCAAAGCCTTTAAATTCCCGTAATTTCCCATTATTTTTCCCGCCATTTTTCGTTTCTAATTCCATCTTTCACGTCATCAGGGCAATATCGCACAGATTGCGCAGGCGGAATAACCGCCGAACTCAAACGTTAAAATCGTCCGCGCGCGATAGAGGGCGAATACGGACTAATCCGAATGCCGGAGAAATCGGCATTTCATTCTGCGGCGCACACTTTGGATTTGCGCGCCGCCTCGCGCAAAATATGCGGGTATGGGAAGGACTTAAGATTCTGAAGACGGGCGTGGAAGAGGAGATTGGGAAAGGGCGTCGGCGCAAATTTTTCGGAGTGAAAAAACGCCTTTCGCCCCTTCGATTTTTTTCGCCGGAGACCGCCTTCAAGTCAACCGCCATGCCGACTTTTGAGTTGACACTCACTTTGAGTTTAAAGACGATTGTTTCGTATGGAGTTTTTCATAATTGCCGTACTTATTTTGGCAAACGGCGTATTGGCGATGTCCGAAATCGCATTGGTGTCTCTTCGCAAATCAAGCCTTTCGGCCGAGGCGAAAAACGGGGATAGGCGCGCGCGCGAAGCTCTTGCACTGGCCGGAAATCCCGACAAATTTTTTTCCACCGTCCAGATCGGGATAACTTTGATCGGAATCTTGACCGGCATATATTCGGGAGACGCGCTGGCGGGAAAGTTCGCGGATTGGCTCGCCGGATTCGGACTTCCCGAACGCGCCGCAATTTTGTGCTCCCAGGCGGCGATTGTCGCGGTCGCAACTTATTTGACGCTGATTTTCGGCGAACTTGTCCCGAAGAGGCTCGGATACTCCGCGCCCGAAAGGGTGGCCAAGATTGTGGCCCCGTCCATGACGCTTTTGTCCAAGTCCGCCGCGCCTTTCGTATTTATTTTGGAAAAATCCACGGGGGCGGTTTTGCGATTTTTAAAAATCGGTCCCTCGGAAAGCCGCGTGACGGAGCGCGAGATAAAATCCATGATAGCCGAGGGGGAGGCAAGCGGCGAAATCCAGAAAATCGAACGCGATATTGTCGAGCGCGTGTTTTCGTTGGGCGACAGATGCGTGGGCGCGATAATGACGCCGCGCAATGAAATAGTAAAAATTCGTCCGGACATGTCGGCGGACGAGGTCGCAGAGACTGTGAAGAATTTTCCGCACGCCAACTATCCCGTGGCCGGAGAGAGCCTCGACGAATTGGAGGGAATCGCGGCTCTCAAAGACTTGTGCGCAAAAATCGCCGACGACAATTTCAGCGTATCCTCCGCATTGCAGCCCGTGCACTATTTCAAAGACGGAACGAAGATCTACCACGCGTTGGAGCAGATGCGCCGCGCGCGCGTCAAGAGCGCGGTTGTCTGCAACGAATTCGGCGTGACCCTCGGAATGGTGACTCTCAACGACGTAATAGACGCCGTTCTCGGAGACATGCCGGAGATCGGAGAGGACAGCGACATAATAGAGCGAAAGGACGGTTCCTGGCTTGTCGACGGACAGTGCCCGTTCCACGATTTTCTGATTTTTTTCGGAATAGACGACGTTTCGGAAAATTGCAACACCGTCGGCGGCATAATTCTTGAGAGGCTTCAGCGCATACCGCATGCGGGGGAATTTGTGGATTGGAACGGACTTAGGCTTGAGGTCGTCGACATGGACGGCGCAAGAATCGACAAGATTCTCATAACGCGCATTCCGGAAAGCGGCTCCTGATTAAAGAAATCGGCCGGGCGCGCGATTGAATCGGGCGCGGGGAGTGCCGGGGTTTTCGGCGGCTGTTTCGTCGGCGTCTTACAACGGGTCGGCCTGTTTATTATAATTGCGCAGGCGGCTGTCGAATTTTTGCGCGGCGGCAGGCGGCCGTCGGATTTGCGGCGCTTGCGTTCCGCATTTTTTTGATGCGGGATTTTTCGCCTTTGTTTAATTTTTGCCGTCAGCATCTTTTCAAATGCGTCTTTATATATTAAACGTGTCGGCGCAATTCCGAAGAGATTTGGCGCGATTTCCGCACAGCGGCAAGCGGAAACGTTTAAGTTTTTATTTTAAATCCTGCGGACGAATTTTTTTCGGGAGAGCGAGGAGAAAAGTAATCAGAAAGCTCGCAACGGATAGCCGCGGAAAATGGCATTTTGCGCCGGATAAAAATTCGCGAAGATTTATCGTTCGCAACAGCGGCAAAGGGCGTTATAGGATTTTTTGCTTGCGGCGCGCGCCTTCTTCGCCGTATGAAAAAAACGCCATATGCCGCTTTTATGCGGGATTTTAATTGATATGCGGCGTTTTTTCCGTATGGATAACGCAAATTTTTGCTAATATGAAAATATCGAGATACCTGATATTGCTAATTGCAGTTTTGACGTGCTCGGCCTTTTTGTGCCGGGGGCAGACGCCGGCTTCCGATGCTGCGGCGCCTGCGACAACATCGGTCGAGGCGTCCGCAGTGGAAAAAAAGCCGACGCCGGAGGAGGTCGAGCTTCAAAAGCGTCTTGAAGAAATGGACAGGGAGGCGGTCGAAACGGCAAAAAACATTCGCCGCCACCTCAGGAGCGTATTGGAGTACGTTCGCGGCATATCGCCTGAAAGCGCAAATTTTTTAGTGGAAAAATATTTCGGCGTGCGGCTGATCCAATACCTTGCCGCATTTTCGACGATTTTGGCCGTGTTTATAATAGTAAGGTACGTCATGGGTTTCCCATTCGCGTATCTGGAGAAGTTTTTTTCGAGATCGGATCGAACCGTGTTTGCAAAGGCCTTCGTGTCGGCCCTCCGAAGACCGGCCAGCATGATGGTATGGGCGGTGGGCCTGTATTTCGCCCTCGCGTTCATACTCAGGGATTCCGGAACGGTTGCGGTGACGTCGAGAGCCGTGGGCATTTTGTTTTGGATTGCGTGCTTTTGGGGCGTCGTCATTGTGTGCGACGCGTTTTTTGAAGGCTTGAGAGAAAAACTCAAGGCGCGTTCCGCGTCCGCCACGGCGAATCTCATCGAATTTTTGAGGCGCGTATTCAAATCCATTATAATAATCATAGCGCTGCTTTCGATACTCACAAACTGCGGCATAAACGTAAATACGATTATCGCCTCTCTCGGCATAGGCGGCATGGCTCTTGCGTTCGCCTCGCAGGACACGATAGCCAATTTCTTCGGTTCGGTTTCGATTATCATAGACCGGCCGTTCATAGTCGGCGACTGGGTCAAGACTTCGGAATGCGAGGGCAATGTGGAGGCGATAGGCTTTCGCTCCACAAGAATAAGGACGTTCTCAAAGACGCTCGTTTCCATTCCAAATTCAACTTTGGCGAAGGAGTCCGTCGAAAACTTTTCAAAGATGCCCGTGCGCAAGGTGACGCAGACTATTGGGCTGACGTACTCGACTACGACCGAACAGATGGAGAAGGCGCTCGCCGATTTGCGCGAGGCGATTTTGGAAGTCGAGGGCGTAGACAGGGCAAACGGCGTATTGGCGGAGTTTGTCGAATTCGGTCCGTCGTCGCTCGACATCAACTTGATATATTACACTAAGCGCATAGATTTCGCCTATTTTAGCGCCACAAAGCGCCGCGTAAATCTTGCGATAATGCGCGTGGTGGATAAAAACGGGCTTTCCTTTGCCTTCCCGTCGACTTCAGTATATATCGAAAGCGGCGCCGAAAAAGCCTAACGGCAAAAACTGCGAAAAAATTTTTTTAGATAAAATTTTTTCTTCCGCATAGGCTGCCGGCGAAGCGCGGGGGGAGGGGGAACGCGTCGGAAGGCGGCATTGCTTAAAGCCGGGCGAATCGGATTGGCGATGGCGGCTTGGCCGCGATTGGATTTTTGCCTTTTTGCGTCTGTTTTTTTGCGCTTATTTCGCGTCGGACGGAGACGAGAGTTTCTGCGCTAAAACTCTTGATGGCATTGGAAAATCTTTTTGAAAATGAGCTCACCGCATCTGACGCGTTTGTCGTTAATGGGGATTGACCAGAGCCTCAAAAAATTTTAGTCTTGTTTTACTATCCTCCGATTTCCCAGTTTTTGCATTATGAATGAGAATAGAATCAACAGAAGAAAATTTGCATGTCTTGCGCCGGCCTTTGCCGCGTCGGCATTAATGCCGGGAAGGCTTTTTGCGGCGGAAAAAGAATGCGGATTTGAAAGGGTATTTGCAAAGGTCGAGCGCGCGAAAAAGCCTCCGATACCCGCCGGCAAACGATCGTCGGGCGGACTCGATTGTTTCGGAGTCGAAACCGGTCCCGATGGAGTCTTGCTGAAGTTCCCAAATTTTTCGGACAGACTGAAGCGTTTGAGAAATCCGAGAATCAAATTGGCCCTGGGCAACGCGCTTGAGAACAGGGACTGCTTTGAACTGATTGCGCTTTCGGCAAAAGACGGCCGCGTATTGTCAAAATTGGAGGTCGTCAATCTCTTCGGCTTTGAACCGCTGAGACTGGATATTCCAAACTCCGCCGCGGAGGAAATAGGGCGATTCGGAATCCGCCTGACGCGCGTTTTGTCGGAGCGCGGCGACGCGCAGAAGCTGAGAAGGGGAGAGCCGGTTTGCCTCTTTTCGGAGTCCGTCGCCTCCACTCTCGACGCCCTTGCGCCCCACATGCTTCTCTATTCGGAGGATTTTAATCCGCGCTCCGCATTTTACGAAAATCTCTGTTCGTTAAATTCGATACTGCCGTTCGGCTGGATGAGCGGCTGCCAGACTGAGGGATTGCGCGAGCTTGCGCAATCGGGCGACGCAAGGGCGGCCCGCGCGCTGCGGGCGCATCTGGATTTCTTTCTCGACGACGAGAAAGGCGTAGTCTTCAACGATCCCGACGCCCGCCCATGCGAGAACGGAAGATTCCATTCGATAGAGGACTTTCTGCCGTTTGTGGCCATATGTAAACTTCGCCCTGAACACAAGTCCATAGGAATGTTTTTGGACTGGGCGCTGCCCAGAATAGAGCGCGCGGCGAAGGTCTCCGCCGATAAGCGTTTTTTGAGCACGGAAGGCTGTTATACCTATGCGTATCCGCTCATGCAGATTGCGTCAATGCGTTCGGATAAAAATCTTGCGCAGACGGCCATAGACGAAATTCGCGCGCGCATATCGAGGCTTGTGGATTCGGAGGGCGGAATTTCCCAGCGGGCCAATCCGGGGAAAAATCCGCGCATGAGAAATTGGTCGAGGGGGGCTGCGTGGTTTGTCTTGGGGCTTGTTCAGACGCTTCGCGTGCTTGGCGATTCGCAGCTTAAGAACGCGAATCTCGACGGCGTTTCGCAAATCAGAAAATCCCTTTCGGACAGCCTCAAATATCTGGCGCAATTTCAGTGTCCTAACGGAAGCTGGTACTGTTTTGCGGACGACCCGAAAACGGGTTCGGAGGCTACCGGAACTACCGGTATCGCCGCGGCTTTTGCGCTTGCGGCCGAATCGGGATTCGCGGATTCCTCCTATGCGGCGCGCGCAAAAAAAGCTTTTGATTGGTTCATGTCTCCGGAAAACGTCGAACCCGACGGGCTTGCCAAAAACGCCACGCAATCAAACCGAATCGGCGACGCGTTCCAGCGTTCGGGCTATAGGGTGATTATGCAAATATCGTCCGGTTTTGCCGCGCAGATTATGGCGGTAAAAATGCGCATGCGCTCTATGCGCGCATAATTCATCGCAGCCGTTTTTTTGGGGACTTTACGCAAATGTCCGTCAACATGTTTGCATGAATGTTTGCGGAAGCCGCCGGCATTTCGTGCGGCAATGCGCTTCGGGCGGCAACTTCGCAACCAAGCTCTTCCGAAGGGGAAGAATCCGAACTTAGTTGCGCAATTTTTATGCGGCGCGCGCAATCCAATCCAAACGCTCGGCGCGCGCCGTTTGGCTTTCCGCCATTGGAAAGCGAATGCGCACACGCGCAGGTATGCGGGCCGATTGATTTGCGCGCGGGCCAAAATTCGGCGGAGTGTTGGCGGAATTTTTTTGCGCGCCTTGCGGAATTTGAGGCGATGCGCCGCGGGAAAAATCGAATTTGCAAACAGGGCGAATGTCGGAATCGGCGCGTTTAGAATTTGCCGTTCTTGCGCGGTCCGCGGGAATAGGGCATTGCCATGCTGCGCCGCGATTGCGCGCGACAGGGCGGCGGCGGCTTAATGCGCCACCTGCCTTTGCTGCTCCGCATTGTAGCGCGCGCCTACAATCGGAATTGCCGCGACCGCGTTTTCCAATTCGGTCCATTCTTCCGGCGCGAGCGAAAAATCCGCCGCGCGCAGGTTTTCCTCCAGATGCGAAAGTTTTGTCGTTCCCGGAATCGGGACGACGGACGGCGACTTGGACAAGAGCCACGCAAGCGCGACCTGTGCGGAAGTCATGCCGCGCGTTCTGCCGAAACTGCTTAGCTCTTCGACTATGCGCGTATTCGCGCGTATTGCCTGCGGGGAGAAGCGCGGGAGGGTTTGCCGGTTGTCGTTGTCGGGATCGAATTTTGTGTATTCGTTTATGCCTCCGCCGAGGAAACCGCGGTTTATCGGGCTGTACGGCACGAATCCGATTCCGAGCTCATTGCAGGTATCGAGTACCCCGTTTGTTTCAACCTCTCGCCACATCAGGTGGTACTCGCTCTGCACGGCCGTCAGCGGCTGTACGGAATGGGCCCGTCTTATGGTCTCGGAACCGACTTCGCAAAGCCCCCACCGCTTTACCTTGCCGGCCTTTATTAGGTCCTGAATTGCGCCGGCGACGTCCTCAATGGGAACTTTGGGATCAAAACGGTGCTGGTAAAACAGCTCTATGCAGTCCACCCTCAGGCGCCTGAGGGATTCGTCGCAATAGCGCTTTATCGTTTCCGGCCGGCTGTCCTGTCTGCCCGTGCCTTTACCGTTTATGACCTCGTGGCCGAACTTTGTAGTCAATGCCACTTTCCCCTTGAAGGGTTCCAGCGCCTCGCCCGCCAGCTGTTCGTTGTTGAGCGGCCCGTAGATTATGGCGGTGTCGAAAAGCGTGACGCCGCGCTCGGCCGCGTTGCGAAGCAGGGCAATGCACTCCCTTTTGGCGGGGTGCGCGCTCCTGTGGTGCGTCATGCCCATGCAGCCAAAGCCGATTTCGGAAACTTCCATCGCCGCGCTTCCGGATCCGAGCGTGCGACGCCCGGAAATTGCGCAGCCCAAATTCGGACTGCCCGCGGAGGAGCTTGGCTGCGGAGTCGCCGCCCGGAGCGCGCCTCCGCACGAGATGCCGGCGGCTCCCGCAAGGATTGCCGATTTCAAAAATTTCCGCCTGCCCAGAGCGTTTGAAACTGCGGCGTCCGATTTTTCCGTGTGATTTATTTTTGTTTTCATGCGCGTTTTTTCGATAACGATTTTAGCGAATTGTGAATCCCCCGTCGACAAGCAGGGCGTGGCCGGCCATAAAGCTTGCGCCCGGACTGCACAGCCAGATTACGGCGTCGGCAATTTCCTCCGGGCGGCCCAGCCTTCCGGCGGGAATGTCGCGCACGAGCTTTTCTTCCAGATCGGGATTGCGCCGCATGAGCTCCTCCGCCATCGGCGTGAGAATCACTCCCGGACACACAGCGTTTATGCGGATTCCCTTTGAAGCGTAGTCGAGCGCGGCAGTTCTTGTGAGGCCTATTACGGCGTGCTTGCAGGCTATGTATGCGGCCTGTCCCGGAAATCCCGTGACGCCGCCTTGCGACGACGTGTTCACAATCGCGCCGCCTCCCTGCTTGAGCATTTGCAATATTTCGAAGCGCATGCAGTTCCACACTCCCTTGAAATCCACGGCGACGGTCTTGTCAAATTCGGCGTCGGTAATTTCCGCCATTGGCCGTTGCGGCGTTTGAACTCCGGCGTTGTTCAATGCCGCGTCGAGACGTCCGAATTTTTCCGCGATCCAACGTACCAGTTTTTCGACTTGGTTCGCGTCGGAGACGTCGCATGCGCGCGCGCAAGGCCTATGCCCCGCGCGGCGCCGGTGACGAGGGCAACTTTGTTTTCCATTGTCTTCATATAACAATCTCTCCATGTGAACGCGTGTGTTTATATAATATATCGTATTGAAAAATTCCGCAATGTAAAACGATTAAACGCGGACTCCTTTTTGCCCGGCGTCTGGAGTTTTCGGCCGGAGCCCCAAAAGCTCCGCCGCGTTTGCCGCCAGTTCCGCGGCGCGGGTGTTCACCCTGTCTCCGACGCACCCGTTCATGCACAGGCTGCCGAAACATTCGAAATCCGCAATCGCGCGGCGTATCAGATAGGCCCTGTCGCGGCAGCTCCAATAATTGGATTTGAACATTGCGGCGCGGTATCCGTCGACTTTGGATTCAAAAGCAAAGCCGAGTTCGTCTACGGAGCGTTCTTTGACGTCGGGCGCGGCGTGCGCGCGGATATCGCGCACGCCTTTTAAAATGTCGTCCGCGTCTCTTGACGGCGGGCGTTCAAAGGACGAGGTCTGCGCGAGCGAAACTCCCGCGGCCAGAGCCGAGATTTTCACGAAATTTCCGCGGCCCATTTTACTTCCCGTTATTCCTCCCGCCCGCGCACCCAGCTTATGACTTTTGCCGGAACCCCGCCCACAATCGCGTTGGGCGGGACGTCTTTCGTCACGACAGCTCCCGCGGCGACGATCGAATTTTCGCCGACGTTCACATTCGGAAGAATCGTCGCTCCCGCGCCTATCCAAACCCCGCGCCCTATCGCTATCGGACGCGAGTACACGTTTTGGCGCAAATTCGGCGGCTCCTGATGGTTTTCCGTTATGAGCTGCACGTTCGGCCCGATGAACGCCCCGTCCGCGATTGTTATTCCGCCGCGGTCCATGAAGGTACAGCCGAAATTGACAAACACGTTTTTGCCGAACGAAGTAAATTTGCCGAAATCGGTGTGGAACGGAGGGACTATCCGGGTTCCGGAATCTATCTTCGAGCCGGTAAGCCTTTCCATGATTGATCGGACTTCGTCGGGGTCGCGGTATCGGGAGTTCAACTCGGCCGTTATTTGGAAGGCCTCCTCTATCATGGCGCGAAGTTTAGGGTATTCGGGGTCGTCATAGGTTATGGGATCGCCCCTGCGCATTCTCTCCAGTATGTCCATACGCTTTTTTGCTATTGCGAGGTGTATCCGCCGTCCACGGGAATCGCCTGGCCGGTTATGAAACTTGCCGCCGGACTGCACAGCCACAGAACCGCCGCCCCGACTTCCTCCGGCTTTCCGACTCTGCCTATCGGCTCGGCGACGCCCGTTATCTGGCCGGCTTCCATCATTCGCTCCACCAGAGGAGTCATTATGGTCGCCGGGCACACCGCGTTTATTCTGATGTTGCTCGTCGCGTATTCGAGAGCCGCGCACTTCGTAAGCCCTATCACGCCGTGTTTCGACGCGTGGTATGCCGCGCGTCCGGGCACTCCGATTAGGCCTCCTATAGAAGAGTCGTTGACTATCGCGGCGCCTTCCTCCCCGTTTTTGAGCATTTGGCGAAGTTCATGCTTCATGCACAAAAATACGCTGCGCAGGTTGGCGTTTATAACTCTGTCGAATTCCTCCGACGGCAGATCCGCCGTCTTGATGTCGTCGGGCATAATTCCGGCGTTGTTGAAGGCGCAGTCGATTCTGCCGAACTTTTGCGCGGTTTTGCCAACCATGGCTTCGACCTGCGCTTCGTCTGTGACGTCGCAGACGGCATAGTCGGCGTCCAGGCCGTCGGCCTTCAGGGAAGCGACTATTTCCTCAAGCAGTTTTTCGCGCCTGGCCGCGAGCATGACCGAGGCTCCCGCTTCGGCGAACAACCGCGCAGTCGCCCTGCCTATTCCGCTTGTCGCCCCCGTCACTATGGCGACTTTTCCTTTAAACGTGTCATTCATATTTTTTGCCTTTGTTAATGCGTTAAAAATAAATTCGTTTTTTTGCTCTTACATATCCTGCGGATTGCGACCCGATCGGCGCGCTTCCCATTCGGCGCGCGCGATGCGGGGGGGGCAATCTCCGTTTTTTCAAAACGCGTCCGGCATGTTTCGGGGCGTAAGATTTGGCAATTTTTATTTGAGGTTTTTGCGCAGGAAGTCCTCGATTTTATCGAAGGGAATCGCTCCCGCACGGTTGTCGTAGAGATCAGTGTGGCTTGCGCCGGGGATAATCAGGAGCTCTTTGTTGTCTCCCTTGAGGCGTTTGAACGCGTCCTCGCTGAAATAGCGCGAGTGCGCCTTTTCCCCGTGAATCAGGAGAACCTCGCTGCGGATTTCGCCGCTGTATGCAAGCATCGGAGCGTTTATAAAGGCCAGCGCCGAAGTCTCGTTCCAGCCGCCGTTGGAATTTATGGAGCGCTTGTGGTATCCGCGTTCGGTCTTGTAGTAGCCGTAGTAGTCTTTCACAAACTGCGGGGCGTCGTCGGGCAGGGGATCCGGAAGGTCGGCGCCGGGCTTGTAGGAGCCGTTTTTGAAGTCGATTGTGCGCTGGGCGTTGAGGCTCTTTTTTAGCTCGTATCGCTTGTCGGCGTCCATCGAGTCGAAATAGCCGTTGGCGTTTACCCGGCTCATGTCGTACATTGTGGAAGCGACGGTCGCCTTGATTCGCGTGTCGATGCCCGCCGCGTTAATGGCAATGCCGCCCCAGCCGCATATGCCCACGATTCCGATTTTATCCGGATCGACGCCGTCCAAGTTTGAGAGGAAATCCACCGCGGCGCAGAAGTCCTCCGTGTTTATGTCGGGCGATGCGACATGGCGAGGCTGCCCCGAACTCTCCCCCGTGTATGACGGGTCGAAGGCTATCGCAAGAAAGCCGCGTTCGGCCAGCGTCTGCGCGTACAGTCCGGACGACTGCTCCTTTACGGCTCCAAACGGGCCGGAAACCGCAACGGCGGGCAGTTTGCCAGACGCGTTCTTCGGCGCGTACATGTCGGCCGCAAGGGTCGTTCCGTAGCGGTTTTTAAAGGCGACTTTGCGGTGTATTACCTTGTCGCTTTTCGGGAACACCTTGTCCCACTCTTCGGTTAATTTCAGATTTTCCATGCCATTGTAGGATTTGTCGTTTGCATTGCTCGTTTCGGCCGCGGCCGCCTGCCAGACCGCCCAGAAAACGAATAAATTTGCCGCCGTTTTTAATATTGCATTCATGTGCCGCATTGTCTGTTGTATGTTCGCATTTTTGTTGTTTCGCGGTTTTTAGCATGCGCGTCCGCCGGCCGCAGCGCGCGTCCTAAGCCGGCGCGCTTGAGCGGTTTTAGGCGTCGGCGCAAACGGAAAGTTTTTCGCGCGCCGCTATTTTTGCATGCCGAACCGTTCCGTTTTCTTCATTATCGCACGGTTTTATGAAATGGCAAATATTTATAATTCATATCATCATATTCTTGACAGGAATATCACTTTCGGCGACTATTCCCGCAAAAAGGAAATGCCGTGGAATTGAGGGTATTGCGCTATTTTCTTGCGGTCGCAAGCGAGGGAAGCGTGACGGGGGCGTCGAATTTGCTGCACGTCTCGCAACCGGCGCTTTCAAAACAAATCATAATGCTTGAGGAGGAATTGGGCTGCAAACTTTTCGTCCGCAGAAGCCACAGCGTGAGCCTCACCGAGGAGGGAATGCTGCTCAGAAAGCGTGCGGAGGAAATTCTTGAAATGGCCGCAAGGGCGCGCTCGGAACTCTCGCGGAGCGCGGGGGAAATTCGGGGAGAAATTTATATCGGCGGCGGCGAGACGCGCGGAATGAGGTTGGTTGCCAAGGTAGTGCGCGAACTCCGAAGGGAGTATCCCGGCGTATGTTGCAACATCTTCAGCGGAAACGCCGACGACGTGATGGAGAGAATGGACAAGGGGCTTTTGGATTTCGGCCTAATTATCCAACCCGCCGACCTTTCAAAATACGACAGCATAACCCTTCCGGACAGGGATAGATGGGGCGTAATCATGCGCAAAGACAGTCCCCTTGCCGCTAAAAAATCGATACGGAGAGCGGACCTATTCGGGGTGCCGCTGATTCTCTCGCGCCAGATAGTCAGACACACTTCCTCGAATGGCGGCTTGGCGGAATGGTTCGGCGCTGAACTTGGCAAATTCAATTTTGCGGCAACCTACAATCTGATATACAACGCTTCCGTAATGGCGGCAGAAGGGGTCGGCTATGCGGTGGGGCTCGACGGCCTTGCCGACACGGGCCCGAACAGCGAAATTTGTTTTAGGCCGCTGGCTCCAAAGCTCGAATCCGGAATGAGCCTGGCATGGAAAAAAGGCCGCCTTTTCTCCAAACCTGCGGAGGCGTTTTTGTCGAGGCTGAGAAAGTATTGCGGCTCGTGATGCGCCGTCGCGTTTGAGGCGCGTTCGCATTTTGATTCTTGTCCGACATTTTGATTTGCCGCGAACGGTCCCGGCGGGCGCGCAGGGCCAAAACTTGCGGTATGCGCGCGCCGCCGGAAAGTTTTGCTTCCGCCTCCGGGCGAATCTGCGGCCTTTGCCGCCGCTTGTTCAATGCGAAGATTGACGCTGCGGTTGTGGAAAACTATTCTTAGGCGGCAAATGCGCGTATGCGCGCAACTTCTTCCCCCGGCGGAATTTTCGCGGCGCAAATTTGTCTTTCGACAGTATCGGCCGCCTTCGGGGAAATAGGCGCGCGGAAGATGAAAGCGGCAAATTTGGAGAATTTAATAAAAAATTAAAAATCCGACCGCGGGAACGGCCGGATTGAAGTTATAAATTTTAGGCATTGGAGTCGAAAAAAACGCTTCGATGCGTTTTGCTTCCGCCGCCGATTGGGGAAGGCTGCACCGCGTAGATTGTTCTTGTCCGGGCCGTCGCCCGCCGTGCTGTGCCAAGTCACAGGCGGGAACAGAATGCGGCCATGCGGGAAATTCCCTTTTCGATTACGGCGTCGGAAACGGCATAACTAAAGCGAATGTTGGAATCCGAACCGAATGCGGCTCCCGGAACGGCGGCGATTAATTCCTCCTCAAGCGCCTTCGAGCAAAAGTCGGTCGATGACAGACCGAAGCTCGATATGTTCGGAAACAGATAAAACGCCCCGCGGGCGCGGCGGCAGGATATTCCGTCGATTGAATTTAGGCCGTCGAGAAGAAGGAGCCTGCGGCGGTCGAAAGAATCCAACATGGCTTTTGCGGCTTTGGCGGCCTCGGTCTTGTTGGTGAAGGCGGCCAGCGCGCCATACTGGGCGAATGTCGTGGCGTTCGATGTGGTCTGGGTCTGGATTTTTGCGGCGGCCTTTGCGATGTCGTCTGGCGCGCACATGAAGCCGAGCCTCCAGCCCGTCATGGAATACGACTTGCTAAATCCTGAAACGACGACAACGTGCCTGCGGGCGTCCTCCGAAAGCGAGGCGGGGGAGACTGCGGATACGCCGTCGTAGGTCAGCAGTTCGTAAATTTCGTCGGACATTATGAGAATGTCGTTGGCCACGGCGAAGTTTACGATGTCTGTCAGCTCGTCTTTGGAATACACTGCGCCCGTGGGGTTCGATGGGCTATTGAGAATAATCAGCTTGGTCTTCTGCGTGACGGCGCTTTTCAGCTTTTCGGGAGTGACTTTGAAGTCGTCTTCGTCGGAAGAAGATACAAAAACGGGAACACCGCCGACAAGCTTTACCATTTCCGGATAACTCACCCAATACGGCGCGGGTATGATCACTTCGTCTCCGGGGCTGACGAGCGTTTGTATGGCGAGATAACAACTGAACTTTCCGCCGGGACTGACAATTATATTGTCGGCCTTTACGTCCTTTACGCCCTTGTATGAGACGTAAAAATCCGCGATGGCTTCGCGCAGGGCCGGAAGCCCCGACGACGGAATGTATTTCGTCTTGCCTTCGTTAATGGCCTTGACGGCCGCTTCCTTGATGAAGTCGGGAGTGTCAAAGTCGGGCTCGCCGGCGCCGAAGCCGCAGACGTCTTTGCCTTCGGCCTTCAGTTTTTTCGCCTTTGCGTCAACCATGAGTGTGGGAGATGGGGCTATGTTGGCGGCCCACGAAGATAATCTGTTTTTCATATGCATATTTTGGTGGATTTCTTAGATGTTCCATATTGCCGCGTTGGCAACACAATTTCGTCGAACATGTAAAAAAATACAATTTTGTGCAAAATTCGGATTATTTTCAAACTTTCTGCGGCTTTCGGCCCGGCCCTAAAAAGATTGTTTTTACGTTTGTCGGAAAATTTGGCGCGCATCGGGATTTGAGGAATGCGCGCGGGCGCGCAGTCGGGATAGGGCGGTCGTGTCGAAAAGATGCGCGAGCGCGTTTCAAGTCTAACGACAAAACGCGGAAGTTCGAAAGACTTTTTTTGTTGCCACAAAGCGCAATATGAAAAATATCGCTCGGAATGTCTCTAACGGAAATATTGATGCTTGGCGTCGCGCTGTCGATGGACGCGTTCGCCGTTTCGATCGCGTGCGCGATGGCGCGTGGCAGGGGGGATTTTTTTCTCGCGTTAAAATTGGGAGCCGCCTTCGGGGGATTTCAGGCCGCAATGCTCGCGGCGGGTTTTTATCTGAGTTCGTTTGCGTATGAATACATATCGGGCGTCGACCATTGGATTGCCTTTGGTCTTTTGGTTTTTATAGGGGGCAAAATGATGGCAGAATCCCTGGGCGCTGAATCAAAAAATAATTCCGATTTTGCGAATTTGGGTATTTGCACGGTCGCCGTATTGGCGGTGGCCACGAGCATAGACGCGTTGGCGGTGGGAATATCGCTGGCATGCATAAAGGTCAACGTGTTGTTTCCGGCCGCCGTAATCGGCGCCGTTACGTTTCTGTTTTCGTTTTTTGGCGCGCTGTTCGGGGCAAAAATAGGGGCAAAAATAGGCAAGCGCGCGGAACTGGCCGGCGGACTCATTCTTGTGGCGATAGGGGCGAGGATTCTCTTTGTCTGCTGACGTTGAATAGAAGGAGGATTTGATTCGCATTCTGGCGGAGACGAAAAAACCGCTAATCGCCGTACCGCTTTTTTAAATTAAAAATCGCGGCGAGTTTCGAATTTGGCGGTCGTGCGACGGGCGGAGAATTTTGCGGCCGAATGGCGGCAACCTTAGCGGCGGGATAATGGCGAAAGGCTTCGGTAAAAATCCCCGGCATAAGTTCTCGGCAAAAAATCCGCCGCGCGCTTTTTCGCGGTTGACAAGGCGGACAGGCGGTTTAAGCTGACCGACTCAACTATGATAGTTGACAATTTTCTAAAAAAGTCCTCATGGTCGAAAAAAGACCTGACGTGCATTGAGGATTTGTCGCTCAGGGAAATCAACGAGATATTTTCGCTCGCGGATATTTTCCGAAAGTCGCTGTCGGACGGGACGGCGAAGATACCGTACCTTTCGGGAAAGACGGTTGTGAATCTGTTTTTCGAGCCGAGCACGCGCACGCGCACGGCGTTTGAAATGGCGGCCCACAAACTCGGCGCGGACGTGATAAGCGTCAATTCGGCGGCTTCCTCCTCCGTCAAGGGCGAGACTTTAAAAGACACGGCGAGGAATATCGAGGCCCTCATGGCGGACATGATTATAGTGCGCCACTTCGCCTCCGGAGCCGCAAAATATCTGGCCGACAGAATATCCGTTCCCGTCATAAACGCCGGCGACGGCGCGCACGCCCACCCGACGCAGGCGCTTCTGGACACGTTCACAATGCGGCAAAAATTCGGCGGCTCCGACAAATTCAAAGGAAAAAAAATAACGATATTGGGCGACATACTTTTCAGCCGCGTCGCCAGAAGCGACATCGCCGCCTTGAACAAGCTGGGCGCCTGCGTGACGCTCGCCGGGCCTTCGACGCTCGTTCCTCCGGAATTCGGGAAGCTGGGGGTCCGCGTGACCTACAATCTCTACGAGGCCATTTCCGACGCGGACGTGGTGATGCTTCTGCGCATTCAGCACGAGCGCCAGCGCGCGAACTATTTTCCGTCGATAGGCGAGTACGCGAACATTTTTGGATTGAACAGGCTGCGCGCTCCGCTGTTGAAGCCGGGGGCAATCATAATGCATCCGGGGCCGATAAACAGGGGGGTCGAGTTGGACTCCGAACTTGCGGACTCCGCGGGATCGGTGATACTCGACCAGGTGAGCAACGGGGTTGCGGTCAGAATGGCGGTGATGCGGCTGTGCATGCACGCCGCCCAAAAGGCGTCGGCGTCGAAAAAGCGCGTCGGATAGTCTCGGAGGACTCAAGATGAAAAATGCCGTAAAAAGAGAATTTGTTATAAGAAACGCCAGGGTGATAGACCCGTCGGCGAACTTGGATTCCGTGTGCGACGTCTGCGTCTCAAACGGGGTTTTCGTCAAGCGGGCGTCCGCCAAGGCGCAAGTCGTGAACGCGCGCGGATTGACGCTCGTTCCGGGATTTGTGGACATGCACGCCCATTTGCGCGAGCCGGGCCAGACTTCGAAAGAGACAATCGCCACGGGAACCGCCGCGGCCGCGGCGGGCGGATTTACTTCGGTCGTGGCAATGCCGAACACGTCGCCGGCTGCGGACAATCCGTCGACCATAAAGCTCATAAACGACATAATCGCAAAGAGCGCCAAAGTCAGGGTGTTTCAGAGCGGCTGCATAACCGAGGGGCGGCGGGGCGAGAAACTGGCTCCGCTGGGCTCCCTGAAAAAGCAGGGCGTCATAGCGGTGACTGACGACGGCTCGTGCGTGCAAAATTGCGAGATTATGCGCAACGCCATGGTCTATGCAAAGATGTTCGGCCTGTTCGTGATGGACCACTGCCAGGAAAATACTCTTACCTCCTCCGGACAAATGCACGAGGGGGAGTGGTCGGTGAGGCTGGGGCTCGGCGGCTGGCCGTCCGCGGCGGAGGACATAATAGTTTCGCGGGACATAATTTTGGC
>QALA01000081.1 GCA_003343565.1 Verrucomicrobiota bacterium | reverse complement strand
CCATGACGGACTTGACTAAACCGGCTTTTATTTGTAATATTACTTTTAAAGAAATTTTATTTTCGCCTTTTCGCACCACAAACAAGGACCGATTATGAGCATATCGAAAATAAGCGCACAGTTGAAAAAAGCGGCGTTGAAACGCCTCGCTGCACCAGGATATTACGCGACGGACATCGCGGGATTTTACATGAATCGCGTGGACGACGGCGCGCGTTCGGAAAAGTGCATTTACAAACCCAAAGTAATTCTGATGCTCCAGGGCGCCAAAAAGGCCGTAGTCGGTTCGGAAGAGACCGTCTACCGCGAGAACCAGTGCCTCGTGCCGGGAGTCGACGTTCCGGGGACGAGTTATGTGATACAAGCCAGCCCGCAAAAGCCGCTCATAACCGTATCCCTCGATCTCGACATAGGCGTCATAACGCAAATGCTCTCGGAAATGCCGCTCGAAAAAATAAACGGCGAAGGCCTCTGCAAGGGACTCGCCGCGGCCGATGCCGACGAAGGCATGATGGGCGCATTCCTGCGGCTGGTCGAACTGCTGGACAGAAAGGACGAAATTCCGATTCTTGCGCCCATAACGATACGCGAGATCTACTCGCGCCTTCTGATAAGCCCCATGGGAAGGCACGTGCGCCAATTCTGCACCATCGGAACCCAAAGCAACCAGATAACCCGCGCAGTAAAGTGGCTCAAAGAGAATTTCTCAAGGCCGTTTCAGATAGGGGATTTGGCAAAATACGTCAATATGGCGCCGTCGACTTTCCACAGACATTTCAGAAAAGTGACTTCGGTAAGCCCGATACAATATCAAAAAAACTTGAGGCTGCACGAAGCCAAAAGGCTCATGATTGCCGAAAACCAGACCGTCGCCGGCGCGGCCTACGCGGTCGGATACGAAAGCCCGACGCAATTCAGCAGGGAATATAAGCGGCTCTTTGGTATATCCCCCAAACAGGACGTTTCGGCTTAAGGATTCCTCCGAATCGAATACGGGCAATGCGCGGCAAAATTTGCGCTGCGCGCGCAGTATATTTCAACCGCGGCCCGCGGGCACAACCTGCGCACGGACAGCGCGAAATCCGGAGGGCGTTCGGGAGCGCACAGACAGAACAACCGCAAAACTTTTCCCGAAAAGTCGTACATGCACAAAAAAGACTTTAGCGGAGGCGGTATGAATCCGAGACACGCCGGGCAGAGTAAATACACCTCCCCGTATTCCTCCATTCTCCCCGAAACGCCGCATATTTCCGGCAGCAGGCCGATTCTGTTTTCGCAGGAATATCTCTCTATGCGTTCCCCGTATTCGCCCGGATACGGACGTTTGGGCCTTATTCCGACGAAATCGCAACTCGAATCGGCAAAGATTTTCCGCGCGAAGGACTCCGCCGAAGCCCCCGCCGAATAATAGGCCACCAATATTCTCCCAGCCGAAACTCCCCGTTTGAAAAACATTTTTTTCAAACGCGAACACGCGACGAACGCGTTGTAGCCGAGCTCGTTTATTTGCAAAGCATACGGAAATCCCCCACAGAACGAAGCCGCAGACGAAAATCCTCCTCCGGGACAAATTCCCCTATCCCAATGCGAGTTTATTTTGTTCAAATATTTCCCGACGTTGATTTAAAGCGCAAATCCGATTTTTAAACTCCGAAGAAGATTATCCGCCGCCTTCCAAAGCCGTACAAATTGTACGCGTTTTTTTCGCCTTCAGAAGACCTTATTCTATCTTTTTTCTATCCAATCCTACCGTTGCCTTGTTTCTTATGCGCCCATGTACAAAAATGTCATTAACCCTAATACCCGAACGTCCAAAATATGAAGGGAAACCGCGGCGAAAGCGCAACGATTCTTGAAACACAGATTTTCCCCCGCGGTCGTCCCCCTTCGGAACACCCGCCCTACCATGACATATTTTTAATTATTTCAAAACCAATAATAATAAATTAACTTTTAAAAAATCCCGCTATTTTGGCCAAACTTATCCGTAAAAAACCCATTGCGCCAGGAGCTGGTCAAGTTCGCAATATTCCATTTTCGCCTTAATGTCCGACGAAAATTCATTACGGACATTGTATCCTACATCTCAAAGAGTCTTTCTTATTCGCCGCAAACGAAAATATTTTATCCGCCGCCGCGCAGAACACCTACCTCGATATGCGGATTTTATTACGGCAAGGCAGTTAAAAAATATCGGAAAACCTAAATTTTCTTCGCGAATGTTCATAAAAAATCGGCCTTCCGACTCCGCTAATAACAATTAATCGGATTTGCGCAATACCCGACAAATTTTACAAGCGAAGTTAAATCACAATCATTTTTAGGATATTCGCCCGCAATAAAGATTTCCCTATTTGCAGGTTAGCCCCGAAATTCGGCGGCAATCCAAAAATTCCATCGCCTAAACAACGTCCATAGAGAGAAAAATGGAGTTGAGCGCACAACGCGCCTTAAAGATGGACCGAATACAGACGCCGCCCCTTTCGAGGATATTCATAATATAAAGACAGTCCAAAAAAATATCGCCGAATGAAAAAACTTTTACGAATTTTCATGCGGCGATTTCTGCGACAGCGCCGGGGGGGGAAACGACGCCGGTGACAAATCCAATCCAAAAAAAAACGGCAGGGCAACTCTCTTGACAGAGAAAAGCGTACCGCCGTAAAGATTCTATCCGAAAGTAAAAAAACGCCTTTCAGAAAACGGAATTACCGTCAGTCGAGACCGAGAAATACAAATTGCTTGTTGAATTTCAATTCCTGCTTGGAAGCCAATTCGACTTTATAACCGTAGCGCTTTTTCTCAATTTGAACTACTGGCGAAGAATTGAAATGCTGCTTGATGTAGGCAAGAATCTGGTCGGGAACTACGCTGTTAGGAACAAACGACGTTTTTGCCGAAACTTCCTTCCAATTTCCGTCGGTGGCAAATTCTATCTCCGCGCCGTCGGAAAATACGACATCGTAGCCGTCGGTGACCATGCCGAAGAAACTCGTATCCGCTTTTACTATCGCCACCTTTTTGTCTTTGAAATTCGCGCTTACGAATTGCTGGGCGGGCTGCGGCAGGGCCGAGAAATCTATAATCTTGTCCGAAGCCGACGCCGTTGCTGCGGACAGCGTTAATAACGCGAATAATATTGCCGATAATTTTTTCATAATTTTTAGTGTTAAAATTCTCTCCGACCCCCTGTCGGATTCTTCAATTAGTTTAGACAATCAAGGCCTCTATTTGTTCAAGAAAAGAATGCCGACACGGCCAAACTTTGGAAATCCGAAATTACTGCGCATATTTTGCCTATCGGGAAGTTGAAACAATAGATATACCCGCTATATTTCTACAAAATTCCCTCCGCTAAATTCTGGCAAAACATTTCCTAAGACATTTTCCTATATTTTAAAAGAAAGCGCAAATAGACAAACGGGCAAAAAGACCGTAATACGCGTTAGAACTTGAAATATGGTTGACTTTCGACCCGTCGTCTGGTCTCATAATTTCCGTCTCATAATTTTTTTAGCCCGCCCCTGTAGTTCAACGGATAGAACGAGCGTTTCCTAAACGCCAAATCGAGGTTCGATTCCTCGTGGGGGCGCGGGTAAGTTTTTCTTAATATGCCAGGTAAGACTATTCAGATATATTTGCCGGATGGCGATCCCAAATCCGTAAAGCAGGCGACTATTACTACGGACAAAATTGAAATTCTTCAAATTCCAAGAGCAATGTTATCCGAAAACAAAAAAATCTTGGATTTTAATGGAATTTATATCTTGGTGGATAGTTTAAAAATAGAAAAGCCTGAAATATACATAGGCAAAGGCAACATAAAATCCAGAGTTTCCAAGCACGACAAAAATAAGGACTTTTGGAACGTAATATTCGCGATAAAGTTAAACGACAACAACGGCTTTAATGACGCCCATAATAGTTATCTTGAACATTATTTTATAAAAAAGGCGGTTGACTTGGAAATGTCTACGTTGGTGGAAAACAAACAGATTCCCAAATGTCCCAAGTTGCCCAATCCCGCAATTTCAGATCTGCAATATTATATAAATACCATTGAAATTTTACTTTCCACTCTTGGACTAAAATGTTTCCAAATAAAGGAGACTCAATCCGCCTCAGTCTTTATATGCAAGGACAAATACGGTAATATAGGCGAGGGCGAATATCTCGAAGACGGTTTCATGTTATACAAAGGCGCCAAATGCAGCTTGGAACTGCATAAGGGAACAAAGTCTTTTCCCCTGAGAGATACCCTAATACAAGACGGAACTCTAAAAAAGTCCGGAGATCATTACATATTGCAATCTAATAAAATCTTTTCGTCTGTATCGTCGGCCTCATCTATTGTCCTTGGACGGCGTTCCAACGGATGGAGCGAATGGAAAGACGCTGACGGAGAAACCCTCGACAAATTAAAACGTTAATCGAACTTCCCAATATTTAACTGATATTGAACAAGCCTATTTTCCCGAAAATGGATAAATCGAGATTCGATCCTTCATAATTGGCAGGTAGGCTTTTATTGTGCAACGCATTGCCATTTAGCCCTTGTTGTTGCTTTCATCGGCCTAATTCCGTAAGTCGATAATAATTAAGTAAAATTCTTGTAAGATCAAACCCGATTTTTTGCCATTTTTAGCCGTTAAATATTTCAAATAATAAAATACCCTTCCCCGGCTATTAGGGAAGAATATTCACAGGCTTATTATAACTTTGACAAAGATTTTTTGTTTTTAAATGAATTAGAATTTTCTCAATTTTTACAGATAAGCCTAAATATTAGGCACCTTAACTTGCTGTTTAATATTATAATAGAAATAATCTTAGTTCCTACATTGTATAAATAAATAGGTAAATAGATATATCTAACCTTTAAATTCCTCCAATGGTAGATTAATTCCGCTTACCAAATGCCTATTTTGCTACGAATGATATATAGAGATATGTTAAGGTAGCTGATTCCAAACATTCACATTTTGAAAAATCTGATTTTTTCAGGTTGTTCTTATGTTTTCCGCGTAATTTCGGTAAATAGGAGTTGATGAATTCTGATTTTTTACCTATTTTTAGTATAGATTGTAAAAATAATATGGAAGACATAAACACAGCTAATGTAGGTTTTGAAAAAGAAATCTGGAGCGCCGCAGATAAACTTCGCGGTAATATGGACGCTTCGGAATACAAAAATATTATTTTGGGTCTGATTTTTCTGAAATACATTTCGGACAAATTTGAAGAAAAGTATGACGAGCTAAAAGCCGAAGGCGAAGGCTTTGAGGAAGATAGAGACTCTTACGATGCCGAGGGAATCTTCTTTGTTCCCCAAAAGGCCCGTTGGAGCGCAATTTCATATGCCGCACACACTGCCGAAATCGGCAAAGTTATCGATAAGGCAATGGAGCTAATCGAAAAGGAAAATTCACGTCTTAAAAACATTTTGCCAAAGAGTTTTGCGCGCCCGGAGCTTGACAAGCGCAGGCTTGGCGAGGTTGTAGATCTCTTTACAAACGTAAAGATGAGCGTTCATGGAGATTCTCGCGATATTTTGGGGCGCACCTACGAATATTGCTTGGCCCAATTTGCCGAAAACGAAGGCAAGAAAGCCGGTGAATTTTATACTCCGCCTTGCGTTGTAAAAACTATTGTTGAAATTTTAAAGCCGCTAAGCAGCGCAAAGGGCAGCACAAAAGGCATAAGAGTTTACGACCCCGCTTGCGGATCAGGGGGAATGTTTGTTCAATCGGCAAAGTTCGTCGAAGCCCACGCGGGGAATATAAACGAGATTTCAGTATTCGGGCAGGAATCCAATCCCACGACGTGGAAAATGGCACAGATGAACCTTGCCATACGCGGCATAGAGGCAAACCTCGGCAGCTACAATGCCGACACATTCTTTAACGACTGCTTCCCGACTGAAAAATTTGACTACATCATGGCAAATCCGCCCTTTAATATGTCTGACTGGGGCGGAGACAAACTGAAAAACGACGTGCGCTGGAAATACGGCATTCCCCCCGCGGGAAACGCAAACTTTGCGTGGCTGCAGCATATGATATACCACATGGCGCCCTTTGGCAAAATTGGCATGGTTCTTGCCAACGGCTCGCTTTCATCGCAAACCAGCGGCGAAGGCGACATCAGAAAAAATATTGTGGAGGCCGACTTGGTCTCTTGCATAGTTGCCATGCCGCCCCAGCTTTTCTATACTACGCAAATTCCCGTTTCGCTGTGGTTTTTGAGCAGGAATAAGAAGCAAAAGGGAAAGACGCTTTTTATAGATGCAAGGGAAATGGGCACAATGAAGTCGCGCAAGTTGCGCGAACTTAGCGACGCAGACATCAAGAAACTGGGCGACACCCACGATAAATACGAAAACGGAACGCTGAAAAACGAAAAAGGCTTCTGCGCCGTTGTCGATACCATAGAAATTGCAAAGCACGACTACATTTTAACACCGGGGCGTTACGTTGGCATAAAAGAGCAAGAGGAGGACAAAGAACCCTTCGACGAAAAGATGAAACGCCTGACAGGCGAACTTTCCGAACTATTCGAAGAGTCCCACAAGCTCGAAGCCGAAATCCGCAAGCAACTAAAAAGTATTGGGTATGAAATATAAAAATGACCAAATATCATCATGCCCATGCCTAAGAGGCTTACTTTGGCTTGCAGGAAGTTGTATATTTGCGTGTGCTTCGTTATTCATAGCCTTAAACTATGACAATAATGCACGTTGGATAGAGTGGATTCAACTATTTGTAAGCTCCGCAGGCGCTATTGCAATACCAATAGCCATATGGTGGCTAAGTTCTTACAGATCTGAAAAGTTAAAAGAAAAAAAACTACAGATAGAAACTTTAAACTGTATTTATGGTGATTTATTTGGAATATCTAACTTAATAGTTGACCTTGCTGAGTTCATAACTTCAAATATAAGAATAGCAAGCAATGCATTGATTTATATAAAAATATCCAAAGACAAATTTAAATTTAATTTTAATATATACAACCAATTATACTCTTATAACTTAGGAAAGTTTCCTGTCGCAGAATTCTCCTTAAAATATTCAGAGTTAAATATAAACTTTATCTCTCGTAATAGTCCAGACTTATATAGCTATTTATTTCAACTCGATAAGTGCATGAAGCACATGCAAAAGTCCATAGAAGTATTTCGCCAAAATTTAGTGAATAATTCAATACAAAAAGAAAATCTTTCTAATTCTATTCAACTAACAGAAGAAGAAAAGAGAGCAATCAAAGTTCCATATAACTTAGATATTTTATTAGAAAGAAAGAAACTCTCCATAGAACAGAATTTTCTTGTTGGGTATATAGAATCAATGAAAGATTCATTAAATACAATAAATGGAATAATTAAAAACATAAAAAAGACCATTTATGCATTAGATAGATTTTGCGATGAGAAATATCCAAATCAAATCTCTTTACATTCGGAAAAAGAAAAACGGTATTTTGGTAAAATATTAAATTACAAGAATGAATCAGAACTTATTATTGAAGCTATAGAAAATTTATACCCTAATTCAAGAAATACTGACAAAACAAAAAAAATTACAAAAATTTTATGTAAAAATTTTATACATAATCCTCTTTTTGATATTATATATTCAATGGCTGAAATACTCGATGAAAATTTAACAGAATCTAGAGAAATATTACTTAAACACGCTGGTAAAAAGTATAGCGTTGTCATTACTCCAGAAACTATCCAGATGCTTGAAAAAGTAATGCCGGATATAGAAAATAAAATCGATGGGATAAGACCAGAACAAGAAAAAGATGAATTTCGTACAATTTTCCGCGCGGCAATAAATAGTATAAGATAATGCAAGGGCAAATGAAGAGCAATTGGAAAAAAGTTAAATTGAGTGATATTTGTGACGTGAGAGATGGAACTCATGATTCGCCGAAAAGAACTGCAGAAGGAAGTTTTTTAATTACATCAAAGCATATAAAAGGTGGTAAAATTGATTTATCGTCAGCTTATAAAATTTCAGTTAAAGATTTTGATATGGTAAATCGAAGAAGTAAAGTTGATCAGTGGGATATTTTGCTTTCTATGATAGGTACAATTGGTGAAGTATGTATAGTAAAAGAAAAACCTGATTTTGCGATTAAAAATGTTGGGCTAATAAAGACTAATGATGAAATTTTATCATTGTATTTATACTATTATTTAAAAGCTCCCACAGCTCAATCTGATATTATAGCTAGACTGAAAGGTACAACCCAACAATACCTATCATTAGGTGAAATCAGATCCTTCCCTATCTCAATACCTCAAGATGATAGGGTTATGCGAAAAATAACAAAGATTTTATCTTCAATAGACGACAAGATAGAACTGAACAATAAAATAAATCGAAATTTAGAAACCCAAGCCCAAGCCATCTTTAAATCTTGGTTTATCGACTTTGAACCCTTCAAAAACGGCAAATTTATCGACTCCGAACTTGGCAAAATCCCAGAAGGCTGGAGTATTGACAGACTTGGATCGGTATGTGAATGTGTTCTTGGAGGAACTCCAAGTCGTTCGCACAAAGAATATTGGGAAGGAAATATTCCATGGATAAATTCAGGAAAAACAAATGAATTTCGCGTAATTTCTCCAAGTGAGTTTATATCTGATGAAGCATTGAAAAAGTCTGCTACAAAATTCTTGCCTAAAAAAACTACAATATTGGCAATTACTGGCGCTACTTTGGGAAAAATAAGTTTGTTGGAGATAGATGCTTGTGCCAATCAATCCGTAGTCGGAATTCTCGAAAATGACTACCTCCCATATGAATATATCTATAGATATGTTTCACATAATATAGAAAAAATCACCTCGCATCAAACAGGTGGAGCGCAACAACACATAAATAAAGATAATATTAAAAATTTCCATATAATTTTGCCTCCAAAATTTGAACTAAAACGTTATAAAATGCTAGTAGAGCATTTGTATAATGAAATCACTACCTTAGTTTTTCAATCGCGTTTTCTATCCCAACTTCGCGATACTCTACTTCCGAAGCTAATGTCGGGTGAGATTGATGTTTCAGATATAGCAGTATAAATTACAATTTGTATGACATGAAAAAATTAATAGTATTATGAAAAAAGGCACAATACAATTACATAAGATATCGAATTCGACGTTGGATAAAACAGGATCGGTTTTGAGAAATTCAAATGATCAAACTGAAGATTATGACAGTGCGTTAGAATTATTGAATAAATGGAGAGTAATGCATGCATATCCACTTAACACTTTTCAACCTCTTATCAGAAAAAAGATGGATCAACTTGGAATAAAAGATGCTATAGTCGTGCAGCGTTTAAAGAGAACATCCTCCATACTAAATAAGTTAAAACGTGAAAATAAAATGAAACTTTCACGCATGCAAGATATTGGTGGATTAAGAATTATTTTAAAGAATATAAATGATGTATATCGTGTAGCGAAAACACTAAAAGAATCTAAATTTAATCACAAATTACATTCGGAGAAAGACTATATAAATACACCTAAAGATTCTGGATATAGGTCAGTTCATCTAGTGTACAGATATAATAATCCTCGTGCTCCAATTGAGACTAAAGATCTTCAAATAGAAATTCAAATCAGGACAAAAAAACAACACTTATGGGCAACGGCGGTAGAAACAGTCGGCGTCTTTACCCAAAATGACTTAAAATCAAGTATGGGGGCTGAAAAGTGGCTAGAATTTTTTAGATATGCAAGTGCAATATGGACTATAGATGAAAATACAAATGTTCATCCTAGATTTAAAGGTATATCTAAAAATGATTTACTAAAAAAATTATATGATATTTCAACTGAATTAGATGCTGTTAAAAACTTAAGATCATATCATACGACAATGAATTTTACAGATGGTAAGGATCAATTTAAAAACAAACATATATTGATAGAAATCGATCCTTTAGAAAGTAAGGTTTCTTTAAGAGCTTTTAATAAAAACGATATAACAAAAGCATCAATGGAGTATCTAAAAGCTGAAATTCATTCAAGATCAAAACATGCTGTTCTTGTTTCTGCTGATTCTTTAAAACAATTGAAGAAAGCATATCCTAATTATATAGTTGACACTTCAAACCTTATAAAACAACTAAACATTATGTTTAACGAAATTGTTTGGTAAATCAAATCTAGCCAATGAGAATGTCTACGAAAGAGTTGCTATTGAGCTTCTTCAAGACATGGGGTATAACATGTTTATGGGGCGGATTTTGAAAGGGATTTTTATTCTCTGCTTTATGACGATGTTCTCAAAATTTCTCTTTGCGAGATAAAACCCAATTGGGATGTGCACAAATAGTTGCGGTTATGAGCACAAATTTTCATCAATAAAGATCGCTTTTTCTTTCCCCATGTTTAATCTATAAAGTGTCGTATTTAAAGAATAAATTTATTGACTGAACGTATGTCGTACACAGAAGAGAATTACGAGAATGCGATTTTGCAGCTGTTTGAAAAGCTGGGTTATGAATATGTCTATGGTCCAAGTGTAGAGCGCGATTATTCAGATCCGCTTTTTGATTCAAAGTTGCGCCTGTCGCTGTGTGCGATAAATCCGGGCCTGCCTATTGAAGCCATTGACGAGGCAATTTACAAAATAAGAAATTTTGAAAACAATCAGCTTGAAATTAAAAACTCCGTATTCTGCGACTACCTCCAAAACGGTGTCGAAGTCTCTTACAGGTTAAACAACGAGCAAAGATACGACAAGGTCAACCTCGTTGATTACGACAACATAGAAAACAACAGTTTCGTTGTTTCAAATCAATGGACCTTCATAGAACATTCTGAAAAGAGAGCCGACATCATCGTATTTCTAAACGGAATTCCGCTTGTAATAATAGAGCTTAAATCGCCCTCGCGCGAGGAAACCGACGCTTCCGCCGCTTACAGGCAGCTGCAAAACTACATGCGCGAGATTCCCTCAATATTTGCCTACAACGCCTTTTGCGTCATGAGCGATATGGCGGAGACTAAGGCCGGCACAATTACTGCTTCCGAAGACCGTTTCATGGCGTGGAAGAGCGTTGACGGCTCTTACGAAACCACAAAATTTGCCGACTACAATACTTTCTTTGCGGGCATATTTGAAAAGCGCAGATTTCTTGATATAATAAGAAATTTTATCTGTTTTTCTAAGGGCGATAGCGGCTTAATAAAAATATTGGCGGCATACCACCAGTATTTTGCGGTAAATAAGGCGCTCGAATCGACATTGTGCGCCGTGAACTCAAACGGCAAAGCGGGCGTATTTTGGCATACTCAGGGTAGCGGGAAATCGCTCTCAATGGTCTTTTACGCAAACCTATTGCGCCAAAATCTAAAAAAATCCACAATCGTGGTAATTACCGATAGAAACGATTTGGACGACCAGCTCTTTGGCCAATTTGCAAGGTGCAGCGCCTTTCTAAGGCAAATTCCGCAACAGGCTGCAAGCAGGCAGGATTTAAAAGAGCTTCTGAAAAACCGCGAAGCAAACGGCATTATCTTTACGACAATGCAAAAGTTCACGGAGTCTGAGGAGCCTCTGTCGGAGCGTAAAGACATTATCGTTATGGCGGACGAAGCCCACAGGGGGCACTACGAGATAGAGCGCATAGACCCCAAGAGCGGAAAAGTAAAAATAAGCACGGAAATCTTAATAAGGCGGACCCTTCCGAACGCTACTTATATTGGATTTACGGGAACGCCTATCTCGCAAAAAGACAGAAACACCCGCGAAGTATTCGGCGACTACATAGACATCTACGACATGACGCAGGCTGTCGAGGACGGAGCGACAAGGCCCGTCTATTACGAAAGCCGTGTAATACATTTAAAGCTCGAAAAATACCTAATGGATAAAATCGACCGCGAGTACGATAAATTGGCGGAAATCGCGGAAGAATATTCCATTGAAAAGAGCAAAAAAGAACTCAGCCGAATGGACAGTATTCTCGGCGCGGAACAGACTATTGACGCCCTATGCAGCGACATAGTAAACCACTACGAACAAAACCGCGCAAACATACTGACCGGTAAGGCCATGATAGTTGCATACTCGCGCGAGATCGCGATGAATATATATAAAAAGATTCTCGCTCTAAGGCCAAAGTGGAATGAGAAAATCGCGCTCGTCATGACCTCCTCCAACAACGACCCAAAAGAATGGGGAGAAATAATAGGCAAAAAATCGGATAAGGACGAGTTGGCGCGGAAATTTAAGGAAGATAATTCTCCTCTAAAAATTGCGATAGTTGTCGATATGTGGCTTACGGGCTTCGACGTTCCGTCGTTAGCCACCATGTATGTCTATAAGCCCATGAAGGGCCACAATCTAATGCAGGCTATCGCGCGCGTAAACAGGGTATTCAAAGACAAGGAAGGCGGATTGATAGTCGATTATGTAGGAATAGCCTCCGCGCTCAAGCAAGCTATGAACGACTATACCGCGCGAGACAAAGAGCGGTACGCAGATATGGATATAGGCGACACCGCTCTGCCGCGCTTTTTGGAAAAACTCGAAGTTTGCAGAGATTTATTCCACGGTTTCGACTATTCCTCTTTTAAAACTGCAAAGGATTACGACCGAGCACAGCTCATTATGGACGGCGTAAATTTCCTCTCAGACCCCAAAGAACCTGAGCGAAAAAAACATTACATAAAAGAGGCCATGCTTCTAAGGCAGGCGCTGTCTCTCTGCCGCAGTATTGCAAGCCCCGACGACAGGTTCGAAGCGGCTTTCCTTGAGGCTGTAAGAACACTGCTTACGCGCATTACCTCCAAGCCAAACTATATATCTTTGCGCGAAATAAACGCCCGCATAAACGAACTATTGCGCCAGAGCATAAAAAGCGAAGGGGTGGTAAACCTCTTTTCAGACGTAAAAGAGGAGTTCTCAATTTTTGATCCGAAGTTTTTGGCGGAAGTCGCAAAGTTAAAACAGAAAAATCTCGCCGTAGAGTTGCTGAAAAAATTGATTGCGGAGCAGGTTTCGATTTATCAGAGAACGAATGTTGTAAAATCTCAAAAGTTTTCAGAGCTCCTGCAAAAAACAATGCGTTCATATCTGAACGGCTTGCTCACAAATGAGGAAGTTATCCAAGAACTTCTAAAGATGGCAAAAGAGATCGTCCGGGCAAGAGAAAACGGGAGCGCCTTAGGCCTGACTATGGAAGAAAACGCCTTTTATGACGCGCTTACCAAGCCGCAAGCGGTAAAGGATTTTTACTCCAACGAACAGCTCGTCGCAATTGCGAAGGAATTGACGGAAACATTGCGAAAAAATAAGACCATAGATTGGCAAAGAAAACAAACAGCGAGAGCCCGTATGCGGCTTTTAATAAAACGGCTTTTGAAAAAATATAAATATCCCCCCGAAGGACAGGAAGAAGCTCTAAATACCGTTATTGCCCAGTGCGAAATGTGGACGGACAATAGCAATACGTAAGGCCAAAAAAACGTATAAAAACATTAAAAATATCATAAAATATGTCGAATCCAAAACCGGATATACATACATTTTGGCCAATCCAAGTTTCAAGGAGAATCGGATTAAAATTAGAAAAACGATACGCCCTGTAGATATTTCTCAAAGAAGCTCGACAATATCGCAGTCTCGCTGCCGTTTGAAATACATGTGGCAATAAAAACCGCCAAATATAACGAAGTTGAAAATTCTGCCTATTTTCTATTGCGCAAGAGTGCGAAAACCAAGGCAAACATGCCGAGAAATACCGCATAGGTTGAAGATTCGGGAACTGCTACTCCCGCCGTTAGAACCGATATGTCGCCGAGATACCAGCCCGTATAATCGCTGTCCGTGGAAGATTCTCCAAGTCTCCATATAGAATTATCTTCGTCCCAAGCCAAATCCACCATAAAATTTCCGAGGAAATCATTGTCGGAATCGCATATCCACAAGCCGCTTATTTCGCTTGTGGAATCGTCAAACTCATATCCCCAAAGAGTGATGGCATGCGCCCCGCCATCGTCGTTATAGATGCCGCAAGTAAGCGAACACCCGTTGTCCACAGCGCTGTCTACGACATCTGCAAGAAGATCGTAGTCCGTCTCAACTCCGGAAAAATCTATTTCTACCGATACAGTTCCCTCTGCATACCGGGTTCCGAGCCAATATCCGCCCCCGGTTGCGCCGGGTTTTAATCCTGAGGCGTTTTCGGTAATATTCCCGCTGTCGTCGGGCATGGGTATGTTTCCCGAAAACCACCAGTCGAATCCGTTGCATTCTTCCCCGCCGTCATTTATCCAATTATCCACAAACGTCTTGGCTATGTCCGAAGAATAGGTTTCCGTCGGCCTTCCGAGCGGAGTCCCCGCAGGGATTTCAACACCTTGCGAGCTCTTTGTCTCCTGCCAATATTTTATCGCATTAGATACGGAAAAGGCCCAGCACAAATCATCGTCGTTGCCGTCAAAAAGTTTCTTTACGTCGTATCTCGTATCACCAATTGTTATGCCCTCAAGCAGCACGGAAACTCCGTACAAACCGGAGTGCGCAAATGCCGAAATCAACAACAACGCAACAATGTAAAACGCCTTTTTCATAGTATCTAAGATTAGTAAAAAAACCATCGTGACAAGATTAAACTTCTTTTGAAAAATTCCTCCCCGATTTCCGCCGGCAGAAACATTTAAATTTTTTCGCACAATTTGAGCGCCGGTCGCACAAATGAAATTTGAATTATCGCGCCCAAAAATTAAATCATTTTCAATTATTTTTAATTATAAAATCTTATATCGTTCGCGGCTTTGCCGGAACGCTGTCGCGCGATAAAATCTCCTCCCAAGCAGACCTTCCTTTTGTGTGCGAGTCCATGCCGCGCCGGTCCTTCTCAAAATTTCCCGTCCGATATCCGTTCCGCAAGGCGTCCGCACAATACCTCAATGAAACGCAATAAATCCGTTCCCGCACAAACCGTCTTCAAACGAAAAAAAACGGCAATCCGCACCCGCGACAATTCGCGCTTGCGGCAAATTGAAATGTTTTTACAAAACGCAGATCCGATGCGGCGGCGCGATAAATTCGGCAAGCGGCATTTCCCCACTTCTGCCATGAGGCGCATTTGGCGTATTCCGATACAATCAACGCGCACCTATCGGAAAAAAATTTCCCTATCAGCCGGCGTGAAGCAAAACCGATTAACCGATTATACCCGGCAAGTCATTCCCCCGTCGGCAACAATCGCCTGGCCTGTAATGTAGGAGGCCGAATCCGAGGCCAGAAAAGCCGCCAAATTCGCAATTTCTTCCGGCCTTCCGAATCGGCCGAGCGCGATTTTTTCCTTTTGCGCCTTCAAAACGTCGCGCGGCATTTTTGCGATCATGTCGGTTTCCACGAATCCCGGACATACCGCGTTCACCCTGATGTTCTTCGAGCCAAGTTCCGCCGCGGCAACGCGCGCCAACGCGCAAAGCGCCGCTTTGGAAGCCGCATAATTCGCCTGCCCCGCAACGCCCACGAGCGCGGAGACCGACGATACGAAAACTACGCTCCCCGACTTTTGCAGCCACATCTTGCGCGCCGCGCACTTGGTCCATTCAAAGGCGGCCGAAGCGTTTACGCGCAGCACGCTGTCCCAAGAGGATTCCGGCATGGTCAGCATCAGGCAGTCGCGCGTTATGCCCGCATTATTGATCAGAATGTCCACGCGCCCGCACTCCCCGAACACCGCGTCGACCGCCGCCCCTATGGCCGCCGCGTCCTCCTGATCGCAATGCATGGCAACCGCGCCGGACCTCTGCGCCACTTCCGAAGCCTTTGCCGCGTTGGATTTATATGTAAAAAAAACGCGCGCTCCCTCGGAAGAGAGCTTCTCCACGATCGCCGCGCCGATTCCGCGCGAACCTCCGGTGACTATCGCCACCTTTCCATCGAGATTTAAATCCATATTATTTTCCCCGCTTGAAGATTGGAATTTATTTGCGCAAGTCCGGCGCCCTACCCGCGTGGGTCCGGCGCGCGAGACGAAATTGCGCTCGCCGCGCGCGGCGAGCTACACTCCGTCCATTCCCCGAACGAGGCTCTCCGCCAAAAAGGTCGGGCGCGACAGCGTTCGAATAGTGCGCGCGCCGTCCGGCTCGGCAGACCAGTCGAAACCCGGATACTCAAAACCGCTCTTGAAAAGGGCCAGCGCAATGTTTTCTCCGCCCGCAGAATCGGCGGCCACAACAGTTCCCACGCGCTCTCCAGCGTTGAAAATTCCGCAGCCCGGCGCAAGCGGGGAATCGGAAACTACCGCCGCCAATTTCCTCGACACTCCATTCTTGCGGTTTTCAAAAATCGGCCCCGAACCGCGAAACGAGTCCTTGCCGAAGTCGATCATCCATTGAAGTCCAAGCTCCAGCGGATTTCCCACAGCGTCCCCTTCCGCGAACACGTTGAAAAAATTGCCCCTCATTCTCGCGGCAAAGTGGGCCTTCATTCCCGCCGCCCCGCCTCCGCAGGATCGCGCGCAATCCAAAAGCGCCGAAAACATGCGCTCCGCGTGGCGGTTTTCCAAAAGGACTTGATAGCCGAACTCGCCCGTCTTGCCCATGCGCGAAAGATATGCAAAAAAGCCTTCAAACTCGTACTTTTCCACGGACAGGTAAGACAGGTTCAACACGTCGTCTCCAAACGCGTCCCTGGCGACCTTCCATGCCGACGGCCCGTCGACGGAAAGCAGCGACCAAGAATCGGAAATATCCTCAAATCCGTTCCCGTCCGACGCAAACGCCGCGCCGATTCCGGCGCGGGAAGTCTCGCACAAGGCAAAAATTTTGTCGTCTATATTGGCGGCGAAAACCTCCGCCTCCACGCGTCCGTCCCCGTCGGCCAAAAACGTGTCGCAAACGCGGCCGTAGCGGAGCTTGAGAATGTCGGCGGGCAGAAGGCCGTCCAAAAACTCCGCGCCGCCCGACTCGCAATAGGAATATTTGCGGTAAAACGAGAAATCCGCAACCGCCGCCGAAGTTCTCAAAAGCTCCAGCTCTTTCTCCGCGTCGCCGAAGTCGGCCGCGAACTCAGCACAGCCGATTTTGCCGAAATTTGCCCCTGCATTCAATAGCGCGTCCCTAAGCATTGCGCGCCCCCGTTTCCGCCATTATAAAATCGACCAATGTGTTGAACGATCGCAAAATCGGCACGCTTTGCTCCGGCATTTTTATGCCGAATGCGCTCTCCACGCACAGGACTATTTCGAGTATGTCCAGCGAATCAAGGCTCAATCCCGAACCGATTAGCGAAATGTCCTCCGACAAATCCGAGGGCTCATAGGGAATGTCGAGGCTCTCAATGAGCTTCTCCTTCAAAGTGAGCGAAATCTCTCTGCGCCTGTTCAGTTTTTCGACGTCAAAACACATAAATATTATTGCAGGGTTGTCCTTAATTTTTATCTTGTCCAAGATATTTATGAAAGCGCGACAATTCAAGAACAAACATGGCCAACCCGCCAAGTTTTGCATCGTAATACCCTCCTACAACCACTCCGACACTCTGGTTGCGCTGCTGTCCGCGCTTCCGGAAATAGACACAATCGTCGTGGACGACGGTTCCGTGCCGAAAATAATCCTGCCCGAACTTCCCGGAAAAAACGTATCGCTGATAAGGCTGGAGAAAAATTCAGGCAAGGCCGCCGCCCTGAAGGAGGGCTTTTCTGCCGCCCGCAGCCGCGGATACACCCACGCGATTACGATGGACGCCGACGGGCAGCACGCTCCGGAGTCCATTCCCGACTTTATCCGCGCGGCGACGGAAAACCCGGAATGCATAATAACCGGCGTGCGCGACTTTTCAAATCCCGCCGTTCCGCCCGCAAGGCGCGCCATGAATTCGTTTTCCAATTTCTGGCTCGCCGTCGAGACCGGAGTAAAGATAGGCGACACGCAGTGCGGATACCGCTGCTACCCGCTGCGCGCGCTGGAAAGAGTGAACGTCGCGCGCAGGGGATTCCTGTTTGAAGCCGAGCTCCTCGTAAAGGCCTCGTGGGCGGGCATGGGAATAAGGGAGGTAAAAATTCCGACTATCTACACGCAGTCCAGCCTGAGCAGATCGCATTACAGGCCGCTGTCCGACACTTTCAAATTCGCCGTCATGAACCTGCGCCTCAGCGCGGCCGCGCTGCTTCTGGGAAAGGAAAGGCGGAGAAAAATCGCCCTAAAGCCCGTTTCCAAAGAGCCATGAATCCGCGCGGGGGAATGCTGTTGCCGGCGCTGTTGTGCGCGGCGTGCGCGGTTGCCGCGGCGATTGCGGGAAAGTCGAACTCCTACCGCGAAAACATACTGGATCTAATTCCGTTTAGGGACTCCGTTTTGGACGACTACGCGCGCGTGGCCGACAAATTTTCGCAATCGCGAACGCTGTATTTCAACGTTTGGGACAAGGCCTCCCCATCGAAAGTCGCCGACGCTCTCGAACGAAAGCTGTCCGAAATTCCGGAACTGAAGCGCGAATCGTCCGAATCCGAAGACGCCGGCAAAGCGGCGGCGCGCGCAGTATCGGCCCTGCCTTCCATTTTTTCGGAGTCGGCCGAAGCGAAAACTTCCGCGATGCTGTCGGCGGAATCCCTGAAAGGGAGAATGGGATTTTTCAAGGCGAAATTGGCAACCCTCGAATCTCCCGCCTACAAGCAGGCGCTGCTGTCCGATCCGCTCGGCCTGGCGCGGATATTTTTCGACGAGCTCAAAGGCGCACGCCTGGCGCGCGCGGAAATCTCCGCAGGCCGCCCGGTCGACGCCTCCGGGAAGAACGCGCTCCTGACGGCCTCCGGAAATTTCGACCCGACGGACTCCGCAAAAAGCGCGAAGCTCGTATCCGAAATCGAGGAAAAAATACTGGAAGTAAAAAAGGCGTTCCCCGACGCGCAAATAGCGTTCGCGGGCGCGTACAGAATCGCCAAGGAAAACGCCGAAATCGCCGCGCGCGACTCGTCGTTTTGCATTGCCCTGACCGTCGTTTTGATGTTCGCGCTGTGCCTTTGCGCCTTCGGCAGGAAAATCTGCGCGGCGTTGGCCGTCGTTCCGTCGCTGTCGGCCACGGCGGCGGCCTTTGCGATTCTCAGTCTTGCGATGCCGGAAATTTCGCGCATATCGGTTGCGTTCGCAAGCATAGCCATAGGCGTGGGCATAGACTACGCCATACACGTGCTTCACGCGCTCGAATCCTCGCCCGGAAAATTTCCCGGCGATTTGGTCGGGCCCATTGCCGCCGCGGCCGGAACCACCCTGATCGCCTTCGGCATAATGTGCTTTTTCGGGGGCGGCGGATTTTTGCAAATAGGGCTTTTCGGGGGAATGTCCGTCGCCCTTTCGGCCCTGTTCAGCCTGTACATGCTCCCGCGGCTCTTCCCGAAGAGCGCCGGAAAAAATCGCAAAGCCCCGGCAGACGCGCTTGCGGAAAAGCTTGCGGACGCGCGGGCAAAGCTGGGGGGATACGGACGGCTGACAGTGGCCCTGTCGCTCGTTCCGGCCGCGCTCCTTGCGCTGGGAACGAGCTTCGACGGCAACATTTCGAACCTGAACGCCTACGGCAAAGCCGCGCGCGCAGACGACGCGAAAATTCGGAGCATATGGGGAAAAATCGCCGGGCAGAAAAAAATCGCCGTAATATCCGCGGACTTCGACGGCGCCGCAACGCAACTGCGCAAGGTTTCGGATTTTCTCGACGCGAACGGAATCGAAAACGCCTCCGCCAAAGCCCTGCTTTTCGACTCGGCCGCGCGCGCGCAAAACCGCGCCCGCTGGCGCGCCTACTGGACGGAGGAAAAAATCGCCGGGACGAAATCCGCCCTTTCGGAGGCCGCAAGGAACGCCGGAATAAATCCGAAGCCCCTGCTGGCCGCCCTTCCCGACTTTCGCGCTCCGAACTCAAGGGCGGAAGCCGACTACGAAAATGCCAAAAATATGCTCGCCGGCCTTGTCGAATCCGACGGAAATTCGTGCGCGTTCGCAATCGACGTCGAGCCGGGAGCGCAAATTTCGCCCGAAGATTTTTACGGCGCAGTCAAGCGCGCAAGCCCGTTGGCGACATACGTAGACGCCGGCTACTTCGGTTCGCACATATCGCGCTCCACCCGCAACTGGCTCGTAAAATTCGCGCTGATAGCGGGGGTTGCGGCTTTTTGCTATTTGGCCGCCGCATACCGCAGCCTGAAAGCGGCCGCACGCCTTGCGTTTCCCGTGTTTGCGGGGCTTGTATGGACTTTCGCCATACTCTCCGCGCTCGGAATCGCCGTAAACATAGTCAGCGCGATATTCGTAATATTCGCCGTCTGCATGGCGCAGGACTATCCGATTTTTCTCGAAGCCGGAAAGAGGCGCAACGCCGTGCGCAAGAGCCTCGCGCCCGTAATGCTCTCCGCCGCGACCACAATATGCGCCTTCGGGACGTTCGCCCTCGCCGAACACCTGGTTTTAAAGAGCCTCGGAACGGCGGCGGCGGCGTCTATCGCGTCGATATTCCTCGCGTCCGCGCTCTGCGAGGACGCGGATTGGAGGGCCGAAAAAAATGAATAGCCCCAAATGGACGGGCCGCACGCGCGGCGGATACCTCGGCAACCGCATTTTCATGATTCTGCTGAAAGTCGGGCTTGCGCCGGCGTACGCGCTGCTCGCGCCGGTGTCGCTTTTTTACATGACGTTCAGGCGGCGGCTGTGCGAAAGCGCGCGGGACTATCTGGAAAGAATTTACAACCGGAACCTGTCGCCGTTCTCCCCGCGCCTTTACGCGCTATTATACAGCTTCGGCATGTCGATTATAGACAGGACGGCGTTTTTTTCCGGAAGCGGAAAGGTCCTGCTGGACACTTCGGAAAGCGACGCGAAAATCTCCGAGGCCCTCGCGCGCGGACGCGGGGCGGCGATTTTGACAGCGCACGTCGGGGGGTGGCAGCTGTCGTCCCACAGCCTGCTCGGATTCGGCGTTCCCGCGCGGGTCGTGGGAACGGATAACGAAGTGCGGGAAATATCCGAAATGTTCGAGAGGTCGGAAAAGCTGGAACGCCCCGAAGAAATCCCGCCCGACGCCTTCGGCGCGGCGGAGGCGTACGCGACGCTGAAGGCCGGGGGAATCGTCGCAATCCACGCGGACAGATACGTCTCAGGCCGCTTCGGAAGGCGCGACTTTCTCGGAAGCCCCGCGCGCTTTCCGCTCATGCCGTTCGCGCTCGCGCAAAAGGCGGGCTCGCCCGCAATTCAAATACTTTGCGTGCGAACGTCGGCGGCAAAATACAAAACGCTCGCCCGCGAAATCCCGCTCTCGCCGGACGCGGGGGAAATGCTGGGCAAATACCTCGCAAATCTGGAGGCAGAGCTTCGCCGCCGCCCGTTCCAGTGGTTCAATTTCTACGACTTCTGGTCTCAATAGGCTTGCAAGGCGCGACGCAAAAATCGAAAATAAATCCGCAGTTGAAAAATCAAAATATGGATAAAGACGAACTCAAATCCAATCTCCGCAAAAAAATAATAGAATGCCTCAACCTCGGCGACATCGGCGAGGAGGATTTGACATATTCGACCCCGCTCTTCGGGGAGGACGGCCTCGGTCTGGACTCGGTCGACGCCCTTGAACTCATCGTCATGCTCGAAAGGGATTACTCAATATCCGTCAACGACGGCGCGGACACGAAAACCGCATTCGCCACAATAGATTCGCTGGCAGACTACGTGCTTTCAAACGGAAAATGAGCGCGCGTCCGGCAATCACGGCCATCGGACTTTCCGCCTGTTCGGGAGACGGCGTTGAAAACGCGTGGAAGTTCGCCCTGAATGACGCCTGCCTCATGAAGAGGCAGTCCCTTTTCGACAGCCCGATAAACGGATTCCGCCTCTTTGCCTGCGCGCCTCAAAGCGCGCCTTCCCGGAGGGGGGCGCCGAACTGCGAACGCCTGCTTTTGTCGGCATTGAACGAGGCGCTCGGCTCCGCGGGGATTGCGGGGTTCGACGCACGGCGCGTCGGAACGTTCGTCGGGACGAGCATAGGAAACGTGTTTGAAACGGAGAACGCCCTTGTGAAAAGGCTGCGCGAAAAAGGCGCGTTCGACGGCTGGAACGCCATGGCGCGCCACGAGTGCTCGAGCCTCGCCGACGCCGCGGCAAGATTCGCGGGGGCAAAGGGGCCGCGCTTCGCAATCTCTACGGCGTGCTCAAGCTCCGGGCTCGCGCTCGCGGCGGCGTGCGCGGCCATATCCGCCGGGAAAATAGACGCGGCGCTGGTGTGTGGGGTCGACGCGCTTTCGAGAATTACCGTAAACGGATTCGCGTCGCTCCAGCTGCTTTCAAACGGAGTCTGCCACCCGTTCGACAGAGACAGGGACGGAATAAATCTCGGAGAGGCCGCAGGCGTCGCCGTCGTGGCGCGCTCGGACCTTGCGGAGAAACTGGGGCTTGAAATACTCGCCGAAGTGTCGGCCTGCTCCTGCACGGCGGACGCATACCACGCGACGGCCCCCCACCCGGAGGCCGAAGGCGTGGAACGCGCAATGCGAAACGCCCTAAAAGCCGCGCGCCTGTCGCCGGACGACATCGGGTTCTACTGCGCGCACGGAACCGGCACGGCCGCAAACGACGCGGCCGAAGCCTCCGCGCTGGAAAAGGCGTTCGGCGCGGAATGCGCGCCGCCGTTTGCCTCGCTCAAGGGCAAGTTCGGGCACACGCTGGGGGCAAGCGGCATCGTCAACGCCGCAATGTCTGTAAAGGCCATGCGCGCGGAAACGCTCCCGAAAAATTTTGGATTTGAAAACGCCGACGAAAAAATCCGCCTCCAGCCCCTGCGCTCCAACGCGCAAAAGAGAGCCGACCACATTTTGTTCTCCTCGCTCGGATTCGGCGGAAACAACGCCTGCGCCATAATATCGAAAAATGGCAAGGCGCGCTCCCTCTGCGCCGCAAATTCGACCCGGATTTTTCTGGTCGGCGCGGGAGCCGTATGCGGAACTTCCGTCGGGCGCGAGAGCGTCATGTCCGCCCCGGACGCCGGCGGCAGATGCGACGTCGGAACCCTGCTGGCCGGAATCCCCGCGCTCAAAAAACGCCGCTGGGCGAAACTTCAGCAGATGGCGCTCAACGCCGCCATTGAAGCCGCCCAAACTCTTCCGCAAGACATCGACCGCACGCGCGCATGCGTGTGTATGGGAACGGGATTGGGAATGACGCAGCAGACGCTAAAGTTCATAGAAAACGCCATAGAAAACGCCGAGGCCGACCCGCTCCCGACAGCTTTTACAAACTCCGTGCACAACGCTCCGGCGGCCGCGATAAGCATGCGCTTGGGGCTAAAAGGGCTAAACAGCGCGGTCAGCGCGAGGGAGGCGTCGTTTGAATGCGCGCTGTGGCAGGCCGAATTGGAGATGTCGTCGTCGGCCGCAGATTGGGCGATAGCGGGCGCGTGCGACGAATACTGCGAATGCGCCGAAAAGTTCATGTCGCAGCCGGGTAGATTCGCCGAGGCGTCGCTCCCGTTTTCAGAGATTGCGGCGGCGTATCTGGTTTCGCGGGAGGCGGGCGACGGCGCGTTTGCGGAAGTCTTGTCTCTCGACATACGCGACTGCGAAAGGCGCCCGGAGGACGAGGCGCGCGCACTGTCGGAGCAGATCGCCTCATGCGGCGCGGCCGCGGGCGACGTTCGGACGCTCATAATTCCGTTTTCCTACAACAAATTTCAAAGGCGATACATGCTGGAGCTCGCCGAAAAAGCCTCGCTGCCAAGCCCCGTATTTTTGGAGGAAAGATTCGGCCTGAACTACTCCGTATCCGCCCTCGCCCCGCTCGCGGCGGCCGAAGCCGGCGGGGGAATACACGTCGCCTTCACCAAGACAAGCACCGGACAGAGAGCCTCAACCATATTGAAAATACTGTGAAAATTTCCATTCGTACCGCCGCGGCAATATCCGCCGCGCTTCTCTCATTGGGCGCATTACCCGCGCCGAGCGCGCCTCTTGGGTCGGCCGCAAAAAGTGCCCCGGGCTGGACGGCGGCGGCGGCGGAAAAACTGAGGCGCGCCGGAGGGACTGTCGCAATTCTTGCGCAGGAAAAATACGTCGGCCTAATGGACGAAAAAATATTCGGGAAAATCCTGCTGGCGGCCGACGCGCGCGGAAACGTGCGCTGGCAGATGCTGTCTCCGTACGAGAGCCTCTCGATATTGAGGGACGGCACACTGTACAATTTTGAAAAATCCGGCGGCAAATGGGCGAGGGTGAAGTCCGTGCTTGACGAGAGAATGGCGGACGTATTCCGCACAGTCGCGCGCATGGCCATGTGCGACTTCTCCAAACCCGTGGAGGGATTCGACACAAGCGCGGAAGGCGACAAAATTTCGCTTACCCCTTCTTCAGAAACCCTGCGCAGGGCAATCTCCAAAATAACTCTCCTGCCCGACGCCCGCAAGGAGCGGGCCGGAGAAATAAGAATAGACAACGCCGACGGAGACTATCTGATTCTCAGAATAGAATCCGCCCGCGAAAATCCGGAAGGGATAGACGCCGCATTCGATGCCGACAACCCCGGCCTCTTTTCCGCGTCCGAACCCGCAACCGCAACCGGATTTAACTTAGCGCCGAAGCGGCAAACGAAACCCGCGCGGGAATCCAAGCCCGGCGGCGGCGCCGCGCTCCGGCAGGAAACTTCAAACGCAGTCGCGACGGAGCCCGGTTCGAAGTCTGCGCCCGCAACCGTACCGCCGTCTGCGCCCGTGCCTGATTCCAAACCGCAGTCTTGGCCTGTTCCCGAGTCGGAATCAATATCCGGATCGGAATCAAAACCGCCGGCCGCGCGCGACCGAAAAGACAAATGAAAAAAATCGCTTTTTTCTCGCTCACGATATGCGCCTGCACCGCCGCCGCGCAAATTTCGCCGTTTGCGAGGACTTCGTATGTGCAGCGCGGAACGCTGTCGGAGCGCGGGAGGGGAGAGCTTGGAATAACGGCGATGGTTTTCGCCAAGCCCGGCGGCGAAGCCGCGCTTCAGCTGGAGACTTCAAACGCAGTCATGGCCAAAATCCTGCTTGACGAAAACGGCAATCCAAAGCTTGCGGAAGGCGGGCCGCTCTTTTCGGAACGCACGGTGAAAAAATATGTCCTGCCGGCGTTTCGGGCAATTCTCATGGAACGCGGCTCGTACCTAAAGGCGGAATTGGACGCGGATGGGAGGCCCGTCAAGCTGGTCTGCGACGGATTTGAAATACGCTTCGGAAACTACGCCATGAAGGCGGGCCCCTTCCCGATTCCGGAATTTACCGCAATTTGCGCGGACGAATTTTCGCTCGTCCTGCGCACGGTGTCCGCAAAGCGGACCGGCTTTGCCGACAAAGCAAAAGACCGATCAAAAGACTGATTGAAAAACGCCCTATGGAAATTTCAAACGCGACTTCAAACGCACTTTCAAACGCGCCCGCCGCAAGCGAAGTTCCGACGCCCGCGCAACTGGAAGCGGCAATAACAGGAATCGGCATAATTTCGCCGCTGGGCTGTTCCGCGGAGGAAGTTCTATGCGCCCTCAAACGCGGGGAGGACGGAATAGCCGAAGCCTCAAAAATAGACATGTCGAAATTTTCCTCGCGCCTGCTGGCCGAAGTTAGGGGATTCAATCCCGCCGCGGGAATGGCGGAGAACGAACTGCGAACGTTTACCGATCCGTTCATTCGCATGGCGATATGCGCGGCGAGGGCGGCGTTGGAAGACTCCGGGGCAAAGCTTGCCGGGCGCAGGGCGGCGCTGGTTTTGGCAAGCTGCAACGCGGGGCTTAATTCCGGCGAAGCCGAATACGTCAAGGAGTACGAAAATCCGTCCGTCAGATTCGACTGGTCCGTATGCCTTCAGTCGGAATATTACGCGCTGCCGAAGGCCGCGGCCAAATGCCTGAATTTCGACGGGCCGTGCTACATGATAAACACCGCCTGTTCGGGATCGACGGCCGCAATCGGACTGGCGCAAACTCTCATAGAGTCCGGAGATTTCGACGCGGTTTTAGTTGGAGGAGCCGACGCGGCGGCCATTTCAAACTGCGCCGGATTCAACGCTATAAGGGTCGTATCTGCGGAAAAAATCGCGCCCTTTTCGCTTCCGGCGGGAATGAACATAGGCGAGGGGGCGGCGTTTTGGACAGTGGAGAATTTGCGACGCGCGCTCGCGCGCGGGGCAAAAATCTACGGAAAGGTAATAGGCCACTCCACCGCCGCCGACGCCCACCACCCCACCCAGCCCGACCCGCGCGGCGACGGAGCCTTCCGCACGATGCGCGCCGCCGCCCAAGACGCCGGATTGTCCCCGTCGCAGATAGGCTGCATCAATGCGCACGGTTCGGGAACGGCCGCAAACGACAGGGCCGAAGCCAAGGCGATAGCCAGATTCTGCGGGGAATTTAAAGTTCCCGTCACGTCGACGAAGTCATACATGGGCCACTGCATGGGGGCGACGGGCATCTTGGAGGCGACATGCCAGCTGCTCTCCATGAACGACGGCTTCATTCCGCCGACGCTGCGCTACACGCTCCCGCGGCCCGGCTGCGACATAAGCGTGGTCTCGAAACCGGAGAGAAAAAACTACTCATGCTTCCTCTCCGCCAACTACGCGTTCGCAGGCAGCAATGCCGCAATAGTGGTCGCATCGCGCGATTTCAAAAACAGCCGCCCCGCGTTTGCAAAAGTTCCGGTCGTCGTAAGCGGGGTCGCCGCGGTGAGCGCGCTCGGCACGGAGACGGACGCGCAAATCGAAGCGTTGAGAAATTCCGCCAGGGCAATCCGTCCGGCGAGCCGCCTGAAATCCGAACGCCTCGCAGGGCTTATCGACCTGCCGAATCCCAGAAAGCTGGACAGAAGAATAGACTTTTCCGGCATGAACAGCATAAGCTCCTACGCCGCAATAGCCGCCAAGCGCGCGCTTGACGACGCCTCCTACGCAGTCGGGCGCGGAAATTCGGAAAGCGTGGGAATCGCAATGGCCGTATGCCGCGCAAGCAGCAACGAAAAGCACATGGAGGCCGTGTTCGGAACCCCCGATCGCAGGGGAGACATAGGCTGCTTTTCAAACGTCACCGCCAACTCCACCGCAGGCTGGGTGTCCAAAGCTTTGGAAATAAAGGGCGCAAACACGACGCTCACAAGCGGATTGAACGCCGGGCTTCAAACTGTCGAGTACGCGCGCGCCCTTTTGCGCGAGAACCGCGCGTCGGCATGCCTGGCAATGGCGGCGGACGAAGTGTACGCGCGCCAGCTGAAGGCCTACGAAAAGCTCGGCGCGCTGTGGGATTTTGAAAGCCCCTCGGACTTCCGGCTGCGCGCGGACTCGGACTTCAAAACCCTGCTCGGCGAGGGCGCGGCCGCGCTGCTCTTAGAAACCGAAGAAAGCGCGCGCGCGCGAAACGCGAAAATATACGGCGAAATTTCCGCGGCCGCCTCCGCCATGGACATCGACGAATTCGCCTCTCCAAACCCGGCTTCCCGCGGGCTTATGAGCGCGGTGGAAGCCGCCCTCGGAGAGGCGAAATTGGTCGCGGCGGATATAGACTTGGTCGTCTGGGCGCCGCGCGGAGACAGTCAGGACGGCAAAATCCTATCCCTCTTAAACGGGCGCTTTCGCAATGCGGCGGCGGTGGCGAGCACATTTAACACAGGTTATGTCGAGACCTCCTCCGCGCTGATGACGCTTGCCTACGCGCTCAAGTGCGCGGAGAAAAAAATCCCCATGTGGAGACAAATTACGGGCGACGTCCGCATAGACCGCGCGCCCCTGCCGGACGATCCGAAACGGATACTCTGCGCCGTTTCTTCCCACTCCGGCAACAGCCACGCCGTAATAATCTCCAGATAGATTTCGCCCGTCAGCCGGCTCCGCCCAGGTAAGTCTTACGACCGCAGATTTTGCGTTGCAATGGCGCGGCGGAAAGATTAAATATCCCCAATATATTCGACGGCATTCGCCCCGCGACTGCCGAAAAGTCCAACCGATTAAATGGGAGTATAGAAACAATGCATGCGCCGTGTTTATTTAAGAGCAAATTTGGAAAGCGCAAATTTAACGCAAAGGCGGCAGGCATTCTGTTGGCGTGCCTTTGCGCCTTCTCGCCTGCGGCGGAAGCGAAGAGCCAATCGCTTCAGGAAAAATTGGACGCGGCGGCGAAATCCGACGCCAAAACGGCGGAGCTCGACGGAACATACAGAGTGGACAAGCCGATAAAGCTTACAAGCGCGCACAGCGGGCTGAAGATAGTCGGCAAAAACGGGGCAAAAATCAGCGGGGCAAAGCGGGTAAAGGATTTGCGCGAGATAGGCGGATTGTGGACCGGAAGCGTCGAGACTTCCGAGCTCGAAAATCTCTACGTCAACGGCAGGCGCGCAATTCCGGCCGAATCGGACTTCCTCTACGCGCACTCGCCGCTGAAGGTAAAAACGGACCACGCGGGAGGAAAAATAAATCCCGAAACGGACGGATTCGCCGCAAGGGAACAGGACGTGAAGGCCCTGCTTGCCATGTCGCCCCAGCAGCTCAAAAACGTGCATATCGACATGTACACCGTCTGGTACAATTCGCACATGCCGCTGCGCGGAATTTCGAAAAACAAAAACGGAACGGTAAATCTGTTCGTCTCGAATCCGACCGGTATCGGAATCTACAAGTGGGAGCCCTATCCGAGATTCAAAATCCGCAATTCAAAATCCGAACTGGACGCCGGCGGGGAATTCGCCTTCGACAAGGCCTCAAAAACCTTCACATACAAGCCGCGCGAGGGCGAGGACATAAAGACGGCGGCCGTCGAATATCCCGTATTGAGCCAAATACTATTGGTGGAAGGCGACGGGGACAATCCGGCGGAAAACATTTCGATAGAGGGCGTGACATTCCAATACGGCGCGCATTTTCCGAAGGAGGGCTGGAGACAGTCGCCGCAGGCGCAATCCACGGTCGACGGCTTTGTCAGCGTCTCCTGCGCGAGGGATTTCAGAATGAGCGGCTGCGTCGTGGAGCATTGCAACACCTACGGCATAAGCCTCGACGCTGGCGCGGAGCGCGCAACAATTGAAAATTGCGTGATATTCGACGCCGGAAGCGGGGGAATACGCATAGGCGGAAAGGCCCTGCCCGGAAACGAGCTTGCCGACACCACATACGGCAGCGTCATAAGAAACAACATCGTCTATCAATACGGCCGCTACAACAAGGCGGGCGTGGGAATTTGCATATTCACCTCCGGAAACAATCTCGTTGAAAACAACACCGTTTTCGACGGCTATTACAGCGGAATGAGCGTCGGCTGGACATGGGGATTTGCGCCCACAAACACGCAAAACAACCGGATTCTCAACAACAGGATTTTTAAAATCGGACACGGCGTGCTCGACGACATGGGCGGAATATACACGCTGGGAAACTCGACCGGTTCAGTGATAATCGGAAACGAAATATCCGGCGTGCGCCGTCACCGCTACGGGGGCTGGGGAATATACAACGACGAGGGCAGCAGCGGATTGTACATCTCATGCAACTACGTGCACGACACTCACGAGGACGGATACGTCATGCACTACGGCATGAACAACATCGTAAAAAACAACATATTCGTCAACGGCGAGACCACCCAAGTGGGGCTCGGCAGAAAAACCTACAAAAACTCGTTCGAGTTCACCCGCAACATAGTGGTGTACTCCTCGCCCGCAGGCCTGTTCAGAGGCAACGACGTCATCGCTCCGGACATAGCCAGATTCGACAGAAACATCTACTGGAACGCCAACGGCGAAGTCTCCTTCAGCGGAAAGACATTAAAGCAGTGGCAGGAAACCGGGCAGGACAAAAACTCGATAGTCGCCGATCCGGAACTCGACGCGACGACCCCGAAAAACGAAAACTACAAAAAAATAGGATTCCGCCCGTTCAGCACAAAGGACGCCGGCGTCGGGGGCAAGATGAGGGAAAAACTCGACGCAATACTCGCCTCATACCGCTTCCCTCCCGTTGTAAAATGCCCGCCCGAACCGCCGTGGGACTTGGACTTCTTCGACGACTTCTCCGAGTGCGAGGAAGGCAAGACGCCCGCAAGCGTTGGGGCGCACACCGAAAAAAAAGACAGGGACGTGGTTGTGCTGTCGGAGGACGGAAAAAAGTTTCTGCGCATTATCGACGGCAAGAACAAACACGAATTTATGCCCGACCTCAACATACGCGCCACCACCCTATCCAAGAAGGTGCGCATAGTTTTCGACGCCCGCCTAAACGCCGACTCAAACTTTTACGTGGAGCCCAGAAACGGAAATTTCATACCCGGACTGCCGTCGGTAAAAATCGCCGACGGGAAACTCTCGACGCCGGAAGGGCCGGTTGCGCTTCCGCTCGGAAAATGGCTGCGCTTCGAGTTTGTCGCCGACATCGCCAAAGATTCCAAGCGCGGCTTGACGTGCGACGTATTTGACGGCGGCAAAAAAGTCGCCTCATACTCGTCGCAATACAAGGCGCAGGCGCCGGGCAAGACGACGGTGGTGGTCGTCTCCGCGTTCGGCGAAAAAGGCTCGTTCGATTTGGCTAACATAGACATTTCCGGCAGGAACGACTAACCCTCCCCGCAAACGGTGCCCGCCCGCCGAGCGGGGCGCGACCGCAGCCGGGCGGGCAGTACGCCTTGCGCGTGCCGCACAGTTTGCGCAAAAAAAGACGCTTTGCCGCGCCAAAATAATTCGTGCCCGCCGTACAATTTGTGCGCGGCAAATAATTTTGCTGTGTCGAAAGAACCGCACAGGCCGAGCGAACGCGAACGTCGGATAAACTGCGCATATCGGACAGCCCGCAAACATTCGACATTTGCATACGCCCGACAATCCGCGCGCGGCAAACGGCACATATGCCAAACAATCCGTCCGCAGCTGCAACATTTCGCGTTCAACGGACAGTCTGCCGCCCGCCGCACAGGCGAATCCGCACTTATGGGTACGCATTTGCGAATCCGCTCCGGCCGAATATTCCGCGGCAATTAGAATCCTATCGGGAGGGCGGCGGCTGAAAATTGCGCGGGCAGAACGTTCCGACGCCCGCAATTTCACGGTGGCGCGATTGAACAAATCGAATCCAAATCAAATCCCCGCGCTTGCGAAAGCGCAAAGCGAACATACGCCGAGCGCGTGCGCGCAAGCCGGCTCGCGCGCGCTTAAAATTCCCATGCAATAAAACGCGATTCAACCGGCCTGCGCACATCGCGCGCGGACGTATGAAGCTTCCTATGTTGACACGCGGCGGAACCTTATTATATGAACATAAGTATGGCATACGGAAAATATTTTTGGAAACTGCCGCGCGTCATTGCGGCTTTCATGGCCCTCGCGGGGGCGGACACGATTTTTGCGGCCGGAAGAGACATTTGCGTAGACGCAACAAGGGGCGACGACGCAAACGGAACGGGCTCGGCCGAAGCGCCTTTTAAAACGCTTCCGCGCGCGTTGTCCCGCCTGCGCGAGATGAACAAAGACAACAAAAACGACATCAACGTGCGAATCGCCCCCGGAGACTATTTTATCGACAGGGAAATCCTCCTCGACAACTCCTGCGGCGGGGGCACTTACTGGCATGTGAATTTTATCGGCAATCCCGAAGACATGCCGCGAATAATCGGCGGCAGAAAAATCTCCGAATGGGAGGACCTCGGAAACGGGACATTCTCAAGCCGCATAGGCAAGGGCTTGAAGAAGTTCACCCTAATCGAAAACGGAAAGCCCGCCCGCGAGGCGTCATACCCGAACTCAGGATACATTCAGGCGCTCGACGGCGGAAAAAACGAAAAGGGCGAAAGCTTTGTCACGATAGACCCGGCGTTCCTCAAAGACGCTGGAAAAAATGCGACTATCGCAATCTGGCCCGGCTGCCACAACAGGGTGGGAAGCAATTACAACTGGAGCCAAATCCGGGCGAGGCCGAAGTCGATTGACAAGTCCTCCGGGAAAATCGAACTGGCGCAAAAATCGCACTATTTAATCTGGAAGGGAAACAGATGCAGGCTTTACGGCGCCAAATCGTTTCTGGACGACAAGGGGGAATTTTTCTACGACCCGGACGAAGGAACGCTCTACTACATTCCGTTTGGCGGCGACATCTCAAAAAGCGAAATAATACTGTCCGACCTAAAGACCGTGTTGCGCATAGCCGGCAAATCCGTTGACGCGCCCGTGCGGGACATTCACTTTAAGCATGTAGAAATACTCGGATCGGCGCCGCTGGAGAGCGTTCCGTCTGGAGAGTCCTACTACAACGCGATGGTGATGCTCTCAAACGCCGAGGACGTGTCGTTCGACTCGTGCAAGTTCCTGTGCTCCGGCGCAAACTCAATCTCCGCGCGCGACTGGCAGGAGAACATTTCCGTCTCAAACTGCCTGTTCAAAGACTGCGGACATTCCGCAATATCCGCGCACGGCGCATGGGAGGACGCAAAAAATTGGAAAAATTTTCGCGACGCATACATCGCAAAAAATTGGAAAATATCAAACAACGCCATAATTCGCGCGGGGCGCGTGATGGGCAGCAGCGCCGGAATAGTGCTGTACCAAGTGGGAGATTCGACAATATCGAACAATCTGATCAAGCACGTCCCGCGCCACGGAATATCCATGAACAGCGCGGCCTATCCCATAATGAAGGACGTGCGCTATTCGCAGAAGGTGACGTGGGAAAACCACGCGCAATCCATATTCGCCCGCAACATAACCGTGGAGTTTAACGAGGTCGTCGACGCGATGAACGACAGCAACGACGGAGGCGCCATATCCTCGTGGGGAAGCTCCGGAAACAACGCAATCCGCAACAACCTGATACGCGACATGCGGGGCTTTTACGACCGCGCGCACATCATAGGAATTTATCTCGACGACGGCTCGTCGGACTTCCTCATAGAAAACAACGTAATATGCCGAATACGCGGCTCCAAGGTCTGCTTCCCGCTCCAGATAAAGGGAATAAACAACCGCATAATAAACAACGTAATCGCGGATAACGACACCGCGCACTTTGTCGAAATAATCGCCGCGGGACTGACCGGGCTTCCGGAATCCAGAGGCAAGGGCGAAGCCCTCATCGCAAACCACACCTACGCGCGAAACATATTTAGCGCCGACAGCGCCGCGGCGTTTTTCAGCGTTAAGCCTTTCGGGAACGAAGTGTTCAACCTCTGCGACTACAACCTCTACAATATAAAAGACGGCAAATACGCCGCGAGAATCGACTACAAGAAAAAACCGCGCGCAGACTGGAAATATTCCGACGGCCGCCCGATAGACGAACACTCCATATTCGCCCAGGACCCGATGTTTGAAAATCCCGCAAAAACGGACTACCGCGTAAAGGACGGCTCCCCCGCGCTCAAACTCGGCTTCAAGAATATCGACACCTCCAGTATCGGCCTGAAAAAAAGCTTCCCCTTCATGGGAGAAATAGAAAAATGACGGCGGCGGCGCGAGCGGTTAAAGCGCAATTAAAACGCGCCCCCGTCGGATTTTCGCTTTGCGAAAGCTTCCGCAAGCGCGGGCGCGCCCGCGTTCAATATCGGGCCGGGCGCGCTTGATAGGAGGCCGAGGGGAATGCGGACATCGTCATTTGCAGTCCTCAAAAAATTTTTTCCAGCGTGCCGAGTAGTCCTCGTAATCCCGGCGCTTTTCCTTTTTTATCATGGACGCAATTTCTCCGTAATCCGGCTGCGGCGTATCGAATCCTCCGGGCGGAATGTCCTCTTCCGCCAGCCACGCGAGGGAGTTGACCAAAACCTTGCGAAAATTCGGATCGGCCAAAGCCCACACGGAATGTCCGCCGCAAAATCCGAGCCCCCGCACGCCGTCAGCAGTTTCAAGCGTCCACAGAATCGTCTCCTCCCTTCCCTTGTTGGAGCGCACATGGGGATTTCCCGAATGGGGGCCGAATCCCCTATTGCGCACGCGGTCGGGCGGAGCGGCTGTGAGAACGGGAACTATCCTGCGGGCGTTGTCGCCGGCAAACTTGATGTTGAAATACCATTCGTCGTCAATGGAAAACGGCCGGACCCCGCGGCCTATGGGGTGGGATTTGGAGACCTTGAAATCCGCGCGCCAAAACGGATTGACCGACCAGTGCGGCTCGTAATGCCCGCCGACGGAATCGTCCAGATACGCATAGTTTTTCGCGTCGCCAAAGTGCAGCGCATAATGGAACACGCCCACATTGGTTCCGGCAAGGCGCATTCTCTTCAGGAACGCCTCGTCTCCCGACAGCGGGTGGTTGCCTTCGCCCTCGCCTATTATGACGACGGCGTCCGGATTGCCAACCTCCGAAAGCTTCCCGCCGTTTCCGACGTCGACAATCCGAATGTCCGTATTCTTCAAAGCGCCTTTTGCGAGCTTTTCGAGCGTCTTGCAAAAGGCGAGATTTTCGTGGTCGCCCCACAAATGCACCGAGTTTCCGGCAACAAAAACCAGCGATTTGCGCTGCGCGCCCTCCGCTGGACAAAAAACGAACAGCGCAGCCAACGCAACCGCCCGCGCCGCCGACGCGGCGCCCAATCTTCCCCTCCAAAACATGCCGGTATTTATTCGAATTATCCGGCGCATTTCAACAATTAAAATCCTCCGAACAACCGGGAGAAAAAATCCGAAATCGCCTTTACAAAAACTCCGCCTCCGATACTGTTTCATAAAATGAAAATTGCGCAAAAGGCGACACATGAGACGCAGAATTTCAAAATCGGAATTTTTAAGAAAGATTGCCGGCCTGAACTTCGCCCTGATCGGGGCGCCGCTCATATCATTTGCCGAATCGGCGGAAGCGTCCATAGAGCCGAAGCGGCTGCTGCTCAACGCCGCGCGAGCCGTGCCGAACAGCAAGTTCGACCTCTTGCTTTACAACGGGATAATTCCCGCGGACAAGCGGGACGGCGCGGAATATTTGGAGCGGCTTTTCTCCAAAAACGGCTGGCCGCCGATGTGGCGCTGGCAGCTGTTCGGCTACACGCACTACCACCCGAACACGCACGAATGCGTGGGTGTGGCGCGCGGAAGCGCAACCGTGCAACTGGGCGGAGACGACGGCCCGAAAATGGCAATCAAACGCGGAGACGTCGCCGTGATACCCGCGGGGGTCGGACACAAACAAATTTCGGCAAGCGCGGACTTCCTCCTCGTCGGCGCCTACCCTCCCGGCATGGCGCCGGACGTATACAGGGACGATCCGGCGCTGATGGAGTCGGCCAGGCTCCGCATATCGAAAGTTCCCATGCCCAAAACCGATCCCGTAAACGGGGCGTTCGGAGGACTGTTGGCGTTCTGGAAAAAATAATTTTTCCTAAAGGGTCGGACAAATTTTCGCACGAACAAATCGCCCGGCGCGCGCGGATACAAATATCCCGCGCGTCGGTAAAAATTTTTCGCAGACCAAATTGGCATCGCTTTCGCCGGATAAATTCGGGCGCAAACGCGTTTCTGAATTTGACATGGCGCCGAATCCGCAAAAGCCCCTGAAAAATCCTTGCGCAAAAAAAATCGACATATTCAGCGCGCAACCGTCCGCCTAACGCCCCGTCCCATTCGGCCCGGCGCGCGCGGATTTTCCCGGATCTAACCCCGCGCCGACAAACAATGCGAAACGCCCGGCGCAGCCCCTCCCCTTCCCGGTGCGAACGATTCCGCAAAAAAAATTCGCACAAATTCAAATTGCCAAACGAACTTACCTTGACTCGCGCCGGCCGGACAATTTCGCAGACGAAAAAATATTCTTGCCGCACCGCCCGCTTCAAACTTGATTTTTAATTAGGAACGCAAAACATATATCGCCTGTCGTAAGGTAATATTGCAAAGAGAAAGAGAGGATCATATGGAAGCTTTGGCGTCTTCGGGACTATTGGTATTGCGGCTTGCCGTGGCGGGATTGATGCTGCCGCACGGAATTTCAAAAATAATGATGGTATTCGACGGAAAGGCGTCGGCGTTTTTAAATCCCATAGGGATAGGCGCAACGCCCTCCATTTGGCTTGCCATATTTGCGGAACTTGTGTGTTCGGTTCTCATTGCCTGCGGATTTCTCACGCGGGCGGCCGCGTTCGTGCTGGCCGTAAACATGTGCGTAATATCCTTCTACTGGATTAGGCAGTCAAGCGGCTGGAATGCGTCGCTGGAACTTCCGCTTCTCTACTTGGCAGTCTACGTCACGCTGGTCTGCACGGGGTCCGGAAAGTTCGGACTGGATTCGCTCTATTGAGCCCGCCGCAATCGGGCCAAAAAACGGATCCGCCGCAAAAGGGATTAGCCATCGGATCTTTTGCAGGCTACGCAATTTTCCGGCGCGTTTTTTCCGCGCGCCGCGCGATTTGCGAGGACGACAGGTGCAGTTGCAACGGCGATTTTGAACGAAAAAATCGAAGCGCAATCCGCCTTGCGAATTGGGAGGGATTGGAGCGAGTTGGAAAGGCGCCAACGCCGGGCGATTAAAACAATGCGGACAATGCCGCGGCGCCGCATTGAAACGGCTCCGGCGCAAAGAAAAACGCGAAGGATAGATGCGGACATTTTTGCAAGGCCGCAATGCGCAACGCAATAGTGATGGGAATGCCGCGTTTTTCTTCAATGCTGGTTCGTTTGCGCAAAACCGCCCCGCATTCCGCAATCCCGTATTCCGAAACGAATGCGTATGCGCAAATGCGTTTTCATGCGGCGCGCTTCGGCAAAAAATTTCGGCCTAAAAATCTTGTCGCCCGACAGAATGCGTCGCGCAATCGCATTCATTCAGGCGGCGCGCCTATAAGCTTTCTATTCCCTTTCCGCTTTCGCTTCAGTTTCCGGCAAAACCGCAAAACTGTGAATCTGAAAAAAAGTTCCATTTGGCAAGCGTCCGCGCCGAACAAAAAATCTATTCGGTAATATTTGACGCAAGCGCAACTCAATTGCGATACTTGCAAGTCTCCGACGGCAATGCCAATTACCCTGCGAAAAATCCCCGCCCCAAAGAGCGCCGCCAATATCCCGCGCGTCTCGAAACCCGGCCGTCTTTCGGCTACCCGCAATCCGCAAACCGCGCCCGTTCCCAGCACAATATCCGCAGGCTTGGAACGCACATATAGACTAAAAAAAACGCGCGCACCCCGCACGGAGACACGCGCACTTTAAAGAAATGGAGCCGATGAGGTTCGAACTCACGACCTCTAGAGTGCGATTCTAGCGCTCTTCCAACTGAGCTACGGCCCC
>QALA01000045.1 GCA_003343565.1 Verrucomicrobiota bacterium | reverse complement strand
GTTTCGGCGCGCGCGAATGCGGAAAGCAGAAGCGAAGAGCAAATTATTCCAACGAAGTTAAAAAAGGTTTTCATATAATTTTGGGTAATGGGGAAATTGTGAATTTTCAAGCTTTTTTTAATTAGGGAAATAGAATCCGCATGCCGCATATTCCGCCCTTCTTTCTTCCGTTTTTTTCGCCGCCCTTCCAAACTGGGGCGGGGCGAAAGAGGCAAACGCGGTCCGATTCGGGAGCCGAAACGGATTCAAAAAAATTGGAATCGCGCTAATTCTATTTCTTGTGCGCGCGAAACCCGGTGAGTCGGAAAAGGTTGCGGGAGCTCGAACCGTTTTGTGACGATGGCCTATTCCGATAACCTGTCTTGGGAGAGAATTTGAATATCCCCCTTTTGCATACCATAATTAATAACGCCTAATAACGCGCTCTCTCTTGTTTGCAAGAGTTGCAAAAACGGCAAGTTTTGCAAATAAAAACGGATTTTTATATTCGTTTATATCCGGAAATGTTCGCGGCCGGAACAAGCTGCAACCCGCATAAATAAAGGCCTCCAGACGAAGAACCCGCATTTTTTAAGCGGAGCCAGCTGTCGGGGTCGAACCGACGACCTGATGATTACAAATCAACTGCTCTACCAACTGAGCTAAGCTGGCTTAAAAAGTTTTACCCACAAAATAGTCTTGCGGGATTATTGCAAGGTTTTTCTATTTGCCCGTTTTTTGCCAATCTCGCCGGCCGCGCGGCTTGCCGGATTGGCAAAGCTGCCAACATACGATTGCCGCGCGCATTTTAAAATTTGACAAAACGGGGCTCCGATATAAATATTTAAAAAAATTTAACCGATTTTGCCTATCGCATTTCAACAAAGTAAATAAAACGCAAAATGAAACTGAAAATAGCATCAATAATGGTTCTGGCCGCCATGTGTGCGCCATTTGCAAATTCGTTCGCCGAATCCAAGAAGGAAATCGGGCTTCAGCTTTATTCGGTCCGCAATCTCATTAAGGAAAATCGGGACGCCGCCATAAAGCAGATGGGAGATATGGGATATACGTTTGTCGAGGCCGCGGGCTTTGGCGGCGGAAAGTTTTACGGTCTGGCTCCCGAAGACTTCAAGGCAAAGTGCGCGGAGGCCGGCATGAAGGCGTTGTCCTCCCATACCCGCATACCTTTGTCCAAAGAGGAGATTGAAAGCGGCGATTTTTCCAAGTCGCTTGCCAAGTGGGACGCGCTGATTGCCGCGCACAAGGCCGCCGGAATGAAGTACATTGTGGATCCCTACCTCGCCGTTCCCAAGACGCTCAAAGAGCTGAAGGTTATTTGCGACTACTACAACGCCGTCGGCAAAAAGTGCAAGGAGGCCGGGCTCTCGTTCGGCTACCACAACCATTCGCACGAATTCAAGGAAGTGGAGGGCAAAGTTATGCTCGACTATATGCTTGAAAACACCAATCCCGAAGACGTCTTTTTCCAGCTTGACGTCTATTGGGCGACTAAGGGCAAGGTCGATCCCGTCGATTATTTCAGCAGGTATCCGAAGCGTTTTCGCCTGCTCCACATCAAGGACGTTGACGAAGTCGGAAAGAGCGGCGTTGTCAATTTTGACGAAATTTTCAAAAACATAGGCAAGAGCGGTTGCGAATATATAATCGTCGAGGTCGAGAAGCCGGCAAAGGGCCAGACTATCGCAGAGACGGTTAAGAAGAGCCGCGACTATCTCCAGAACAATCCCGCCGTAAAGCCTTCGTATTCTAAATAGGACGGCTGAATAGACGGTTTTTGCGCAAGTTTTGCGGCGGCGTCCGATGCGGGCGTCGCCGCTTTTTTGTCTTGTGCTTTGTGGACGGGTCGGGCGGCGTGCTGCGAGCTTGTGCGCGTGGCGGGCGATTGGTCGTGCGCTGGGTTATGCGTCGATTTGTGCGCCTATTTGTGCGTCGAATCGCGTGCCGGGACATATCACCGAATTGTGCGGCAGACGCTTCCGCCGCCTTTGGGCGAAATGCGTTTTTTTGCGCGAAGAAAGCGGGCAATGATGAGCCGCAGGTTTCGGTCGGGTTTCTTGCGGATTTTGCGGTTGGGAAAATTTCTCTGCCCATTGTTCGCCGTCGGGAAAGGGCAGTTTCGGCGCCGTTTGGAAAGCGCGCTTACTATTGAATCCGCAACGGTTTCCGGCGAGGGCGGGGGCAACTCTGCGGCATTCGTAAGGGCACGGGTGCAAAAGCGCGGGTATGAGGACGCGAGAATAAGGACGTCGTCGTCAACGTTGGCGAAAACTCTTTTGCCGCTTGAAAGATTCCGCGCGATTTATTCCGCGCGATTTTACAATGAGCGCGCCGTTTCTTCGTGCGCGCCGGTGGGGGCAATGCGCATTTTGCGGCGGATACGTCGAGCGCGTTTTAGCTTTTGCGTAAAAAGTTCCGCGAAAATCTCTTTTTTCGAGCGCGCAAAAAGTTCCCGGTTTGGCGGGCGGCGATAAAACAGTTTAGCTTATCTGCGTTTCCTTAGAAGACGCGCGGCGCGAGCGTCATTCGGAAAGCGCGCTTACTATTGAATCCGCAACGGCTTCCGGATAGGGCGACGGAGATTCTTTTGCTATTTGCAAATCTCGCTTGCGCAGCGCGGCGGACGTCGCGGGGCCGATTGAAATTATTTTTGGGCGCTTTGCCTCCGCGCGCGTTGCGAGGCTTTGCGCGTTTGACAAAAAGCTCTCGACGGCCGACGGGCTTGCGAACACGACGGCGTCCGCCCCGCCTTTTCTGAATTTTTCAATATCCGGGACGGGGTTGGCCTTTAGATCGACGGGCGACGTCTTGTAAACCTCTATGGAGTCCGTTATCGCGTTGTGCTTGGATTCCAGCGCGCGAATTGCGTCGGGAGACGACAAATTCCCCCGGACGCACAGAACCTTGAGATTCTCAAGCGTTTCGTATTCGGCCATCTTTTCTATCATGGCCTCAGCCGTGGATATGTCCGGCACGGCGTCGGCGCGCAGATGGTATTTTTTCAGTTCCGCCTCCGTGGCGCTTCCGACGCAGGCAATGCGCGCGATTCCAATGCAGCGTATGTCGTCGAAGCGTTTGAAAAATTCGCGGAAAAACCCCTTGACCCCGTTTGCGCTGGAAAAGGTTATCCAGTCGTAATGTCCCATTTCGTCCATGACGTCGCGCGCGTCTTCTTCGCGCGCGGAATGCTCGACTTTTATCAGCGGTATTTCGAGCGCGGTTGCGCCCCTTTCCGACAATACGCCGCTGAGGCTCTCGTTGTTTTCCCGCGTCAGCAGGACTGTCTTTCCGGACAAGGCTTTGTTTTCGGCCATATTTTGTTGTCTTTCCTGTTTTCCGCGCATTCCCGCGGAGCGTTTGGGCGGTCTTTTCGGCGGAGGTTTCGGCGGCGTCCGCCTTGCGCGCCTCTGCGGGCGGCGCAGCGCGCATGCGGGATTCGCATATAAAATGCGCGCGCGAAATCCCGCGCGCGGGGAATCAGAACGTGAAGTCGTCCGAATTTTTCAGCGAGAGCGCGAAGGCCTCAAGCAGGCGCACGCAGTTTTCTATGTCGTCCAAATCGGCGACTTCCGAAGGCGTGTGCATGTAGCGCAGCGGCACTCCGACCAAGCCCGTGGCCACTCCGCCCCTCGTCATTTGCAGGACGCGCGCGTCGGTTCCGGTAGGCCGGTTTTCGGCGTTGATCTGATAGTCCATTTTCAGCGATTCCGCGCAGTCAACCAGCCTTTGGAACACCTTCGGGTTCAGGTTCGGCCCGCGGGAAATGACGGGGCCGCCGCCGAGTTTTATCGAGCCGAATCTGCGCTTGTCGCAGCCCGGAAAGTCCGTGGCGTGCTCCACGTCGATTGCCACCGCCACGTCGGGATTTACCGCATAAGCCGACGTGGCCGCGCCCCGCGTGCCGATTTCCTCCTGCGATGTCGCAACACAAACCAGTTTGTATTCGGGTTTCGCTTCCAGCTTCGCAATGCGGCGCATCGCCTCAAACGCACAGTAGCAACCCGCCCGGTTGTCGAACGCGCGCGCGGCGCAGCGGCGGTTTGTCAGGGCGTGAAGCGCGGTGTCGTAGACGACGGGATCGCCTATCCTCACCATTTTGCGCGCCTCGTTGGCGTCCTTTGCGCCTATGTCTATCCAGACCTGATGGGTTTCGGGAATCTCTTTGCGCTCCTTCGCGTCCGTCAAGTGGATAGCCCGCTTACCGGTGACCCCGTACACGTTTCCGGCGGAAGTCAGTATGGCGACGCGCCTGCCGGGCAGCATTATGTTGTCGTGCCCGCCGAGCTGCTGGAAGAACACGAATCCGTCGTCGTCTATGTACGAGACTATGAATCCTATTTCGTCCATGTGCCCGGCGTACATGAGAGTCTTTTCCCCTCCGCCCAACGACGCTATCCTATTGCCGAGAACGTCGGGCTTCACGCTGTCGGCGAAGCCCCGCATGTAGCGTTCCACGACGCTTCCGGCTTCTCGCTCCGTCCCGGTCGGAGAGCGGGAGCGCAGAAGTTCAAGGAGAAACTCGTCCATTTCAAACCGTTCGTTCATAATTCGATTTTTCCCGATTTATTCCGTTTGGCCGCCCGATTTTCCCCCGCCGCCTTTGGCCGGCCGAGCCCCCGTTTGGATTGCGTGGGGGAAAACGCCCGCAGCAGAGGCGGCGGCTGCGCGCTATTCCGACTCTCCCCTGAGCTGGCCTATCGATATTCCGGCGAGCTTGTAGGAAATCAGGCCGAGGTCGTATTCCGAGCCGTTGAAGTGGAATGTGCGCTGAAGGTGGAATTGCGACCTGCCCGGCGCTATGTGGATTGCGGGCGAATAGGTTGAAATTTGGAAGTACGGCTCCGCCGGCGCGGAGGTTCGGCTGAGGGGCCCGTTGTTGAATACGCTGATTGCGTCGCCGTCGTCGTTGGGGTTCGGCGTCCTGCGCCAGGAGGAGGCAAGATACTCCCTCTTGTCCGCGGGGCGGAGGTAGGTGATGACCGTCAGCACTTTTTTCGCGTCGTCGTAGGAGAGCGCGATTCCCTCGCTGCGGCGGGGCGGCACGGAAATTCCCGATAACGCCTTTGCGTCGGCCCTAAAGCGGATATAGTCCTGCGTGACGAAGAGCCTCTTGGACGAATCCGTTATGCCCATTGCCGGCTCGAAATAGTCGTCGCGCACGATGTCGCCGAATTTGGACACGTCGCCCTCCCTGAACGGAATGAACACAAATGTGTTTTTCGACGCGTTGAAGTAGCCGCTGACCGTTATGTTCAGCCGCCCGTATTCGGGATTCCACGCCTTGTCGCCGTCGTTGGAGATTTTATTGAGGGACTGGAACGCCACTATCTTCACGCTGTCGGGAATCTCTATGCCGAGAATGTCAGCGGCGTTTTTGCGCGTCAGCAAAGACACCTCCCTTTCGGCCTTTACCTTAAAGCGCGTTCCCTTCGCGTTTTCAAATTCCGCCGTCTTTGCGAATTTCGCCTGCCTGCGCGTTTGCGCGACAAGCTCCCACGGCTCCTTGGACACCCAGGCCGGAACTGTCCAGTTTTCCTCTGAAAATATTTTGCCGCGGGAGAAAAATATCGATTCGTCCCCGCCGCCGGGGCCCACTCCGAAGCAGTCCTCTCCGCCGAGCCTCGCCTTTTGCATGTCGTCTTTTTTGAACGCGATCAGCGCGCGGTTTATCCAGCCGAGCGACGGAGCCTCAACCCCGCCGTACGTCGAAGTCAGAACGCGTCCCTGAAACTGGGGCGATACGGCCGCGACAGAATCCCCGTCCGAGAGTATGACCGTCTGTATCCCGTATCTGTTGAAAAACGACAGTTCCTGCCCGAACGACCACGAATCGGAATTTTCGTCCGTCTGCCAATTTTCCCTTATAATGCCGCAACCGGCGGCCAGCGCGCATAAGAGCAGCGGGAGCGTCTTAAAAATTTTCATCGCTTTTTTTTCGCATAAACTCTCCGCCAATTCAACATTTTTCTATTGACCGAAGGCCGCCTGAGGAATTGGGGCGGCGTTTAGGCGTTGCAAAATTCGATTTTGAAAAGACGGAGTGCGGCTTGGAAAATTTTTTCTTTTTCGGCATCTTTTATTCGGGCACATTGCATTGCGGCTGCGACTTCTTTGACGTTCCGCTTTGGCTTTCTGCCGCTGCCCGCCAACCGTCGCGCACCGCGCCGCCCGCCGCCCGTGCGCCGCCCGCCGCACGGTTTGAGCGTGCAAACTTTCCCGCCTTAATCCGCCTTAAAAAGTTCTAAAAAGCCTTCCGAACTTTGTCTGATTTTGGCCTTTCGTCGGAGGGCGTTTTTTGTCGATTCGACTCCGCCTCAATGATTAGTGACAGATGGTTTGAATAATGGGCGATTTGGGTAAATTATGGACTATTGTGGACGTGGAGCGAAAGTTGCGGCTGTCTGCTCCATATTTTTAGGTTTGACGGATTTTCCCCAAAAAAACCCCGGATATCGGCCGTTGTGCCAAACGTTTGACCCGTTTTTTTGTTCCGACGATGTCCGCGGTCACGCTCCGGGCTGAAAAAAAGAGTCCCTGCAACGGGTTTGCAAGGGCTTTGAAAAATAGTTGCAGCGTCATATTTTTCACGCGGCGTGGACGCCGTCGTCGGAGGGGTGGAAAGGATAATCCGGGTGTGTGGCAAACTCTATCATTGCAAGGTTTGCGATGTCCACGAGATGTTCGCGGTTGTGCATATAAAAAAAGTCAAACGTTTGGTACACCATATCAAACCTTTTGGCGCGATACATCAATCGGCCGCAGGCGCTTTGATATTCCGCGGCTTTTTTGCGGCGTCGCGCGACGTTTAGTTTCCAATGGCGTTTGAAAGATGAGATTGGAAATGGGAAGCGGCGGGAATTTAAAGGCTTTGGGGCGGACTTGTCGGCCGGGTTTGAGTTTGGAAACTTTTTGCGCCG
>QALA01000047.1 GCA_003343565.1 Verrucomicrobiota bacterium | reverse complement strand
GACTACCTATTTACAGCCAAGAATCTGGCCGACGGGCTGTACGTTTCCTACGTGGCGGTGCCGGAGCCTGTGGAGTGGGCGGCGATACTCGGCCTTGCCGCGATTGCGCTTGTTGTGCATAGAAGAAGGCGCAAGTAGGCGGTGAATGGGCGAAAGAATTTTTTAGGGGATAATATATAGTTCGAGGCCGTCCAATTTGGACGGCCTTTTTTTACGCCTGCGTTTGCCTAAGAAGTCTTAGCGACAGAGCGGCGAGCGTGCGACCAAGCTGCCGACGGCAAAAAAAATGCAACCGACTTAACGCAACCGACATTAATTTCGCTTAGCAACAAAGTTTATTTTCGCTTTTTTCGCATAAATGGCTTTAAAAAACTCGCGCGCGCACCAGCACCCGCTCCGCGCGCCTAATAATATATTCCACACCGCATGCCGCGATTCCGCTCCGCTCCGCGCGCCATGCCTTTCCGCATGAGAGTTTACGCATGGAAGCTTATAAAAGCTTACAAGCGAAGGCATGTTCGGACAGGCGACATCTGCCAAAATATCGGCCCGGAGCTCCGGCGGAGCGTCGGCGCGAATGCCGCCAATCCCGCCGCCGCACAAATATTCGGCAACCCCGTCCCGCAGCCGCTGCGGCCGACGCAAACGAAAGCCCGCCCCTAAAACCCGATTATGCCTCGCGCAATAACCGAATAGGCATTAATTAGTTATAAACTAATTATAAGGCGCATTCCCAAATTCTTCAACCCGCAAACCTTTTTTATTTTGACAACTTTTGAGGCGGATTTAAAGTGTAAATATTTATTTACTCTCCATATGTCTTGGGAAAGATTCAAAAAATACTATATCGGGCTTGAAAAGCTCGGTTTCGCAATGGACGTAAGCAAAGTCGATTTCGACGACGCTTTTTTGGCATCGATGGACGCCCCGATGAAAGAGGCGTTCGCCGCAATGAAGGCCCTGGAAGGAGGGGCGACGGCAAATCCCGACGAGGGCCGAATGGTGGGGCACTACTGGCTCCGCGCGCCGGAGCTTGCGCCGACTCCGGAGATAAGGAGCGAAATAGAGGCAACCGTCGCAAAAATCAAAGACTTTGCCGAAAAAGTCCACAGCGGCAAAATAAGCGGCGCGGACGGAAAATTTGAAAATATTTTGTGCATAGGAATAGGAGGGTCTGCGCTCGGCCCGCAGTTTGTCAGCGAGGCTCTCGGCTCTCCGCGCTCCGACAAAATGAAGGCGTTTTTTCTCGATAACACCGACCCGGACGGCTATGACATAGTATTCGACAAACTGGAAGGCAAGCTCGGCCGGACGCTTGCCGTAATCGCCTCGAAATCCGGAGGCACTCCGGAGCCGCGCAACGCCATGGTTGAAGCGATTGTCAAGTGGGAGGCCGCGGGATTGGATTTTGCAAAGCACGCGGTCGTCACAACGGGCGAAAACAGCAAGCTGTACAACTTCGCAAAGCAAAGGGGCTTTCTGGAATTTTTCCCGATGTGGGACTGGGTCGGCGGAAGAACGAGCGAATTTGCGGCGGTGGGGCTGCTGCCGGCGGCGCTTCAGGGAATAGACATAGGCCAAATGCTTGGCGGAGCAGCCGACATGGACGCGGCCACGCGCGTCGAAGACGCGTCAAAAAATCCCGCGGCGATGCTCGCGCTAATGTGGTGGAAGTGCACGGGAGGCAAGGGGCTTAAAGACATGGTGATTCTCCCCTACAAAGACAGGCTCCTGCTGTTTTCGCGCTATCTGCAACAGCTGATAATGGAGTCGCTTGGAAAGGAGTTCAATTTGAAGGGCGAGAGGGTCGAACAGGGAATATCCGTGTTCGGCAACAAGGGCTCCACCGACCAGCACGCCTACGTGCAGCAACTGCGTGACGGCATAGACAATTTCTTCGTCACCTTCATAGAGGTATTGAAAGACAGATGCGGCGCAAGCCCGGAGGTCTCCGCGGGGGAAACCAGCGGCGACTATCTCCAGGCGTTCATGCTCGGAACGCGCAAGGCCCTCGCCGAAAAGGGGCGCGAGAGCATAACCATAACCGTCGCGGACTGCTCGCCGCGCTCTATCGGAATGTTGATAGCCCTCTACGACCGCGCGGTGGGCTTTTACGCGTCGCTGGCGGGCATCAACGCGTACCACCAGCCGGGAGTCGAGGCGGGCAAGAAGGCGGCAAGCTCCATGCTTGCAATAAAGGCGGAAATCGTCGCCGCGCTCGAATCCGCCAAGCGCGCGATGTCCGTCGATGAAATTGCGAAAGAAATAAAGCTTGAAAACGACAAAGAAACCGTATTTAAACTGCTGATGCATCTCATATCAAACGTGCAATCTTCCGTTTCGCGCCAGTCGGGAAGCGGTTTTGAGGCGAAATTTATAAAAGGAAACTAATCAAAACATGAAAACACTATCTATCGCACTGAGAGTAATCGCCCTGCTGGCGGCGGCATTCTGCATATTCACATGGTGGGACACCAGACAGAAAATCTCCTACGCCGTTGACAAGATGTCGGGCGTCGAGGGGGAATCCCTGCAGGACAAGGCCGATAAAATCCCCGCGCTGATAAGCCAGAGCGAGGAACGCCAGCGCAGGAATGACGCCCTGAGCCAAAGCCTCAAAACCCTGGAATCGAAAATGGCCGCCGTAAATTCGGAGCTTGAGGGAGAGAGAGCCAAAAATTTGAGGTCCAGCGCGGAGCTTTCAAAGCAGGCTTCCGAAATACGCGCGCTCAACCAGACGGTCGCGGCCAACAAAAGGTCGCTGGCCGAGCGCGATAAGACCATTGAGAGCCTGAAGGCGGAAGTCCTCAAGACGAAGTCCATGGTCACGCAGGATACGGAGGTCGATTCTCTGAAGGAAAAAATCGCCGCTTTGGAAACGCAGCTTGAGGCCAAGCAGAGGCAATTTTTAGAGGCCGACAAAAAGGCGAAAATTCTCGACATGTCGGAAATAGTGGAAGTCATAGAGACCAACGCGGAGGGCCAGAAAATCCGCAAGAAGATCGTCAAAGTTCCCTACATTCCGCAGGGCGACATTGCGACGGTTCTTTCCGTCGACCAGGCCAACCAACTGGTCGAAATTAACCGCGGGCACAAGAACGGCGTCAAGCTCGACCAGGTGATACTCCTGCGCCGCGACGGCGAGGACGTTTCCGAAATCAAGATTTCCGAAGTTTTCGCCGACAAATCCGTGGGAATGATAAACCGCTTTGTCGCCATACCGGAAACCATCGAAAAGGGCGATTCGCTCGAAATGTGCAATCCCGCAATCGAGGAGCTCCAAAAGAAGGCTGGCGAGGCCGCTCCCGCAAACGGGGAGTCCGCTCCGCAATCCGACGATACTTCCGCTCCTTCCGCGCCGCAGGCGCCCGCGGACAATGCGTCTGCGCCGCAGGCGGCCTAACGGCTCCGAAAGCGCCGCAAAATTTTGGGCGCACATAGCAAATTCCAAAACCAATCTTCAAAAGCGTTCCATTGAAAAAATGGAACGCTTTTTATTAAAGAACATGCGCGCCGCAAAATTCCAACAAGCAGGCCGGCGAAAATTTTTTCATTCGATATATTCTCATTCGATATTTTTTCCCATTCCATTCTCCCGCGAAATGCTTTTCCTCCATTCGGCCAAACTGCGAAATATGGAATTTCACGCAAATACGAAATTTTACGCGGAAAGAACCCCGCGTTGCGCGAATTGCGGCAAACGGCATAGAAAGCGGAGAATGCGATGTAATTGCGAAAGTGCGAAAGCGCGCATACAGCGAAACTCGCAAGGCATATTAAGCCGCGACGGCATTCGGAATTTTAGCCTACAAAATTCGCAGCGAGGAGGAATTTAAATATGCGGGAGCCGCCGGCGCAAGCGGCTATTCGGACTGCCCGCTTCCGCCGAATACTCGGGCTGTGGCATTCAAGTAGCCGTAGCCGTAAAAACTGTCAGGCTCCAAGTATTCGCCTTCCGTCCATTCGTTCCATGCGTTTATAAATATAAGCTTGGGGCTGCCCGCGGGAATGTTTTTGTCGGCCCACGCTTTTGCCATACGCAGAGTTTTCTCATATTCCTCCGGGCATTTTCCCTCGCAGATTTCCGTAAATTCATCCTGGGGATAACGCGGATTATTATCCCAACCCGTGGAAACTATCGGAAAAAATACGCCGAAGTCATTTTTGTACTTTTCCCATTGGGGCATATTTCTGTCTCTCCAAGCGGCGTATCCTCCCTTTTTTGAGCCGGTCCAGTTATAGCAACTCATCGAATTGAAACCGTAATATTCGGCCACTTCTTTGAGAGAAGCCCGCTCTTTACCGGGCACGGGAACGCCTCCGGGAACGCTCATCGACATGAAATACAACCCCGCAAATCCCGCCTTCTTGCATTCGGAATCGAGAAATTCGAGAGCGGCTTTCGCCCTTTCCGGGCCGCCCGCGCCGCGCACGAAGTTGCGCATCTGGAAGACGGCCAACACGGGCTTGTTGCCGATTTTATAGTAGTTCGGCTTCTTAAAGTAATCCATGAATCGCGGCGCCAGCACCTTTGTGAACTCGTCGTAAGAAACGTCCGCGCTCCAATTGACTTTCTTCTTTTCCAGGCCGCCTATTTTATTGTTCCAAAGGTTGTCTACATCGTGGTTTGCCCACATTAAAAAGAATTTCATGCGCTCGTTGTTGGGGGCTTTTAGGAAGCCGTCGTTCAGCGCGCCCTCAAGAAACGGCCGGTTTTGATACCAATACCAGTCGTACATAAACACGTTGATTCCCGCGGCGAGCGCGGCGTCGATTTTGCGCGCCACGGCTACCGGATCGGCTTCGTTTTCATAGCCCCACAAGGGGACTATGGGCTGCCTGTGCCCCTCGAACTTCGGCCTGGCCTCATACACATTCTGCCATTCGCCCGTGCCGTGGGGAAAAATGCCGAGCTCTTTCCAACGCGGTTCCGGGTGGTAGGCCGGCCAAACTATCGCGGCCACGTCGTATCCGGATTTTGCGGCGAAAGGGGACGCGGAATTTTCCGCTTGCGGCGCACCGCAAGGATTGGAAGAGCCCGGTTGCGACGCGCATGCGGCAAAAAGCGCAAAAATCACGCAAAGCGGCAGCAAAACGCAAAATTTTATCGCATCTTGAATGAAACTTTTCATAGGTATAAAATATCTTTGGAACTTCGCGCATTCAAGCTAAATTTTAGATTTGCATACGCGCTGTAATGACGACAACCCCCACAGCCATCCCACTTTGAGGAGAGATTACACAAAAAAAAGATTTTGCCGCCATTACTTCCGCCACCGCTTCCGCCATTGTACCGCTATTACTTCCATCACTGCCGCGCCGCCTTCCGCACCGTATCGACAAAAGGGAAACGCAGACCGCCAGTGCGCAATCACAACGCGATTTATCACAATGCGATTTCCTCCGATAGGCTGTTTTCCGGCTTCCCTAACAGCAAAACGCCTCCTACGCTCCGCCCGGCAAAACTTCCCCTCCCCTTTAAAGCCACTCCGAACGCGCCGATTATTATGGAGTATTATGGAGAATAAATAATGGAGATTGGAGAAAAGTCCCAAAAAAATTTTGTCCAAATAAAAAAATTCTTATACTTGCAATTTGTTCGACTTGGCGTACAGTTAAACGGCAGAATAACCAAAAGGAGAAAATTCATGAAAAGATGCATTGCAATATTTTCCGCCGCCTTTTTGATATGCGCGTGTTCAAAACAGTCCGGCGATACCCCTAATTCCGCCGAATCCGCCGCAAAGGCGGCGCCGGCCGCCCAGTCCGCAGCCCCCGCGGCTCCCGCCGCGCAGCCTGTACAGAAAAAGGCGGAGGCCGAAAAGCCCGCAGCCGCCGCCCCCGCAAAAACGGCGGCCGCACCGGCGTCGGCTCCCAACGCGGCGCTTCTTGAGTTGGAAAAGAATTATAAGAAGGTTCCGGGCAAAAAAATGGGCGTTCTCGCAGTCGCAGTCGAGGAACAGAATATAATACTGAGCCTGGGCTCTAACGACGGCTTCAAGGAAGAGCAGAAAATCCTGCTCTACAAAAACGGACAGCCCGCCGCCGAGGTGACTGTTGTCGAGCTTTATCCCGAACAAATCAACGCCGGATTTTCCGAGGGCAGCGATCCAAAGCAGTTCAACTCCGGCGACAGCCTCGACTTCGGGATTTTAAAGCAGGATTCACTTCAATAGCCATTTGCGCTGCTGCTGCATGAAAAAGTTTCTCGTCTTGATTTTGATGTCATCGCTGGCGTTTCTTGCGGCGTGTTCGTCTGACGACGAAAAAAAGAAAAAATATCCCGAACGCGGCGGAAGCTCCGAACTTCCGTGGGATCGCCCGGCATCGTGGGAGGGCGGCCTGCCCGGAATGGGGGGCATTGGAAACACTCCGCGCTTTTAGCGTTTCACATTTATTAAAACAGCAAAATATCCCGTTTATTTAACGGGATATTTTTTTTGCCTCGCCGCTTCCGTCGCAAATATTTGACGCCGCATTGCGCGGTTTAATTTTGCAAAAACCAAACTAAAAAAACGCATGCGCTTTTGCGCGGCTCTCAAAAAAACTTCCGCATTCGATTAAGCGTTGCAATAAATTTGATTTGGAAACACCCCACGCTTTTAGCGTTTCACATTTATTAAAACAGCAAAATATCCCGTTTATTTAACGGGATATTTTTTTTGCCTCGCCGCTTCCGTCCGCAAATATTTGACACCGCATTGCGCGGTTTAATTTTGCAAAAACCAAACTAAAAAAACGCATGCGCTTTTGCGCGGCTCTCAAAAAAACTTCCGCATTCGATTAAGCGTTGCAATAAATTTGATTTGGAAACACCCCGCGCTTTTAGCGTTTCACATTTGTTTAAACCGCAAAATATCCCGTTTATTTAACGGGATATTTTTTTCCTCGCCGCTTCCGTCCTCAAATATTTGACGCCGCATTGCGCGGTTTAATTTTGCAAAAAACAAACCAAAAAACGCATGCGCTTTCGCGCGGCTCTCAAAAAAACTTCCGCATTCGAATAAGCGCTGTAATAAATTTGATTTGCGGCTGCAACATCGCCGCGTACCCCGCCTATCGTTGCGCCCGCGCGCAAGAAATTTTGCGGACGGGCGGCTCGCAAGCCGCGTCTTGCGCGACGAGCCAAATTCCCATGCAAGATTTCACAAACAATCCGTCAAAGCAAGGTAAGAGCGAAAATAAAAGAGAATCGCGCCGCGCAAATTTTTCCGATTCCCACGCCGCGCACTCAACCTCCAAAGGCAATTTTTAAGACCGCAAGACGCCGCATAAAAATATTGATTTCCCAATCGAAGCCCCGTCTGCAATCCCGCGCGAACCGGCATAAAAAACGCGGCCGCACTTTCCGCCTCCGGGCTCCGTCATTGCCTTGCAAGCTCGTAGGCAAACACGACGGACTCTCCGCTTACAGTCGAAAGCTTTACGCAAGCCCTCCCCCCTTTGCGCGCCATTTCCACCTCGCATTTGCGCGAACCGTCGTGATTGAGCGCGTAGAGCCTCCACCCCGCGCGCGCGTCCGCGAACGTCAGCAAGCTTTCGGCCCGGCGGGCAAGGAGCGGCAAGTGTCCATAGTCGCGCAGGACGGTCATTTCGGAATCGTCGAAACGCATGTTGGCGTTCTTCACGTCGCTAAGATGCAGTATGAGTATTCGCGAACTGTCCTTGAGGGGCTTGCCGTCTATGCTCGCCAGCAGAACGCAGCTCCAGCCGCGGGAATTTTTTATATCCGCAAAGTTCCCATGAAACGCCCCCCCTTCGGGCGAAATGAAGGCCTCGCTGCGCGGAGTGACAAGCCTCCACGTCCCCCTCTTTTTGTCCAATACCATTTCCGAAGTTTCGGACTCGTACACTTCGTTTTCGATGTCGATTTTTCCCGCGGTGAGCTTTTGCAATTCGGGAAGAAATTCCGCGGAGTCGACGAGCACGGGCCTGTCAAACTTGTTTTGCTCCACAACCGCCCTTTCGGCAGCGACGGCAAACGGCGCGTTCGCGGGAATTTTAAAGCCCGCAGGCGTCGGATTGAATTCGATTTCCGTCGCCGCATAGAGGCCTATCCGTTTTAAGAGCGGCGAGCGGCTCTCCAGCTTTTCCGAGCGGAGCAGGTAGTCTTCCGGCAGAAGCGAGGGAATGGAAAATTTAGACGCCCCCACATCGCCCCTGAGAAAGAAGAGCGCGCCGGCGCGGTCGGAAAGGGCGGCGACGGGATTGGAGTTGGTGTCGAAATGGCCTATCGGGCCCGCGTGTTTGGAGAAATCTATCGCGCCGTGTGAATATGCGAACCTGCAAAGCATGTCCCATTTGTGCAACGCTCCGTAGGCGCCCATAAGAAACGCACCCTCGGCGGCGTGGTCGTTGTTGTTGACGTAATTCCACTCCGTTATGGAAAAGGGTTTGCCCGCAATTTGGCTGGCGCTCAATTCTATGCACCCGCCGTATTCCGATATCGCGCTTTCGGTTTTCACTTTCGCCGGCAGCTGCCAGGGCCTTTCAATAAAGTGCGGGTGGCCGAAATACATGTGGCTGTCCGCAATGTCGTAATTTTTTCGCAGGAGCGCGACGGGATAACCGTCCCAAAAATTCTGGTCGGTTAGCATCGCGCGCACGCCGAGCGAACGCAGAAAAGCCTTTTGCTCGGCAAAGAATTTCCGAGATATATCGGACAGAAAACGCTTGCGCAAAAAGTCGAAATTTTTTTCGTCCGCCGCGATGGAATTTTTCGCAAGCCACTCCCTGAAAAGCCCGTCGAAATACGGTCGCAGAGATTCGTAAGCGCCAAAAATCGTGTTCTCGTTCACAAGGCTGACAGATACGACGGCCGGATCGTCCTTCCACGCAAGCCCCGTGTAGGGGTTGACGTGCTCGAGCAGCTTTTTGGAAAACGCGCGAAAGTTGTCCGCCGCCTTGGGCGACACAAAGAACGCCGCTTTGGTTGCGTTCATGTCCCCGTTCCAGCCGAATTCCGGCTCCACGGAATCCGCTGCGAGCTTTCTCGAAACGAACAGGTCGGTCGTGACGTATATGCCGCGTTTTTTCATCGCGGCCACGAGATAGTCGAGCCTGTCGAGCTTCTCCGCGTCGAACGAGAGAAGATCCGGCGACGACTTGTCTATGAGCAAATCGTCGTAGTGGTGCAGGCGCAATATGTTGTATCCCGTTGCTGCGAAATCGTCGGCGAGCCTGTCGGCGTTCTCCCTGTCCGGATAGTTTGCCTGAAAACAGAGGTTGCTGCCGTAAAAGCGCGCGGGAATATCCGGACGCTTTTCAAAAAATATCTCCCCGCCTTTTGCGAACGCGAAACCGTACTTGCCCGCCGGCGCGTCGAGAAGGCCGGAGAAGTCCAGCGCGCTGCCTTTCAAGACTGAGCGGGCCGGCTCGAACGGAGCGTATTCCTCCGACTGCGCCACAAACGCCCCCGCGAGCCTCTCCGCGGGCACGGGCAGCGGACAAAGGGAAATCGCCGCGATTTTCCAGTCGGATTTTGAGAGATTTTTTATCGTTATAGACTCCGGATTCGGAATGCCCAAATCCGCCGCAGCAGCGAACAGATTGTAAGTTTTCGCGCCGATTTTGGACGTCCATACCGCATTGGGCTTGCCGGAATCCGCCGGATTTCGCAGCGCGCCGAAGCTTTCGCAGGGAACCCTTGCAGTGCGAATTTTTCCGTCGGCATACGAGGCCCCGATTTCGGCGCAATCGCCTTCGGAAAAAGTTTTTTTCGCGTCGAAGGCGCCTATTATATAGACGTGTTTTCCGCCCCCGCCCGCGGCGAGTTTTTTCTCCATGCCGCCCCTTACGACAAGTCCCGCTCCGGCGGGCCGGGAAAAGTCGAAGTCTATTCCGCCAAGCTTAATCCGGCCCGCGGGCAGCCCCGGTATTCCCATGTCGGAGGAGCCCGCCAACGGAACGGCAACGCCCCCAACTTTTTCAAAAAATATTTTCATATCCCATTCCAAGACGCCGGACGAATCGCGCGGCTTGAATCTCAACGAAAAATTTTGCGAATTAAATCTGCGCTCGTCCTGCACGAGAACCTCAAGATTCCCCGAAAATTCCGCAATCCCCCGCTCCGTTTCAACCGAAACTTTGCCGGCGCGAAAGGTCTTTTGGAGGTTCGCGGAATCCCAGAGATTTATCGAATTTCCGTCAAGCCGCAGCGCCGAATTTTTAATGGGAAAGTTGAACGAGTAGGATATTTCGCCGTATTTCGTTCCGGCGGAAGGCTTGAAGCGGGCCTCAAAACGGCAGACATTCGGAGTCTCAAAGAAAAATTTTTCATCGAGAGTCCCCGCATTTTCGCCGCCTATGTTCACGGAGGCTTCGGTCTCGTACGATTTTTCGCCCTCCGCCTTCGGAAATCCGACGGCGTGCGCCGCGCAATCGCTGAAGAATTTTACATTCCAATTGCCGTCGAAATACGTAAACCGCAACGGAATCAATCCGAGTGATAAATCCGCGCCTTCAATTTCAAAATTTCCAAATTGACGCGCGTCGAGGCACACGGCCGCAAACGCCGACAGCAAGATTATCATTTTTTTCTTCATTGCAATCCCATTAAAATCAAAGCCGGACTTTTTCAAAGCTTAACATGCAAAACTTTTGCGCCCAAACGCAATCCCGCCCCGCGTCCCCGCAGCCGTTCTATTGCGCGTTTCGGCAAAAATCGCCAAAAGATAAGGCGCTTAAAAATTTCACTTTCGCAAATCAAACCTTCCGATATGGGAAAGTTTCAAAAAGCTCCCCTCCCGGCGCCATCGCCTCCGCCCTCAATGCCCCAATGCCTCAATGCCCCAATCCCCCAATGGCCAGCCGAAAATTGAAGGCAAAACCGCTTTTTGAAAAACCGCAAAAATTGAGAAATACGGACGGCAAACCGACGTGCGGACAAAATACGGGCGGCGGAAAAACGCAAACGGCAAATTCAAATCGGCAACCGCAAAAAAAAAGGATACCGGGAATCGGTATCCTTTCAATTCGGCATTCAAAAACGGCTAAAATTTGGGGTGGAAAACCACAGTCTCGCCGGCATCGACGGAACTGTCATCGTCCAAATTCCAAACTTCGTCGTTCACGAGAACCTTAAACTTAAGCCCGCCCTTGGAGACGAGTTGTTCCCAGAGCCACTCGTCCTCGCCGACACACTGCATAAGCACGCCCTTATGCCATGTCAGCCCGGCGCCGGTTCCGCGAATATAGAGCTGATTCCCCCAGCCGACATTGTACTTGACGATTATCCTCGTCAACTTGCTGGGCGAGCTCTTCGCCGACGCGGCGGCATTTGAGGCCAATGCGCACTGGGAATCAGCCTTCTTTGCGCACTTTTTGACGGCGCGCTTTTTAACGGCCTTTGCAGGCGCCTTTGACGCAACGGACTTGGCTGGTTTCTTCGTCCTTGATTCTGATTTCACAGGCATTTTCTTATCCTTTCATTAACGGAACAAATGCGTCGAAATCGGCACAATTATTCCTAATATGTTTTTATAATAAAAATACAATATCTTAAAGCGCAAGTTTTTTAATTTATTTTTTACCAATTTATTTCCCGCCGGATATGAAGGCATTTTTTCAAAAGGCAAAATCGCTTTATAATTGAACAACTTTTAGTATAAAAAGTTTCATTTGCATCGGATTCGCCGTTTCGATATTTTCATGTATGTCATTTATATGCGATAGATTATGCAAAACGCGTATCCTGAAATTGTTTTTGACGGTATTGCCGCCGGCATCGAATAGAAGCCAACAGACGCTTTTGCGGAAAGCAAAAAGCGGGAAGAAAGTCGGCAAGCTTCGCAAACAGACGCGCCTTTGTAGATATTTGTCGCCGTATCTTCGCCGCCGCACTTTCGCGCGATAGCTTGCAGTTAGAGGTTATCGCCCGCGTTTTTTTCGGAAATCCAAACGCGCCAAAAAAACGCCCATTCAGATTGCCGTTCCCCTGCTTATTCTGAAGAATCCGAACACGCCAAATAATGCCGCTCCAAGTGTCGGTCCTCCTGGTTGCGCTGAAAACGCGCGCAATCTAAAACGGGCAAGGCATGCGCAGAAAACAATGCGGCGCGGGCAAGGCGGCATAGATAAGTTATGCCTCCGGCTAAAAGTTAGGGGCTTCTTTCATCGCCTCCAGCAAAGAGCCAACCGGAAAATTTTTAAATTTTAAAAAAATTTTCTTGCAATGGAACCGGAATTGGAGACGATTCTAAACTTCAATTTGGATTAAGCGCACATATTTGATTGGCGACGCGTCCGAATTGAAATACTCCGCGCCTGTAGCTCAATTGGATAGAGCTTCTGACTACGGATCAGAAGGTTGGGGGTTCGACTCCCTCCAGGCGCGCACTTGAGAAGAAAAGCGGCCGCCCCGCCCCGCGAGGCAATCCGGCGGCGGTATTTATAAAAACAGACAACAGACATGACCGAAGAAACAAAGAAAAAGAATCCGTCCGAAATTTCCTTTACGGAAACCGAGGCTCTCAACCGTTATGTGACGGAGACGGGCAAAATTCTTCCGCGCAAATTTACCGGTTTGACGGCGAAAGAGCAACGCCACATTAAGAAAACCATAAAGCACGCGCGCAACATGCTTCTGATGAAGTAGCGATGGAGGACGCCTCTCGCGTCTGAAACCCATATGCATAAGCGCAAGCGCATTGTACGGCCGTCTGGAGACGTTTCTCAGGCGGCCGGTTTTATTTTGTCCGGGGGAATCGGAGGGGTTCCCACGGAGACCGTTTACGGCCTTGCGGCCGACGCGCTCAATCCGGAAGCCGTGCGCCGGATATTCGAGGCCAAAGGAAGGCCGTTTATAGATCCGCTGATAGTGCACGTATGCGACATGCAAATGGCCGAGAAAGCGGCCGCGTTCACCGGGCGCGCAAGAACGCTCGCCGAAAGATTCTGGCCGGGGCCGCTGACGTTAATTTTGAACAAGCAAAACGCCGTGCCGGACATAGTGACGGCCGGAATGAATACTGTGGCGGTGCGCATGCCTTCGCACCCGCTCATGCTCGAACTGATAAGGGCCTGCGGCAGGCCGATTGCGGCGCCCTCGGCAAATCCGTTCGGATACGTCAGCCCCACCTGCGCCGAGCACGTCGCCGAACAGCTTGGCGACAGAATCGATTTCATCTTGGACGGCGGAAAATGCGCGCGCGGCGTCGAATCGACAATACTCATGCTCTCCGAAGACGGCGGCGTCCACAAGCTTCTGCGCGCGGGCCCGATACCGCCGGAGGATTTGGAGCGCGCGTTGGGCGAACGAATCGACATTTCCCCGAAAGTCAACGAGGCTCGTCCGCAGGCTCCGGGCATGCTGAAGTCGCATTACAGCCCGCATTCCAAGTTGACGCTTTTCAATTCTCCGGAGGAAATCGGGGAGGCTGCGGACGCCAACGTAATCTTTTTCTCAAGGCCGCAAAATCCCGCAAAGAACCACTACTGGCTGTCCGAGGCCGGCGATGCGGCGGAGGCGGCGGCCAATCTCTTTGCGCTGTTGCGCAGGCTCGACAAAATCTCCCCGAACGGCCTGTACTGCCAGCGCGCTCCGAACGTCGGCGTGGGACTTGCCATAAACGACAGGCTCGAACGCGCGCAGACGAGGCCATAAATTTTAGCCGCCCGCAGTTGCCCGTTCCGCCCGCAGTTGTCCGCAGCTGCACCTACCCGCAGCCGCCCGTCCGGCGGCATTGTGAATGTCCGAATACGCGGAGGGATTGGACACCGCGCAAAGGAGTTTTGCAACGCGCATGATTTTTTTGCGGCGCGTACAACTCTTTGCGGCGCGCATAACTCTTCGCAACCCGCATGACTCATTGCGGCGCGCATGATTTTCTTTGTAGCGCGCGCTACTTTTGCGGCGTAATGCAATTCCCGCACGACGCGGCGCGACATCGAAAACGGCATCGCTTCGCGCACACATTCCAAACGGCGTCAAACCAACGCGGACGCAACCGCAACAGCCGCAGTTGCAACGCAACGGACAAATTCAAACGACCGCACACGCGCGGACACAATTCCGCCTCCGCGAAAGTCAGGGCCGCGCGCACAGCCGAACGCGCAAAGGCGACTGCAAATTCAACGTTCCGAAGTGCGGGAAAATACGGCGCGGCAAATCCGGTCAAACGCTTTTTTCAAAATGCGAACTTTCAAAAAGAGAAAATTTTGTTGCAAAACTCGGCATTTTTGAGAGTTGTAGCAGTATGGAACTTGGAGCATACATACCCGTTTTGATTCAAGTATTGGCGGCGTTGGCAATGGGCGCAGTAATTGTGGCGGCAAGCCACCTGTTCGGACAAAGAGCCAAGCCGAACAAACTCAAAGACTCGGCCTACGAGTGCGGGGTTGCTCCCTTCGGCAAACCGCATCCGCGATTCGGCGCAAGATTCTATCTGACGGCCGCGCTGTTTGTAGTGTTCGACATTGAAATAGTTTTCATGCTCCCCCTTGCGCTCTCCTACTCCGATCTCTTGGCGCGCCATGCGCAAATACTCGTTCCGGCGCTGTTTTTCGCGGCTGTAATGTGCGTTGGCATAATTTACGAGATAAAGAAGGACGCCTTCAACTGGAATATTCCAAAGTCGAACTGACGAAATGAGACTCAACAAGTTCCTGACGAAATCGCGCATAATAGAGACCTCCAAGACGGATTTTGGCGGGGTCGTTTCGGATTTGCTTTCTACCGTGCCGGAGACCCTGCTGCCGGCCGAAAGCAGACCCGCAGTGCGCGACGATCTCATCGAGAGGGAGAAGGCCATATCGACA
>QALA01000028.1:21904-56331 GCA_003343565.1 Verrucomicrobiota bacterium | reverse complement strand
GGGGCGCGGGGGGCGCGTCTGAAAATCGCCCAGTTTGCCGAGGGAGTTTGGAGAATGCGGAAGTTTGAAAAAGCGGGAGTAAGGGTATGAGAGGCGTTTCGGGAAGGGACATTTTAATGTGCGTCGCATTTTCGGCGCTGAGTGTGGCGATTGCGTTTTTGCGCTTTCCGGGAATGCCTCCGGCCGCCGACGGCGGCGAAAAATTTAGGGCGGAAGTTCTGGAGGTCGACAATTCGTCCGTCGAGGAAATAGGGCTTTTGAAGAAGGGCGAGCAGAGGCTGAAGGTAAAAATTCTCGGAGGCGAATACGGGGGCCGGATTTTCGAGGCGCACAACTTCGTCCGCGCGCAGATGGATTTGGACAAAATTTTCAGCGTCGGCGACGTTGCGCTCGTGTCCGTTCCGGACGGCTTCGATCCCGCCTCGGACACGATAAACGCGCAGGACCACTACCGCACTTCAAAGACGTTTTTTCTGCTCGGACTGTTCGGGCTTCTCCTGATTTGGTTTGGCGGAATTGTCGGGTTTAAGGCTCTGTTGTCGTTCGTATTTTCGTGCGTGGCGATTTGGAAGATCGTAGTGCCCGCCTGCCTTTTGGGCGCAAATGCGATAGCGGTTTGCCTGGTTGCTGTTTGCGCGTTGAGCGCCGCGATAATATTTCTGGTCGCCGGATTTACGCGAAAGGGCTTTGCGGCCTTTTCCGGCACGGCTTTGGGGGTTTTGGCAAGCTGCGCGATGGCGTGGGCGTTTTCGGATTGGTTCAAGGTCAACGCCGCGGTGATGCCGTTCTCGCAGAGCCTGCTGTATTCGGGATTCGAGTATTTGTCGCTTTCGGACTTGTTCGTCGGCGCGCTGTTTTTGTCGTCGTCGGGCGCGGTCATGGATTTGAGCATGGACGTGGCCGCGGGCATGGAGGAGGTCCGTTTGAACAATCCGCAGATTGGCGCGCGCTCTCTCATGCGGGCGGGATTGAACATAGGCAGGAGCGTCGTCGGAACGATGACGACCACGCTGCTTCTGGCCTATTCCGGCGGGTATCTGACTTTGATGATGGCCTATGCGGCCAACGGCGTGGGGATTGAGGACTTCATAAGCAGCCCGTATGTCAGCGCGGAAATGGTAAAGACCGTTGTGGGAAGTTTCGGTTTGGTTTTGGTCGCGCCGTTTACTGCGGCGGCCGGGGCGTTCATTCTGGCGGGCGCGGGAAGGCGGGAGGCCTGATACGGCCTGTGTCCGGAAAATTTTAAGGTTTTTCAACAGACTTCCGCCGCTTTTTGCAAACCGCCTGGGGTTGTGATTAAAGAATGGGAGCCGCCGTGGGCGCGGGCGAAGTTTTTTTGAATTAAAAAAATATGCAACCGTTTGACAATTTGAAGGTTGCATGGTTTTTTATCCGGGCGAATCCGAGCCTTGCGCATTATGCGGCTTCCGCATTTCCAAGTTGCGTTCCAAACGGATTTTTTGCATCGAAAGGCTTTGTGAATATTGCTTTTTTTGCGCGGTTAAATTTGTCCGTTTGTCTTTGCGGATAAGCTTAAAAAATTCGGCCGGTTGAAGAGAAAATTTTTAAGCGTATGGGGGTAAAGATTTCAAAATTTTTTCGGGCAGAGCGACAGATGCGGGCAAAGGCGGAAAAATGCGGGAAAATTCGGCGTCGCCGGGCCGCCTTTAATGCGCGACGGGAAAGGGGTTAGACAATAGTAGATTAATCGTTTTTTTGTTGTAAATTCCGATGCGGTTTCTTAATTTATTAACGTTTATGAGCCCGATTTTTATTTTTGAGACAAAAAAGTCTGTTCGCCCGCGTCTTCCCCTGCGCCGGCGCGGGGGATTTGCGCTCGTGCTGGCGCTTTCCCTGATGGGTTTTATGATGCTTTTGGTTATGACGCTTGCCGCTCTTGTCCAGATGCAGTTGCGTTTGAGTCAGCACGCGCTTTTGGAGCAGAAAGCCAAGCAGGCCGCGAAGTTTGCGGCGTATCAGGCGATGTCCCGCGTGCAGGCGGCCCTGGGGCCCGACAGGCGAATAACGGCCAACGCCTCGATGTTCGATTCGACTCTCGCCGACGGAATCGGAGAGTTGGAGACCGTCGCAATGAACAAGTACGACTGGTGGAACCGCCCGATGGGAATAACGCGCACTGACGTTGCGGATATAGAGGAGGCCATAGGCCAAAACCGCCGCTGGGTCGGCGTTTGGGACAGCCGTCTGGGATATTCGCCCGATAAGATCCAACGCGAGCAGGATCGCAGCGAATACATTCAAAAGACGATTGACGGGGCGATTACGTGGCTCGTCTCCGGAAACTTCGGCAACGATCCGGACGATCTGGTAAAATCCGGCAACAGCGAGGGCGTGAGGTATAAGCCTTACGAATTTCTCCAGAAGGGCGAATATGTCAGGCTTGTCAGCAAGGGTTCGTATTCCAACGATTCCGGCGAAATTCGCAGGGAGGAGGACGTCCTTGCCCCGCTTGTGGAGCTTGAGAAGGATCCCGATCCGGTGTCGGGCGAGACGCCCGGCTACAAGCAGCAGACCCGCATAGCCTGGTGGGTGGCGGACGAGGGGCAGAAGGCCTCGCTCAACGCCGTCGCCTCTTACGAGGACATTCAGACGGCCAACACTGCGGACAAATTCAGGGTTCAGAGCCTGCCGTTCTATTCGGGCATTCACGGTTTGACGCTCATGAACTTGGAGGGCCGCGCCGGCCAGAGCGCGTTCTCGTTCGAAATGGACGACAATGACGACGACGGCAGTTCCATGTCCAGAATCCGCCGCCTTGACGACGTGCGCGATCTGGACGTCTATAAGGGCGCGGAGATTCCCGACAGCGTCAGCGCTTCAAAGGCGTTCTTTCACTCCGTCACTTTCGGCTCCAAGGGGCTTTTGGTCAATGTCCGCCACGGCGGAATGAAGAAGGACTTGACGCTCGGTCTGACGCGCCGCGACTTCGGCAACGAGCCCGACACAATTCCCGAACAGGCCCAGTCGACCAACGGAACCGAGGGCATGTATTTTGAATTGCCGATGGGCGTTGCCGGCTACGAATACAAAACCACCGCGTATCCTTTGTGGAGCACCACGGATTCGACTCTTCAGAGATACAGGCGCGAGCCGCGCACTCAAAACAGAATGCTTCGGGGCAAGGGGCACATGTTCGGGCCGCAGATGTACGGCAACGAGGACCTCGACAGCTACGAGACCGCCTCCGCGCTCGACGAAGTGAAAAAATCTTTTGACGACATCTATCTGTGGAAGGATACCGGCGGGCCGCTGTGGGACCAGTTGCGCTCCTACTACAATTTGCGCGTCGACAACGAGCCGTCGGCGTCCAGGGCGGACGTTCGCATGCAGACGGACGACCGCGTTGCGCTCAAGCCCGTGGTGAAGCGTTTTCAGGTATTTTACGTTCCGACATTCGTAAGGTACAGCGTCTCATACTCCAGCCGCCAGACACCCAACGGGGGCCACCCGTACAACGGGGCCGGCGGACAGGCGTACGGAGTGCGCCTTCACATAATTCCGCTTCTGGTATTGTGGAATCCGTACGACGTAAAAATTCCGGGAGACTCGTACTACATGATAATGCTGAGTTCGCGCTCGTCGATGGGCACGGCTTCGCGCGACCAGAATCCGCTGGGGTGGTACCGTTTTGCGATAGGATACAGGAGCGGCAGCCAGTTCCAATGCCTGCGCGACTTGCGCACTGAAATGATGCCGTCGCTCGACGTCGCCGCGCTGACAACCGGGCCGTCCCCCGATGTCGGCACGGGCGAGTGGAACAACTGGGCCACGGTAAAAAGCTACAATCCCATTACCGACAACGTGTTCAAGGGGCTGTACGTGCCGTTCCGCTACTGGGGCTCGTGGGATCAGCCCATGCAGGAGAACGTGAGGGGTTCAAACCTGATGCAGTTCGACCTGAACGAATCGAGCATAACCAATATAAAGCCCTATTCCAAGCTGATGATGTCCACAAAGACGTTCTTTAACCAGATAGGGGCTTATCCGCTCGGATACGGTTCCATTGCGACGTATCAGACCATTTTGAATACTCCGAATTTGAGTAATATTAAGAACGTCCAGTCGAACGCGTGGCGGGCGTTCGTGGACGAGAACAATCTCTATCCCTCCCTGACGGAGGTTTACAACAGAAAGCAGAAAATTCCCAACTATTGGTCGGCGCGCGTTGCGAAGGTTCCCCTCTATCTGAACAACATTCCCGCATCGACATTCCGCGGAAAGTTCGACAACAGAAACAATATGGACCTGTTCAGAATGCAGCGTACGGTTAACGTGAAGAACGCTTATTCCTACGAAAACACGATTCCGTCCGGGGCCTCCAACATGAACAGGGGTGACGAGACTCTTTCGGATCCGAGTTCGCTTCGCTTTCTCGTAAAGGACACCAACGGCATAGAGCCCGGCAAGGCAAAGGTGTTTGCGATGAAGCACATAATAAATTACATGGGCAACGGAAAGGGGACGACCGCCAATTTCTACAACGGGCCGAACGGCGATATAGAGGGTACCGGCACAGGAACGTCGCCCTACGAAAAGCAGGAGGCGATGCTGTACGGTTTGGACGACGGCGGCCAGCTTGGCAACTGCTTCTTCATAGACGTTCCGCACCCTGAAAACGAGCACTATTTAAAGTACAACAACCGCTCTTGGGACTCCTCCGAGCGGCGCACGCCCCACGTGCTTTTCGACTTGGCGGTCGTAAGCGCCAACCGCAACCATCTGCGCGACTCGCAGGGCAACTATCCTCCGACTTCCATCGACGAATACTTAATCGACATGGACGACGCCGCCGGCAACAACTGGAACTTTATTGAGGACAGGTATCAAAACTACGGCAGTTATATTTCCGGCGGTTGTTTCACGCTTGCCAGCAGGCCGAACGGCACTCCGGTCGGATACGGGTTTTACATAAGGAACGCCTGGACCCGCCTCAACAACAGTTGGCTGGTGGCCGGAGGCGACAACATGACCAATTCGTTCTACACATACTCTTACCGGAACGGCTCGGCATACAAGTATCTGGACGTGGACATCTGGCTTTGGAACAAGGAGGGAATGAGGCTTGTCGACACGAACGAAAAGACCTTTGCCGAATACGCGCGCCAGACGCCGAAGATTTTTTACATGCGCGGAATGCGCCCGTTTCTCGGCGAGTATCTGCACAGCTTCCCGGAGCCCTCGATGAGCATTGGGACCACCTCCCAGGTGACCGGCATTCACACCACGAATTCGCTGCGAAACTTCTTTTCCGTCGGGGTGGTCGCCAATGCGGCCAATTCTACGACGTGGCTGAATCCCTATGACTGGACTTTGGCGAACAATATTTCCGACGCCAAAACGCTGTGGGGGTCGGACTCCATTCAGGGGCAAAACACGGGGCGTTATTCGCTGAGCCTGTCGGGAGTCGGAATTGCCGACGAATTTGTGACGACGGCTCCCACCACCGACGCGAGCGGAACCACCACTCTCGCCGTCGCCACCGACGCCGTAAACGAGCGCGTAGCCAATGTGGACGACTCCGGCAACCTGACCGCGCTTCCCGACATCGCGCGGTACCGCTATTTCCTCAACTGGCTCGGCGTAAATTCCGCGCGCCACAGCGCAAACAGCTGGGCCGTCTACAACGGGATTTTTATGAACCAGCAGATTGGCGACCTCGCTCCGCAGGCATTCTCTCCGGCTTACGTGGTAAATTCGCCCACGACGTACTCGTACGGCGCCAGCCTGCACAACGCCATTGTGAGCAGCCGCGATTCCGTCCCGTACGGATTTGTGTTCGCGCTTCCCTACGCCGACAACGATCTCGGCAGCGAGCCTCTGTTCAACAGGCGCTTGTTCGTCTCCGGCTCCGTGCTCGGGACTTCCTTCGACCACGACGGCTCTACGATTTCAAACGATCAGGGAATGCCGATTCCGCAGAACGACACCGGCAAGACCTTGCTGGGCGAGTTCGGCCGAACGAACAAACAGTTGCAGGGAATGTCGCAGGTGTACGGCACTGAGGACGACGGGATTTCGGAAAACAACGCGGGCTACAATTTGTCGAATCTGAAGGACGGCAACCGGCATATGATAATAGGCCTGCGCCAGACGACGGGCACGACGACCGCCCCGGTCCACCACATATTGAGGCGGAAGGAGATAGTCTCCAATCCTGCCAATCTATCCAGCGTGCATTTGACGTTCGCGTCGGGGCGCAGCTTTCTTGAGCTTTATTCGGGGGACGATTACGCCTACGGTAACGGCAATCCCGACGCGCTCGGAGTGGACTTTGCAATAGGCAATTCCCTGTGCCCGTACAGAATAGTTCCCGAACGCTCGTTCTATGTCCAATGGATTGACGGCGTGACCCAGCAGAAGAACGACATCAACAATTCCGGCGTCTCGCAGCCTGCGGGCACATTGGACTATTCGCGCGAGCCCACTGCGTCGCGCGGGGGCTCTGCCGACTGGCCGGAGGACAGGTTCGCCATCTACGACATGTCTTGGCACTTAAACGACATTCTGTGGGACGACTACTTCTTCTCGACCCTCCCGTACCGCACCGACGAGCGCGACAATATGAGCCAGACGTATGTCAATCCGCAGAATCCCCGTCTGGTTTACTACATTCCCGACAACAGCCGGCGCGAGGACGTCTGCTTCACTCCGGAAAACTTCGCTTCAAACACGCTGAACGAATACGTCGAAAACTCCTCCAAACTTTGGATAAACGGCCCGTTCAACGTTAATTCCACGGACATCGACGCATGGAAGGCGGTGCTGTCGACCTACTGCGGGACGACCGTTCAAAGCTACAACGGCTCGCAGGGGACGTCTTCGCGTACGGACGCGCCGTTCCACCGCTGGGCGGCTCCGTTTGAGGGCAGGGCGTTTACGTCGGAGACTTCGGTCGACGAGGAGGAGACGCTTTTCCAGGGCTATCGCGCGCTGAGTCCGGACGAGATTGAACAGCTTGCGGCCGCAATAGTGGAGCATGTCAAAGACAGGGGGCCGTTTTATTCAATGGCGCACTTTGTCAACCGCGTGGCCGCCAACTATTCCGCGGAGGACAGGTTTACGGACACGTTCTCAAACGAGCAGCGTTTGAGTCTCGTTCCCAAAATGGAAAAGCATGACGACCGCCGCTATCTCGATACCGAGATAAAGAACGACGAGGTGACATATAAGATCACCCACATGCAAAAGGGCGTGCTTCAGGCGGCCATTGACGCGACGGAAATCAACTCCGCCTTCCATAGGGATCCGGATTTGCTCATAGAGATCGGCGACGACAGCCGCAACATGGCGGAATCGTTTAAGAACGACGCCCGATACAGGGGATTGCGCGATCCCAAGAACGTCTGGGAAAATTGGCGCGGTGCGGTTGGCCCGCAGGCGGCCGGAGCGCCGACGTACCTCATGCAGCAGGACTTGCTTGCGAGGCTCGGCTCCTTCCTGACGGTGCGTTCCGACACGTTTAAGATTCGCGCCTACGGCGAAGTCCGCAATCCCATATCCGGAATAGTCGAGGCCAAGGCGTGGTGCGAGATGACAATCCAGCGCGTGCCCGACTACATCGACCAGACCGTTGAAAATCAGGAGGCTTGGCGCATCTACGACCGCGAATTTGAAATCGGCAACAACAATAACAACAGCAATCCGTATTCGTCGGAGGTCCCGATGGACGGCTTGGTAAGCAGCGAATTGAGCGACCTAAACAAGGCGCTCGGCCGCCGCTTCAAGGTTGTGGGATTCAGGTGGCTGGCCGAAAATGAAATCTGACGCCTTTGGCGGCCGACAATGGCCTGTCGGGCGAAGCGATTGTCCATAGGAAAATTTTTCGATTGGGCGTTTTTTGCGATACGCCCCATTTGAGGCGGGGGGCGTTCGCTTTTTTTAGACTTCCTTTTCGGCAGTTCTTTCCGAAGTCTTTTCGGCGCGTTTTTTGCGAAAAAATTTTTTTGCCAAATGTCCGCTGTGCGCGGCAAACGGCAAACGCGGGAAAGGCGCATGGCGGAAACTGTTTGCGGATTGGGAAATGCCGCCGGATTTGCAAGTCGCAAACGGAGGGATGGGCGGAATGCGCCGGCATTTTTTTACGCGCGCAATTTTTGCGGGAATGGGGGGGTGCGGGCGTTCTTTCGCACATATGCCTTGTGCCTCTTGAAAAGTTATTGCGGGAGGCATTCGGGAGACGATTGCAATACGCGGAAATTCGCGCGATGGAGGGGAACGTTTTGACCGTTTTTATGCCGTCATTCGGCGTTTGAGCGCAATATTAACATGGTGCGGTTGAGAGGCGTTGAGGGGCGCGCGGACTTGTGGGCGCGATTGCGAAAAAGGGAGGAGCCGACTTTTCTTTCGCATTTTGCTTGCGGCATGCGGGCCGTTCCGTAGATTTTAACCGTCGAATGCGGCTTCATTTATTTGCCGGCGGACCTTCGACATTGAAAAACAAATAAGGGCCAAAGGCGACAAGGCTTAGTGGAATGCGTCTGGCGATATGCGAAGGTTTGGCAACGCGAAATGGCGGCGCAAAAATTTTCGCCGCTTCGTTTGTGCGCCGCGCGTTTATTATTCAGGGGGAATTTTTTATTTTTGCGCGTTCTTTTCTTCGGCAAGCCTTTTTCTTTCGGCTAAGTCGGCATTGTACTTGGCGACTCTTGCCTCAATCCCGCGCAGCCGTTCCGGCATTTGCACGCCGCATTTTTCGGAAGCCTCTTTTGCGCGCTTTGCCAGAACCTCGCAAAACGGCATGTCGCCGCGCGCTTCCGCCAAGTTGTCGTATATCTTCATCGCGCTTTCTCCCGCGGAGTTTGCCGCCAGAAATTCCGCTATCTCCATGGCCAATCCCTGAAGGTCCGGACGCTTGCAGAGGCCGGATTTCGCCGCTTCCTCCGCCGTTTGCACGGCCGTTTGCGCCTGTCCCGCTTTGGCGTAGGCTTGCGACAGCCTCCAGAGAAGCGCATACTTTGCGTCCAATTTTTCCAAGAACGCCTTTCCCAAAGATATTGCCGCATTCGTTCCCTTTTGCTTCTCCGCGGCGTTCATGGCCCGAATGACCGAGTATTGCGACAGCTCGTCGACGCGCCCCTGCGCAATGTCTTTTAGCTGCTCCGACAAGTTGCGCGACATCGGGCGCGCCAGCGGGTCGCCGACGTTCACCGTCTGCCAGCCGAGCGCAGGCTGCGCGGCGTAGGCGGCTTCTCCCAAGCTCATTCCGCGGGCAATGGCAAGCGACAACGCCGCAGTGTTGTGCGTGAGCGCCAGATACGGCTCGAATACGTTTCCTGCCGCAAACAGCGCGCCCAGCTGGGCAAAGCGCGGCGTCCATTGGCGCGCGTCCGCCATGTTGTGCGCGCTGAAGGAAAATATGTGCACGCACACCGCGCCGTCTGCCAGCTTGAAGTTTTTGTCGGCGAAATATTTTTGCGGATTGTTTGCGTACCAGCCGAAGTAGAATGCGGCGGCGTCCATGCGCTTGTCGAAATCGAACAGCGGCTTTTCCGAGTCTATGGAGAGGTCGAAATTGAGTTTGTCCAGAATTTCCGCGGATTTGTCGAGCATTTCGTCGCCCGGTTTTGCGAAGAGCGACTTGTCTATGTACGCGCGCCCGCGCAGGCCGGACTTCTCGGCGCGCAGGCCGGATTGTATAATCTTTTCGACATCGCTTCGCGCCGGGCCGTCCAGCCTGAATACGCGCAGTATGCCGAGCCTCTTGAACTGGTCCGCCTCTTTAAACGCGCCGTAAATGGGATTTTTAATGAAGCCGTCGCGCGTCTGGGCCGGGGCAAAGCGCGCGGAAAGCTCGCTGTCGACGCTTGCCGCGTCGGTTTTTAGACCGCCCTTGCCCTCCGACGGAAGTATTCCTACGGGCACGCCGCGCATGAGGATTATGTAGTCTATGTCGTGCGATGAAAATTTCATTTCGTCGCGCCCGCCGAATATCTTTTTCCCGGTTTTTTCCGCCTTGAGCGCGCCCGCAGCGGAGAGCTTTTCCATAAGCGGATTTTCGAGCCGTTCAAAATATTCGCCCGCGCTTATGTGCATCTTTTTTGGCAGGTCGAGCGCGATTATATTGCCATTTGGCACGCCGCGCTGCTTTGCGTATGATTCGGCGAGGGCGACGCTGTCGGGGGCTGCGGAGTTGGCTACTATGTAAGTCTTTTCGGATTCGCCCGCAAAGGCTCCAAGGGCAAACGCTGTCAGTGCGAGTGAGGCGGCGGCGATAATCTTTTGTTTCATAATTTAAATGTTAGACGCGCCCGTCGCATCGGGCAAGTCTTATTGCTTCGCGCGGAGCCCGCGCAGGCCGCTTGAATGCGCGGGGCGTTTTAAGGTATGGGGCGTTTTAAGGTATGGGGCGTTTTAAGGTGCGGGGCGCGAATGGAGTCGCATCGGACGCGTTGTCCGTTTTGCGCGTTTTTTAAATTTTGGGGAATCGCGTCAATTTGGTTTGTTGGCGCGTTTCGGGCCGCCGGCAAATTCCCCGCAAAATGTAGCGCGCTATTTGCGTTGTCGTCGGAAGATGCCTTATTGGCCGAAATGCGGAAAGTGCGGGGAGAAACGCAAACAGGCCGTTTGAATGCGCGGGGCGTTTTAAAGCGTGGGGCGCGAATGGAGTCGCATTTTGGCAAGGCCTATCGATTGGCGCGTTGCGCGTCGGCAGACTTTACGGCGTTTCTCATCAGGCGCAGAGCTTCGATTACCCGCACGCTCGGCACTCCCACGACATCGCGCGGCACGAAGAATACGTTTTTGTTTTTGATCGCCGGCGTGTTTTTCCATACGGCGTCGGTTTCGTAATATTCCAGGAGCTTTTTGGTTTCGCCGGCATTTGCGCATTCGACAAAGAGCATGTCGGGGGCGGAGGCAAATATAAATTCCCGCATCGGCGCCGCCCATGGGCCGTTCGACGAGTCCGCGCAGTTTTTCAATCCGCAAAGCTTCAAAAGCTCTCCGACATACGAGCCTTTTCCCGCCGCGATGTTTCCGAACATGAACAGTGCCCTCTTCGATTCAGGGCCGATTTTCGGGGCGGAGGCTATTTCGTCCTCGATTTTTTTCGCCTGCAATTCGGCGCGTTCGCGGCATTGGAAAAGTTCGCCGAGCATGCGCAGATCCGCGGCGATGTTGGCCAGCCCCTCTCCGCCGAGCGTGAATACGGGTATGCCAAGTTTTGACAGGCGCGCTCTTAGCGTGCCGTCGGTCAGGGTTGGGAGTATGAATATTTCCGGATTGAGCGCCGCTATTTTTTCGTAGTCGGGATCCACGAGACCGCCGAGCTTTGCCTTTTTTTTGGCGCCGTCTGGAATGTTGCAGAATTTGGAGTTCCCAATCAGATATTCCTGCGCGCCTACGGCGTAGATGTTTTGGGTCACAGCCGGAACTATTGTTGCGGCGCGCGGAGGGGCGTCGAAGCGGAATACCTTTCCGGAGGCGTCGGCGACTTCGTACGCGCGGCAGATTTGGAGCGCGGCAAGCAGTATTGCCGCAGCCGGTAGAAATGCGCGCGCGGCTTTCATCTATTTTTTCTGTTCGCGGAAAAATTCCTCTATTCCCATTCCGGTCATTTTTGAAATCGCCGAAAACAGCTTGTATAGGGCAAACATGAGTATCGCCATTGTCGGCAGCACGATGACGGGATACGACAGCGCGGTCATCTTGCCCAATTCGGCATTGAACGCCTCCGTTCCGGCCTCGCTTTTGAATATGCTTGCCGCCAGCGCAAAGTTGAGCGCGGAACTGACCAGAAACGACGCCGCCAGAATATAGGTCGCCTTTCTGAGTTCCGCCTCAAATTGTCCGCGCGCGCCCCTTTCGTCCAGCAGCGCGTATATTCTGCGCGTGTCAAGCAGGCTTTCGTTCATCAGCAGAAGCTTTGCAAGCGGCCTCTTTGAGAACGCCGTGGCAAGCACTGCAATTCCGAGCAGGAGCGGAACGGCGCCCTCCTTGATTATCATGCACTCGCGCGAGAGCTTCATCAGCCCGATTCCTCCTGTGAGCAGAACGCTCGCCAATCCCACTATCGAAAAGACGTTCCATTTCCCGCGCGTTGCAAGATCGTAGATTCCGTACGCCAGCGGAAAGAGCAGGGCGGCGACGAATATCAGCGCGCTTGCCCCGTCGCCGCCGGCGTCTATTCCAAACCAGCCGGCCATCTTGGAGCCCTTTATCAGGATTAAGCTGGGCGCGGCTATGTTGAATCCCAAATTGAGCCAAACGTTTTCGCGCTTGGAAGGCTGCGTTTCGTCACTTTCCGGCATTGTCTTTTTTGTCGATTTTCATCATTGCCATGAAGCCCTCGCGCCCGACGAGCTTGGCGTCGGGATAGAGCTTTTGCAGGCGTTCGACATCGCGCGTTCTGGCGAACATGTATATGGCGCCCTTCCGGTTTTGCGCGAAGCGCGCGAATCCGGCGTCCGCGTCGAGAAAGCGCGAATCGTGTTTGCCGCGCTCGCGCATAAAGCCGAATTTTTGCTCCTCCGGGGGATTGCCCACGCAGACGGGCAGGCGTTCGAGCCACACGGGAAGGTCTTGGTATATTCCGTAGTCTGTGTATATCACAATCGCGTCGTCGTCTCCCAATTCCGGACGGATTTGCTTTGCGAGGGATTCGCTGCTGGGCCTTTGGAATATCCGCGCGATTGGATTGAAAAAAAGCATGAAGCAAAATACCGTCGCGAACGCCGAAAGTGCGAACGCCCTCGTGCGGCGTTTCAGCAGCAGCGCGACCGAAATGCTGGCGCCGACGACCATCACCGCCGCGCACAGCGACATTGCGACTGCGGCGTATTGCGGGTCGTAAAGTTTGCCCTTCGCGTCGAGTATGAAGTATATCGGCACGAAGGCCGCCGCGCCGAGATAGCCGAGTGCGGCGAGCGTCCACGATTCCGGCGCAGCCCTTGAGCGTCCGTCCCACCACCTTGCCGCCCACCAGCCCAGCAGAACCGCCGTCGCGGGATATATGGGTGTTATGTAGGGCGGCAGCTTCGACTTCGATATGGAGAAGAAGCACACTATGAACGCCGCCCATATGGCCATGTACAAAAGCTCCGTGTTTTTTGTCCGAAATTGTCCGCGCGAATCCGAGACGTATTCGGCCAGCGCGCGGGGGGCGAATACGACCCACGGAATCAGGCCCACGGGGGCCAGCGCAAAAAAGAACCAGGCCGGCTGATAGCGCATGCTTGTGGATTCGTCGATGTAGCGCAGGAAATGTTCGTGGATTATGTAGTACCAGAGGAAGCCCTGGCCGTCGCCGTTTTTCGACAGGAACCCTTCCGCGTTTTCAAAGGCCGGATTCGCCAGCGCCGCAAGGACGTGCCACGGAAGCGCTATCGCCATAAAGAGCGCGACTCCCGCCAGCGCCAGCCAGATGTCGGACCGCCCGAACTGCCCCCAGAAATTTTTCCAGCCGATTGCGAGCATGTACAAAAAAACGACCGCGCACGGAATCAAGACGCCGATCAGCCCTTTGGTCAGAACCGCCGCCGCCATGAACGCGGCAAAGGACAATCCCCAAATCCACCTCCACACTCCGCTGCGCTTGATTGCGACTATGAACGAGAACATCGCGGCAGACATGAACACCGCCACGGCCATATCCAGCGTCACGATTTGCCCCATTGCCAAGTAGAGCGCGCTTGTGGACAGAATCGCCGCGGAAAATATCGCGGTCTTTCTGTCGAACAGCGCCCGTGCGGCGACGTATGTCATGACGATTCCGAAAACGGCAATCAGCGAATTCGGAGCCCGGAGGGAAATTCTGTTTATTCCGAAATGCTTTATCGAGGCGGCCTGTATCCAGTAGAACATAGGCGGCTTGTAGAAGTAGGGCATTCCGTTCAGGCGCGGGGTGACATAGTCGGAATTAGAAACCATCTCCCTGGGGATTTCGCTGTATCTGCCTTCGTCCGGACTCGCCAGCGGACGCAGAAAACTCAGTCCGAGATACAGCGCGCACGAGAGCGCAAAAATGCAGGATATGTCCAATATCCACGTTCGCGCGCCGGAAGGTTTTTTTTTGTCGGCAGTTGTTTCCATGTCGGGGAGCAAATATCAATAGCATATCATGCACAAGATAAAAAGATATTGCGCGCAGACAAAAAACGCCCCGCGCCCTTGCGGGCGGAGGCGTCGGCGTAAAGGTCGGCGCTAAGGCTTCGTCATTTCAGTTCCTTCTCGGTGAATTTCATTGTGTCCGCGGGCTTCAGCTTCCCGGATATTATGGCTTTGGCAAGCGGATTTTCAATCTTGTGGTTGATTACCCGCTTGAGCGGACGCGCACCGTAGGACGGATCGTAGGCTTTCTCGGCCAGATATTCGTATGCGCCCTTTGTAAGCTCCACTTTCAAGTCCTGCGATTCCAGTCGCTTGTTCAGATCGTCTATTTGCAGCTTCACTATCTTGACGATTTCATCGAGAGTGAGCGACTTGAAGATGATCAGGTCGTCTATGCGGTTGATAAATTCGGGCTTGAAGTGCGCGCGGACCTCGGCCATTACGGCTTCTCTGGCGGCCGGCGGAAGCGAGCCGTCGCCGTCAAATTTCGCGTCGGTTATGAAGCGCGCGCCGATGTTCGAGGTCATGATGATGACGGTGTTTTTGAAGTCCACGCGCCGCCCCTGCGAATCGGTGAGGACGCCGTCGTCCATGATTTGCAGCAGGGTGTTTAGCACTTCGGGGTGCGCCTTTTCTATCTCGTCGAAAAGCACTATGCTGTACGGCCTGCGGCGCACGGCTTCGGTCAGCTGCCCGCCCTGCTCGTAGCCGACGTATCCGGGCGGCGCGCCTATGAGCCGCGCCACGGAGTGCTTTTCCATGTATTCCGACATGTCTATGCGCACCATGTGGTCCTCGTCGCTAAAGAGCGCTTCGGAGAGGGTTTTTGCAAGCTCCGTCTTTCCGACGCCCGTCGGGCCGAGGAACATGAACACTCCGCTCGGACGCTTCGGGTCCTTTATTCCCGCGCGCGCCCTCAAAATGGCGTCCGCGACGGTCTCCACCGCCTCGTCCTGCCCTATTACGCGCTCGTGCAGTATCTTCGGCAGATTGAGCAGGCGCTCCCTGTCCGTCTCCAAAAGCTTCTTGACCGGAATGCCCGTCCACTCCGCAACGATTGCCGCGATTTCGTCGGCCCCGACGCTCTCCTTGAGCAGGGAGTTTTCGCCCGACTCGGTTTTCATCGCGGCCTCCAGCTGCTCTTGCAGTTTGGGAAGCTCGCCGTATTTTATTTCGGCGGCTTGCGTCAGATTGTATTCGCGCTCGGCGCGCTCCATGCGGATTTTGGCCGCCTCGATTTGCTCGCGCAGCTTTACGGCCTTGTCGGCGGATTTCTTTTCGTCCTCCCAGCGCGACTTCAGCGCGGAGGATTGCTCGCGCAAATCGGCGAGCTCGCGCCTGACTTCCTCCAGACGCTTGTTGTCGTGTTCCTCCTTTACCAGCGCCGTTTCCTCGATTTCCAGCCGCCGTATTTTGCGCAGCATTGTGTCGAGTTCGGTCGGCATGGAGTCCAGTTGCGTCTTTATGCGCGCGCAGCCTTCGTCCACGAGGTCGATGGCCTTGTCCGGCAGCTGCCTTCCGGAGATGTATCTGTTGCTCAGCACGGCCGCCTCGACGAGCGCGCGGTCCTGTATGCGCACCCCGTGGTAGGTTTCAAAACGCTCCTTCAGCCCGCGCAAAATGGCTATGGTGTTTTCCACGTCCGGCTCGCCGACGTACACGCTTTGGAAGCGTCGCTCAAGGGCCGGATCCTTCTCTATGTATTGGCGGTATTCGTCGAGGGTCGTCGCGCCTACGCACCTTAGCTCGCCGCGCGCTAACATCGGCTTGAGCATGTTGGAGGCGTCCATGGACCCCTCCGTGCGCCCCGCGCCGACTATCGTGTGAAGCTCGTCTATAAAGAGTATTATCTTGCCGTCGCTCTCGCGGATTTTGTTTAGAACGGCCTTTAGGCGCTCCTCAAATTCCCCGCGGTACTTTGCGCCGGCGATCAGCGCGCCCATGTCGAGGGCGAAAACGCTCTTGTCCTTTAGCCCTTCGGGGACGTCCTCGCGGACTATGCGCTGCGCCAGTCCCTCGGCGATTGCGGTCTTGCCTACCCCAGGCTCTCCTATCAGCACGGGATTGTTTTTCGTCTTTCTGGACAGTATTCTTATTACGCGGTTGATTTCGTCGTCCCTTCCTATGACGGGATCGAGCTTGCCGTCGCGCGCCAGTTTTACGAGGTCCACGCCGTACTTTTCGAGCGCCTCATAGGCGTTTTCCGGAGTTTTTGTGTCCACATGGGCGTTGCCGCGCATGGATTTCACCGTCTCCATTATGCCGTCTTTTGAAATCTTAAGGCTTCGCAAAAGCGCAGCTATGCTTTCGGGCTCCGGCTTTTCGAGAATGGACATAAAGAGGTGCTCAGTGGATACGTAGTCGTCGCGCATCTGTCTGGCGAGGGCTTCCGCCCTGTCAAAGACCTGCGATAGGGACGCGTTGGCGTAGGGCTCCCCGTTGCCGCCGCTCACGCTTGGCAGCGAGTCCAGCGCGCGCTTGATTCCAAGCTCCAACGCCGCGCGTTTGTCGGAACCCAGCCTGTTGAGAACGAGGCCGACTATTCCGCCCTCTTGCGCCACCAGACTTGCCAGCAGGTGCAGCGGCAGAATTTCGGTATTGCCGCGCACTTTGGCTATCTCCCTTGCGCCGTTGACGGCCTCGATGCTCTTTTCGGTAAGTTTTTCGGGATTTATGTTGCTCATACTCTTTTCTAACAAGCACATTTTGTGCCAGCTCGCCTTTCGTTAGAATAGGACATTCCGCCGCCGGGCCTTGTTCCGGAGAGTGACAAAAATACACGTTTGCGGATACTTTTGACACACGCGGGACGGGATTTTGCCTGCCGCCGCGCGGGACTTTATCCGCGCGGACTTCTTGCGGCCGCGCCTAAAAGTTTGCGCAAAAAATCTTTTCCAAATCTTTTTTCGAAAGTTTAAAAATCTTTGCGTAAATTTTGCCGCGCGCGTTCGCGAGCCCGCGTTCCGTTCTGTAAGATTTGTACGCTTTGGAAAGTTTCTTTCGCTCCTCTTTCGGGTTGTCGCAGGAAGCCGCAAAAGAAAAGAGCGGAATAACAAAGGACCGCAAACCGCAAAAAATAGGAAGCGCAAGGAGGCGGAGCCTCAAGAGTGTTGCATCTGCGCTCTCCCCGCGCCGCCGCAGGAGTCCAAAACAAAAGGCCGGTTTGCAGATTGGGTCTGTTCGCAAAGCGGCTTGGGGCTATGACTGGGACGCAAAAAAGCTCCGGGCGTCCGCCCGCACACCGCCGCTCCCCTCCGCCTTTGCCAAACGGGGCTTTGCCGCAGGCTAAACTCCGCCCAAGCTTCGCGGCTTACTTGTCCGCGAACTTTGGCAAAAACGGCGAGAGCACCCGCACGCAGTCCTCCGCGGGCACCTTGTTGATTTGCAGGAGATACGCCAAGAAAACCGGACAGCGCGCCGAATCTTGACCCGGCACCGCCGCGGCTATGTTCGCCGCCGCAAACAGGGCCTTCAGAGCGGCGGCCTTGTCTTTTGAATAGGCTTGGGCGGCTATCAAGGCGTATTCCTCAAACGCCGCAGGAACGTCCAGATTGTGCATCTGCGAAGTGAGAAATTCCAGCGCGCGCGCGCCGTCTCCCATGCGCGCCATGTTCGAGGCGGCGAGCATGTAGGCGAACGTGAGCCGCTTTTTCTCCCTTTCGCCCGGTATGGAGCTTATCTTTATATCGACGGCCCTGTCGTTGAGCTTCTTTGCCAGCGCGGGATTCTGCTTCAAAAGCGCCCTCGCCAGCTGCGCGAACTTTCCGACGGCCTCGATGGATTCGGCGTCGGAAGCCTCTCCGGGGAGGTTTTGTCCGTAGTGGCTTATCCAGTCGTAAGACGCCGACAGGTCTATTTCGGACACCGCGTCGGCAAACACCGACATATTCCCGGAGGTTTCGCCGAGCTTTATAAGAGCTGCGTAGCGCTTTTGGCTGTCGCCGATGAGCGCGGCGATTTTTATGGCCTGCGTTCCGAGGAGGCCCGCGACGCTTTCTGACAGGCGGGCGTAAAATTCGTCGCGCTTGGCCGGGTCCGATATGCGCGGGGCGATTTTCAGCAGCTTCAAGCACTCGCCCTTCTTCGACGCGTTTTCGGCCAGAATGAACATTATGCCCTCCAACGGGCGTTGGGAGTTTATCTTGGCGGCTATTTCCAGCGCGGAGTCCATGTCCGCGAATTTCACGAAGGCCGCGGCGATTTTCCCCATGGCGACGTCGCGCACGTCGCCCATTGTGATTTTTTGCGACGCCTCAAAGGCCGAATGCAGAATCTTTCCGAATGCCGCGGGGTTGGACAGCCTGCGCGCGGCGGCCGCGCATTCGTCGAGCCTGTCTATGGACCTTATGTCGTAGGATACGAGCGCGGCGTTCGTGCGCGCCTGCGCGAGAAATGCGGCTTCGTCCGCGATTTTTTTCGGGGCCGCCGCGGCGCTTTCGGCCTTCGATGGTTTGGCCGCGGCCGCGCCCTTTTTTGCGCCGAAGGTCTCGGCGCGCCTCCCGGCTATTTTCGCCTTGAGTTCCGGGTCGTCAACATTGGCCAGGCAGGCCGAAACTATTTTTTCGGGAGCCTTTAGCCGGTTCTCCTTTCCGGCTGCGCATTCGTCCATTGCGCGGAAGGCGAGAAGCGAATATGCCGCGTCGCGCAGCGCGCGCGTCGGGCGGCTTGAGGCGACAGCCCACGCGAGCGACACTTCCCGCGCGTCCGGATTGTTGTAGATTTCGAGCCGCGGGATAATCGAATCGCGCAGCGCGCGGTAGGAGCACGCCCCGATTTGCGTGTCGGGCTGGCTGACTATGCGCAGCGCAATTTGCGAGTCCGGATAGTTCGCGAGTATCCCGTCGACTTCCGATTTCGCCTGAAGGCACATCTCCTGCGCCTTCGCATAGTCGGCGCCGTTGAAGCTTTCGGCGGCCTTCTCGACCTTCAGGGCCGCGCGGACGAAGTTTCCGCTCGCCCGCCTGTCGGAGTCCGCGCAGGCCGACATTAGAAGCGCGAGCCCCGCGGCAGTCCAAATATGAATTTTTTGCATGGCGGACATTTTGCAAACGCGATGCCGAAAAGCAAAGCAATTATTGCCGGTTTCCGCCCGCCTTCGCCCCCGCGCCTTCGCTTTCGGCTTTGCGCGCGCCGGGTTCGCCCGTTTTGCGCGTTTCGCCTTTTTTCGATTTGCGCTTACTTGGGTTCGGCAACCGCGACGTCGGCCCTGCGGGAGGCCGGATAGACTTCCAGCGCCGCCAGCTTGCCGCCCTTGACCGAGCCGGATACGGTCGTGTTTGAATTGGCGCGCAGCTTGAACTCGCAGTCCCACTCCTTGGGCCACGCCGGAAGGAGCAGGATTTTGTTTCCGTCCTCCTGAATGAGCATGCGCTGGAGGGCGACGGAGCCGGAGCCGTTGTTGTCGAAGTCCGGAATGTAGTCGTTGTATCCGCGCGCGTACATGGGCAGGCGCGTGCCGCTCTGCCCGTAAAAGCTGAAGCGCAGCGTCAGAAAATCTTTGGCCTCCTGCGCCATTCCGGCGTGGGCGAAAAATATTTCGTCCTGATTCCAGCACCTGTGCCCCTTGAAGCGCCTGAGCGGCATGGTGTTTTTTACCACGTCGGCGTTGCCCTTCGCGGCGCCGTACAACTCATAGGGGAAGGCCGCGTACAGCTCCGGATTCTCGCTGTTAAACGGCGCGGTCATGACTTTCTCTCCGATTGCCAGCCTCGTGCGCCCCGCGCCGTCTTTGGCGGTCGGCACCGGCGGAAGCTCGCCCTTCAGCCGCCTCCAGTCTTTCGCGTATTCGCGGGGGAGGGAGTCTATTTCAAGAAGCCCGTCGAGCACTGCGTGCAGGCCCGCGACGTCCGGAGTGTTGTTCTTGACGTACCAGTAAGTCTCGATAGCCTGTCCCGGCTCGATGTTGAGCCTGCCGTTTTCGTCGCGCGGAAAGTGTTTGTCGAAAAACATGACCACCTCGCGGGCAATCGGCAGAAGCGTGTTGTTTAGAAATTTTTTGTCGCGCGTGTGGCGGTAGTAGTTTATCGCCATGTAGCAGATTTCAAGGCCGCTGTTTATGTGAATATTGTGGTAGCCCATCCACCTGAACTCGCCGATTTCCGTCTTGTTGGGCAGGAGGTTTCCCTCTATGTATTCTTCGGGCCTGGCCTGTTGCGAGCCGTTCGCGGCGACCGCCGGCATCAGGTGCCTGCGCAGGGGGCGGTTTTTCGTGTCGCCCATTTCTATGAGCCCGTCGGAGTTTTTCCTGAAATTGAACGCCCCGCCGTCGCCTATTTCGTCGCCCGTTATTTCGCAATTCTCGCGGTAGTACGCCCCGTCGACGCCGAACCACATCTTCGTTATGGCCTTCCGTATCGGCAGCAGGCGCAGATAGTGGTTGAAAAACGGCGCCATCAGGTCGTAGTCGCCGGCCTGTATCATCGGCCAGTAGAGTAGACGCTGATTTTGGAATGTGTGCCGCCGACCCCAGTTACGGTCGTCCTCGCCGAAAAATTTGTTGTTGTAGAGCATCGGAACGGTGAACAGCCCGCCGTTGAATTTCGTCTGCATCTGCCCGCGCGACTGGCACGCCATCATGTACCGCTGCGCGTTGTAGTGCTGCGAGACTATGAAGGCCTTGTCCGGCTCGTCGCGCTCGCCGAACTTTTTGTGGGAGGTCTGCTTTTGGCGCATGTCTTGGGGAATGTCGTTTGAGCTTGCGGCGATGTAGCTTCTCTGCCAGAAATCCGCCCACCACTTTTTGTGCCTTTCGAAATCCGACGACTCGTCGCTTTTTTTCGCGCGGCTTTCGAGCTTTGCAAGTATGTTCTCCGGATTGTCCTCGCGGCCGGATACGGTGTGTATAGATATCGAAAATTCGCGCCCAGAACCGATCAGCTTGCCGCCTTCAAGCTTCGTCTGTTTCGAGCGCGCCATGTTTGCGAACGTCCTGTGCAGGAGCGGATCTTCCACTTTGTCGATGTCGATTACCCGATGCGCCACCCTGTACAGATTCATGTATTCGGCGAACGCGCTGTTCGGATTCGTGTGGTACCACACGAGGGCGTCTCCGGAATTTTTTGCGACGTCCTGAAAAAATCTGCGCTTCCAAAATTCGTTGGAAATTTCCGCGTTCAGCGGGGCTTCCGACTTTATGTCCACCCTGTAAACGGGGTTGTTCGCGTCCGCCCAGACTTTGATTTTTACCCCGTTGCCGTCTATGCGCACGCATGCGTCGGCTATGTCGAGAGTCTGGCGGAAATCCTTTGCGGCAAACGGATTGGGGGAGAGCTTTATCTTGACTCTCCCGGTCTTGAGGGATTCTCCGGAGCCGTCGTATGCGTCGTTTTTCGACATGAGAAGAAAGAGCGAGTCCCCGACCGTATAGACGTTTGCGGCGATGTCCCCGTTGCCTATCGGCATGCTTTCGGCGGCGGACTTGCCGGGCGAGTCGAACGTATAGGAGTACCTTTTCATCTTCTCCTGCGCCGACTCTCCGGCCGCAAGCATTGCCGCCGCGCACAGGGCGGCGTTAAAAGTCAAAATCGCGGAAATTTTCATGGGCTAAAATTGCGGAGTTAATTGGCGGAGCATCGGGAGAGGGTTAATCGCGCCGTCCGTTTGCGGCGGCCAGCATGTACAGCAGCCAGCCGAGGGAGCTGACGAAAGCGGCGACGTACGTGAATGCGGCGGAGTCCAGCACGTTTTCGACTCCTCCGGCCTCGTCGGAATCGATGATTCCAAGGCTTCTCAACTGCGCCTTTGCGCGCGTCGACGCGTTAAATTCCACCGGCAGCGTGACCAGCTGGAACACCGCAAGAATCAGATATATTGCCACCCCCGCGTACAGCGTTGCGACGCTGTGGAACAGGAAGAACCCGCCGATCATGACAATCGGCAGCAGCTGGCTTGCAAAGGTTGTGATGGGAACGAGGGCCATTCTCAAGTTCAGCGGGGCGTAGCCCACCTTGTGCTGAATCGCGTGTCCGGCTTCGTGCGCGGCTACTCCGAGAGCCGCGAGGGAAGTTCCGGCGTAGTTTTCCCTGCTCAATGCGAGCACCTTTCTCGACGGATCGTAGTGGTCTGTGAGGTGCCCGTCTATGCACGTTATTTCGACGTCGCCTATGCCGGCCGAGCGCAGCACGGCCTCCGCCGCGTCGCGGCCGGTCAGTCCGGAGCGCGAGCGCACGGCTTTGAATCTGTCGTAGGAGCCCGCCACCCTCATTTGGGCGTACATGCCTATTATCAGCGGAATTATTATGAGCACTAAAAATGTCATTTCGGTATCCTTTTTTGTCCTAAATTTTATCGTAAAAACTGCGCGCGGCTGAAGTTTCGGCGTTTTCAAAGCGGCGCGTTTAAAGAGCCGGGGCGCGCCCTATTTCTTCGTCCAAAGCTCCACATCGAACAGCTCGTGACTTTCGAGTATTTTGTCGAGTTTAAACTTTTCGGTTATGTCGGGGAAAAATACGTCGCCCTCCGGAGCGGCCTTTACGCGGCTTACGATTATTTGCGAGCATCTGTCGAACGCGCAGGCGTAGAGCTTTGCGCCGCCGCAAATCCATATCGGGCGGGGGTCGGAGGCGAACTTTTCGTCCAATTCGTCGAGCGAACGGCAGAGCGTCGCGCCTTCGGGCGCGTCCATTCGGGAGCTTATGACGACGTTTTCGCGCCCCGGAAGCGGCCTGCCTCCCAGACTCTCCCACGTGCGCCTTCCCATTGCCACTATGCCGCCCATCGTGGTGCGCTTGAAGTGCTTGAAATCCTCCGGAATGTGCCACGGAATGCGCAGCCCGTTTCCTATTATTCCGTTTTCGGCAACCGCCGCTATTGCGCGATATTCCGCCATGTTCGTCCTAAACGGCTATCGGCGCCTTTATCGCCGGGTGCGGGTTGTAGCCCTCTAAAATGAAGTCGTCGTAAACGAAGTCTTCGAGATTCCTGCGGTCGGGATTGAGCCTCATTTGCGGGAGCGGCCGCGGTTGGCGCGAGAGCTGTTCCCCCGCCTGTTCGAGGTGGTTTTTGTAGATGTGAAGGTCGCCAAACGTGTGGACGAACTCCCTGGGCTTAAGCCCGCACACTTGGGCGACCATCATCGTCAGGAGCGCGTACGAGGCTATGTTGAACGGCACTCCGAGAAACAAATCCGCGCTGCGCTGGTAGAGCTGGCAGCTGAGCCCGCCGTCGGGATAGACGTAAAACTGGAACATTGCGTGGCAGGGCGGCAGCGCCATCTTGTCCAGCTCGCCCGGATTCCACGCGCAGACGATGTGGCGGCGCCCGAACGGATCGCGCCGTATGGATTCGACGGCATTCTTAATCTGGTTTATCGAACGGCCGTCGGGCGCGCGCCAGTCCGTCCATTGCGCGCCGTAGATTCTGCCGAGATCTCCGTTTTCGTCGGCCCATTCGTCCCATATGGTCACGCGGTTGTCGTTGAGGTATTTTATGTTTGTGTCGCCCTTCAGAAACCAGAGCAGCTCGTGGATAATCGAGCGCGTGTGGAGCTTTTTTGTCGTCAGCAGCGGAAAGGATTTTTCCAAATCGAAGCGCGCCTGCGCCCCGAACACGCCGATTGTGCCCACGCCGGTTCTGTCGGAGCGTTCACAACCGCGGTCCAATACGAGCCTGAGCAAATCCAAGTATTCTTTCATATCTTTTCTTTGTATATGGCTTTCGGCGGCAGGCAACAAAAAAGCGGGCAAAGCCGGCGCGATTAAAAGCCGGCGCGGGGCGTTAAGCGGAGCTTGCGCGGAGCGCAACGCGCTTTGCCGCGCACAGGCTTGTTCGCGTTCGGAGCTTCCCCCCCACTCTCCGTTCTCCTCTCGTCCGGCACTTTGCGGCGCCGGCGCTTTTGAGCGTCATTTAAGCGCCGCCGCCGTTTGCGGAAGTTGTTTTGCCGCATTCGCGGGGGAGGGCGGATTTTGCGCCCGTCATTTTTTCCTCACAACCTTTACGTCGGCAATGTCCGCGTGGCAGACCTTCCTTCCGTTCATTTGGAATGAGAGCCAGCTTAGGGCCTTCGGGCTTTGCTTTGCGGAGTAGGGAATGTCGAGCTCAAGCAGCGTCTTGCCGTCGCAGCTTATGCGCGCGCGCACCTCGCGCTTGGCGTTTTCGCCCACGGGTATTTCGTAATTGACGTCGAACCATTTGCCGACGGGAATGTCGCAGCTCTTGCCGCCTATGCGGGCCTTGCCGTTCGAGAAGCTTATTGCGGGCGCGGCGCCGAAGGGCAGGTCCACGCCGCGCACGTCGACGAACATTTCGGAGTCCTTGTTCAGGCGCGCCTTGAAGGAAACCGCGGCGACGGAGTCCGATATAATCGGGGCGAGCTGCAGATAGGGGAAGTAGGCCGGCTCGTTTGTGTTGTCCGTCAGCCTTATGAAGCGTTTGCCGTTTTCCTCCATCACCTTTATTGCGTCTTTGAGGGGGCGGAAGTGGTGGTTGGGGCATGTGTTGGCCCCCGCGGGCATGTCGCCGATTTTGTATTCCGAAAGGTCGCTTAAGTCCACTTCCTTCGGGAAGGGCGGAACGTGGGGGCACTTCGAAATTTCGGGGAATTTATGGGCTTTAAGTATTTCCTCCAAGCGGGCCTTCTGCTCGCCCTTGACGCCCGCGCGCTTCACGTCGAACGGCTTGAAGCCTATCTTGTCGAAGACCGGATTTGGATTGGCGAAGTCGAGCTTCGGGTCGAGCACGAACGAGCCTTTATCCTGCCCCTTTTGCCGCCACTGTTCGAAGGTCAGCTTGCCGAACATGGGCTTGCCTGCGGCGTTCCAGTATATATTGTTTTTAAACTCGATTTGCTTGACGGGTATGAATCTGTCGTAGCGCAGCAGGCGGCAGGGGTCGGAATAGACGAATATGTTGCGCTCGACTACGAGGGAGTTGTCGTATTTGCTGGCCTCGCCGAACATCTCGTATTTTCCGTTCACGAATATGTTGTTGCGAAGGACGTTGTCGACGCCGAAGTTTTTGTAGTATCCGCCGTCGTCGGTGTCCCAGACGTAGTTGTTTTCCCAGGTGTAGTGCGAGCTGTTTGCGTCGTTGTACAGTCCCCAGCCCCCGTAGTTGTGGCGGCGCACTCCGGAGATTACGTTGCCGCGCACGACGGAATTTGGATTGACGCCGAGCACGTATATGCCGCCCATGTCGTCCAAGACTCCGTGGCCGATGTTGAAAATCCTGTTGTCCTCCACAAGATTGTTTTGCGAGTGCGTGCGCGAAGTCCCCCAGTTCCACCCGACCGATATGCCCGTGTAGTAGCCGTCGAATATGGTGTTGTTTCTGACAATGTTGTCGGGGCTGTCGAATATGAGTATCCCGACGCCCGCCTTGTTCCAGCGGCCGTAGTAGTAGATGATGTTGTTTTCGATGAGATTTTTGCCGCTGGTGATGTCGTCGGTATCGTCGAATGCCTTTGAGGCGTTTCTGCCGCCGACCCTTATTCCGCCGGCCCCGGTGTCGTAGAAGATGCAGTCGACAATGGAGGAGTTCCATACGGAGTCCCCAAAGGCGACGCCGTACGCGTCGCAGTGGGCTATCTGGCAGTTTTCGATTTTTATCCCGCGCGAGTTTGAGAAGCGCAGAAATCCCGGCACGTATGAGGCCGCCTGCGTCGCGCTCGACCAGTTGTTGCCGGCGTGTTCCGGAATCTGCCTTCCGTATTGGAACTTCAGGTTTTTGAGAGTCAGGTTTTCAAGCGGATTTTTGAAGTTGTCCCCGCCCGCGACGAGTATCGGCCCCACGACGGGATACCAGGCGTCGACGTTTTCGGCGGTTTCGCCCGCGCGCGGAAAATAGTAGAGCGTTTTGTTCGGCTGGTCGAACCAAAATTCCCCCTCCTGCGTGAGCGCGAATTTCGCGTTGACTATTTGGTAGTGGGGCGTCTGGCTGAATCTGAAAGGCTGGGTGTACTTTCCGTCGACCCTGTCGTTCAGGACGACGACGCTCGTCTTTCCGTCGTTTCGCGGGAGGATTTTCTCAATCTGAATTCTTGGGCTGTACCAGGCCAGGTAGAAGTCTATATACGTCCGTTTGAGCTCGTCGGGCGGGAGGGCGGCCAATTCTGCGATGTCCTCGTTGCGCATAATCACGTTGCGCTGCGCCGCGCGCTGTGAGGATTCGCCCGCCTCCGTGGGAATGGAACTCGGACCGAGCGCCCACAAGAAGTTGTCGCCGTCCGGGTGGCGGGCGATTTCCGCGCGCCTGCCGTTGACGAACAGGGAAAATATCGGAACGTCCGCGTCGATTTTTGCCTTGAGCAGTTTGCCCTCGCGCTGCCAGCCGGAGACTTTTCTTCCGCCCGATATTGTCGCGCGCCCCTTTGCCGCGATTGTCAGGCCGCTGTGGGCGTTGCCGAGCTTGAGAGGCTCTTTCAAAAGATATGTCGCGTCCTCCAGAACGAGCGTCTTGCTGGGCGATGCCGCCGCCGCGTCTATGAGCGGCTGCAAGTCGGCATCGGAAAATTTTTCCTTTTTTTCGTCGCAGCCGCACAAGCACGCGCACGCCAATGCGCATGCCAGCGCGGGCGCAAGCCGCAGAAATACCGTTATCCCCATGTGAAATTTGGCCGTCTTCATATTGCGTATTAAAACCGGATTGCGCTTTCTTCTCAAGATAAAAAAATCAATCGGGAAAACTCCTTGCGAACGGGCGGGGCGCCCTCTTGGACCGTTGCGCCCTCCCTTTGCGCATTTGGGCGGGATTCGTTCCGCCTTTGGCGCCGGATTCTTCCGCGTTCGTCCCCCGACCTCCCGCCGCGGGCGCGCGAGTCGAGTTTTCCTCCCCCCGCCGCTGACGTTTGAAGGGGAAAGCGGAAACGGGAAATAACGGGAAATTGCGGGAACTTAATTTAAAGGCTTTGGGGCGGCTTTGGAAGCAGGATTTGAGTTTGGAAATTTTTTGCGCCGACCCAAAAAAATGAAGCGGGATCTGGAAAAGTTTTTTTGCCCCATCATGGGTTTTGGCAACCGGCCCGCAATCGCGCGCCGGATTGAAAAAGAACCCATACAACGGATTTGCAAGGGTCCTAAAAGAGTGTTGCAGCGTCATTTTTTTCGCGCGGCGCGGACAACGTCGACAAAGTGGCGGAAGGGATACTTCATTTTCCCAAAATCGAACCTTGCGACGCATTGCGGACACGCCCGGCATGCGCGCCGCGAGCGCGTCCGACACGCGGGCTTTCCCGCGTTTGCCGCCCGGCCCGATTATGAAGGGTTGGCGGCGTTTTTCGGGCGGATATTTGTTTTGAAAAATCTCGATTCCGCCAAGTCGAACGAGACGAATTTTCCCGGCTCATAGCGCGCAAATTCCGTCGCGAGCGCAAGAATCGCCTCCGCCGCCGCAAGCGCGCCCGACACGTGCGCGGCCGGCGCGAATATGGGAGGGCTTTGGGGTTGTCCTGCGTCCGATTCGCCGTTTGCCGAACATGCGTCCGCAAGGGCGTCGCGCAGGTAAAATCCGTCTCCGAACAGGAGCGTCTGCGCTTGGAATCCCTGGGCTGAAGCCATCACCAGCCTCTTGCCGAACTTTTCGCATACGGACGAAACTTTCGCGCGCGACGCGAAAGAGTCGGTTGCGTCTATTATTATGTCGGAGTCTTGCGCCGCGCTTTCCGATGCGGAATCTCCGACTCGAAACTCCATGTCGAGCGGAAGTATTTCCGCCTGCGAATTGAGCGCGCGCAGGGCGGACGCCGCGCACTCGGCCTTCGGCCTGCCCAAATCGGTTTCGCGGTAAAGGGTTTGGCGGTGGAGGTTTGAAAGTTGAACTTTGTCGCAATCGACGATGCGTACCCTGCCTATTCCGGCTCCGACAATCGCCGCGAGCGCGCCGCCCCCGACTCCGCCGGCTCCCACGACCGCGACGCTGGCCGAACGCAGCTTGCGCTGCCGCTCGATTCCGAATCCCTCCAGCGCGGTCTGGCGCGCGTATCTCGAAAAATCTTCCATGATGTTTTTGCCTTTGACTACTATTTTAAAATGTTGAAAAAAACGCCATAAAAAAGATACTGCATTCCATGAAGATTTTGCATTGCGATTGTTTTTCGGGAATAAGCGGCGACATGTTTTTGGCCGCCCTTTTGGATTTGGGGGCGGACGCCCAAAAGTTGCGTTCGGAATTGTCCAAGCTCGGTCTCGAAGGCTGGCGCATAGAGATTTCGCGGCAGTCGCGCGGGGGAGTCTGGGGAACGCGCGCGGACGTGATTTGCGGCGCGGACTGCGATTCGTCCGCGGAACGCCCCGACGCCGATTCCCGCCCGTCCGGCGCGGAGGGCGTTCGGGATTTCGGACATTCCGGAAATTCGGAGGCCTGCGCAGTCCGGCGGCCGAGCGAATCCGGAGGCGAAATTTCCGGCGGGCATTCAAACGCCCAAATGCGCGTTCATTCCGCAGGCCGCTCGCGCGATAATTCGCGTGAAGCTGACGGCGTTCATTCGCACGGGCATTCCAGTGAAGATTCCCGCGGCGGCGCGGATTTCTCCCGCAGCCGTTTGCATTCGCATTCTTGCGAACATTCGCAGAAACATTCGCACGGCCGTTTGGAGGCTTCTGACGACATTCATTCCCACTCCCATTCGCACGAATGTTCCGATGCGCATTCGCACGAACATTCCGCTGGCCATTCGCACGAGCACAGGGCGTATTCCGACATAAGGAAAATGATTTTGTCGTCGTCGCTCTCGGAGCGCGCGAAGGAGATTTCGCTAAAAATTTTCGGCGCGCTTGCGCGGGCCGAGGCGCAGGTGCACAACGTGCCGGAAGATGAGGTGCGCTTTCACGAGGTCGGAGCGGTCGATTCCATTATAGACATAGTCGGCGCGGCGGTCGGGCTGGAGCTGTTGGGGGTTGACGCGGTGGTTTCGTCGCCGGTTGAGCTCGGCGGCGGAACTGTGCGCTGCGCGCACGGAATCATGCCCGTTCCGGCTCCGGCGACCGCGCTGTTGTCGAAAAATTTTGAGTTCACAATGGGCGGGGCGCGGCACGAATGCACCACGCCTACGGGGGCGGCGATAATCGCCGCGCTCGCCGGCGGGAGCGCGGCGGCCGGCGCGGGCAGGTGCGTCGGGGTTGGAATAGGAATAGGCCACAGGGAATGCGCGCAGCTTCCGAACTTCCTTCGCGCAATGCTGATTGAGGGCGCTTCTGTGGCGGGCGCATCGGAGGAGGGCGTCGGCTCGGACTGCCGGACGGGGGAGGCTTGCGCGGTTTCGTCCGAGTCGGTCGTGGAGTTTGCCGCCAATATCGACGACATGACCGCCGAGGAAATTTCCGAATTTTGCCGCGAACTTTTTTTGGCCGGCGCGCTCGACGCGTGGCAGGAGCATATCGTCATGAAGAAGGGGCGAAGCGCGACAAAAGTTTGCGCGCTGGCAAGGCGCGCCGACTTCGAGAAAATCTCGGCCTGCTATCTGGACAATTCCTCGACGCTCGGCGTGAGGTTTTCGGAGGTTGGGCGCCGATTTGTAGGGCGGGAGCAGCGCAAGGCGGACACTCCTTTGGGGAGCGTCGGGGTGAAGGTTTGCAAAAGGGGCGGCGGAGAGTCCGCAAAGCCGGAGTCCGACGACGTAAGGTCCGCCGCGGAGCGCGCGGGATTGCCGTATTTCAAGGCCTCGCGCGAGATTGGGAGGTCGGTTTGAACTCCGGCGCAATCGACAGACTGCGCGGGATTTTGGCGCGTTCCGAACGAATTGCTGTCGCGCTTTCGGGCGGGCTTGACAGCTCGGTTTTGGCATCGTTTGCGGCGGAGGTTTTGGGCGCGCGCAACTGCCTTGCGCTCACGGCTCGCGCGCCGTACATGGTTGCGAGGGAATTGGCCGCCGCGCGCGCGCTTTGCGAAAAGTCGGGCGTTGAGCTTGTCGATATCGACCTGTCCGATGCGTTTTCGCTGATAAGCGGCAATCCGCCCGACAGGTGCTTTGTGTGCAAGACCCGCATTTTTTCCGCGCTGAAGTCCGCCGCCGCCGAAAGGGGAATCGGCAGGCTTTGCGACGGCACGAATATGGACGATTTGAGCGATTACCGTCCCGGCATGGCCGCGCTTAAAAACGTCGGGGTGGAGAGCCCGTTCTTGGAGGCGGGCTTGGGGAAGGCCGAAATACGCGCCCTTGCGGAGCGCATGGGCTTGGAGTGCGCGCGGGAGGAGGCCTCGGCCTGTCTGATGACGCGCTTTGGGACGGGCGAGCGCGTCGGGTTGGAGCTTCTGCGGCGCGTCGGGCGCGCGGAGGAGATTTTGCGCGCCGCGGGATTTCCCGGAGCCAGAGCGCGCGCGCATTGCGCCGGCGAACTTTTGCGGATTGAGCTTCCGGAGCGTTTCATGCGCGCGCTTTCCGCAGGCGGCCTTTCGCCCGTCGCGCTTGAGCTGAAGGCGCTGGGCTTTAAGTTCGTGTCTTTGGACTTGCTCGGATACCGCCGGGGAAATATGAACGGGGTTTGATATGGACATTTCCGAAATACTGAAAAATTTTAAGGACGGCTCCGTTTCCCTGGGCCGGGCGCGCAAGGCCATAGGCGAGCTTTTCTGCATGGACATAGGCTGCGCGAAAATAGACGTCGACAGGCTTAGGCGCACGGGGGCGGCGGAGGTCATATTCGGCGAGGGGAAAACTCCCGAACAGATTGCGTCGATTGCCGAAAAGCTCGTCGAGAAATTCGGCGCGGCGATGGCCACGCGCGTCTGCGCGGAGTCGGCGGATTTTCTCAAGGAAAAATTTGCGGACGCAAAGTATTTTCCGCTGTCTCGGCTGTTTATCGTCGACAGGCGCCGCAAAAGCGCGCGCGGCGGGAGCGGGAAGCGCGCGGAGGCGTCAAGAGCCGCGTTGAAAGGCGGCCGCGGAAAGCCCGGCCGGACTTCGTTCATAGCGGTTGTCTGCGCGGGAACGGCGGATTTGCCCGTCGCGGAAGAGGCCGTCGAAACCGCGCGCTTTCTGGGCAGCAGGGTCGAGCTCTTTGCCGACTGCGGCGTGGCGGGGCTTCACAGGCTGCTTGCAAATGTGGATAGAATACGCAGGGCCAAAGTCGTCGTCGCGGTTGCGGGAATGGAGGGGGCTTTGCCGAGCGTCTTGGCGGGACTCGTCAAATCGCCCGTTATCGCGGTTCCCACGAGCGTTGGGTACGGCGCGAATTTCGGGGGGCTTTCGGCCCTGCTTTCGATGATGAATTCGTGCGCAAACGGCGTGAGCGTGGTCAATATCGACAACGGATTCGGCGCCGGATTCAACGCCCACACGATTAACTCCATTCGGTAGGAGCGCGCCATGGATTCGCCGCATTCGTTGACAGCGCTCATATTTGCCGCCGCGTCGCTCGGATTCGCGCACACGATTGTCGGGCCGGGGCATTATCTGCCTTTTGCATCGCTTGCAAAGTTCGGGAACTGGTCTTATTTTCGGACGATGTGCGCGGTGTTCGCCTGCGGTTTCGCGCACGTGTTGTCCTCGCTGGCGATAGGGGCGGCGGGACTTGCGCTGGGGGCGGGAGTGGGAGCTCTGGAGCGCGTGGAGGGCTCGCGCGCGGACATTGTAAAATGGGTATTTCTGGCGTTTGCGGCAGCGTATCTGGCTTTCGCCTTGAGGTCAGCCTTTCGCAATAGAGCCGATTCGCGGCCGTCTTCGGAAGAGCCCGGCGGCGCGGGCGCAAGGCGGGGCGATAGGACGACCTTTTGGCTCCTGTTTGCAATATTCGCTTTCGGTCCGTGCGAGGTTCTGATACCTTTGGTGATGTATCCGGCCGCGAGTTTCGACTGGCTTGGGGTGTTGGCCGTCGCCGTCGCGTTTTCGGCGGCCACGCTGATTACCATGCTGGCGGCGGTTTCTGCTCTATACTTCGGCTTGAAGGGCGTCAACACTGGAGGATTGGAACGTTGGGGAAACGCCATTACGGGGCTCGTGTTTTTGGCGTGTGCGGTATTTATGCTGCTGGGGGAAGGGGCGCATGCGGCCTGAGCGCAAAAAGCCGCGCGCGGAGGAAATTTTGCGCGTCTTGGAAATTTGATTGAAAGGAACGATATGATAGTTGCCATAAAGGGAAAGCTGGCGTATTCCACGCCGATACTCGCGGTCGTCGAGGCCGGCGGGCTGTTTTACGAGGTCAATATTCCGGTCACTACGGCGGAGAGGCTCCCGCGCGGCGGCGGCGAGGTTTTGCTGCACACTCTGGCGGTGTATCGGGAGGATTCGCAGTCGCTCTACGGCTTCTCCACGGCGCAGGAGAGGGATTTCTTCAAGACGCTGGTGGAAAAAGTCTCCGGAATAGGGCCGCGCATCGCGCTGAATATGATGAGCAGAATGTCGGTCGAAGTCCTCAAGGCGGGCATCGCTTCGGGCGATGTGGCGATGCTTTCAAAGTGCCCCGGAATAGGGAGCAAGACGGCCCAAAGGCTCGTGGTCGAATTGAGGGACGCGATGTTTCCGACGGGTGCAGCGACTGCGGCGGGCGCGCTTTCGGGAGGGGCGGCTTCGGTTCCCGGAAGGGGCGGTGAGCCGTCGAACTTGAGCGATGCGGTCGCGGCTCTTGCGGCTTTGGGCATGAAGCTTCCGGACGCTGACAAAGCCGCAAACGCTGCGCTCGCAAAAATAACGGCGGAAGGGGCCGAGCCGACTACGGAGCTGATTGTCAGGCGCGCGCTGTCGAGATGAGGATTGCGGCTGGGGCGGACGTCGGGATATGCGGTTGTCGGCGTCTGTCGCGGCGCCGTTGCGCGTTGCGCAAAGCGCGCGCGTTTGCGGCCTGTCGGAAACGGCGTTCGCGGTTTTGTGCCGCGGAGTTGAGTTTGCGGCGTTGGGATTTATGCGCCGGGACTTGCGCGGCGGAGCCGGGACAATATTTGCGCGGCGCGCGTTTAGGTCTCGACGTTTCAAATTTAAACTTTAATCTATTGGACGAAAAATGTTGGAAAAAGATAAAATTCTAAAGGTGTTGTCGGAGATAAAATATCCGCCGTACGACAGGGATATTGTGTCTTTCGGCATGGTGAAATATGTCAAGGCGGAAGGCTCGCGCGCGCAGGTGCGCATATTCGCGGGCGCGGACGCGCAGCGGGCGCGCGAAATTGTCAGGAAGGCGTCGGAACTGTTGACTTCTTCCTTTCCGGGCTGCGAGTTCGACGTCGAGCTGCTGAAGGAGGACCCTTCCTCCGCGCTCGTTTCGGTAAACGAGAATCTGCTTGCCAACGTGCGCTGGAAAATTGCGGTGGCTTCCGGAAAGGGCGGCGTCGGGAAAAGCACCGTGGCGGTAAACCTCGCGCGCGCGCTGGCCAGAAAATTTTCCGCGTCCGTTCCGCGCGTCGGCCTGATGGACTGCGACGTCTACGGGCCGAGCGCGACAATCCTATTCGGCAGGAAGGAGTTTCCCGCAGTCGACGAGGAGAGAAAAATCATTCCCCCGCAAATCGACGGCATCAAAGTCATATCGATGGGAATGCTGGTGGACGACGACCAGCCGCTCATATGGCGCGGCCCCATGGTCAGCAGCGCCCTCAAGCAGTTTGCCGAAGATGTCGATTGGGGCGATTTGGACGCGATGGTCATGGACTTTCCCCCAGGAACCGGCGACGCGGTCTTAAGCATGGTGCAGACCGTTCCGATTTCCGGAGCCCTGATTGTGACGACTCCCAATTCGCTCGCCGCGCAGACCGCCGCAAGGGGCGCAATGCTCTTCGGAAAGAGCAATGTAAAAATTCTCGGACTCGTGGAAAACATGGCGTACTTCCAGATGCCCGACGGCTCCAAAGAGTTCGTGTTCGGCGAGGGATATGCCGACGGCGCGGCGGCGCATTTGGGGATACCGGTTTTGGCGCGCATTCCGATTGACAAGTCGCTGTATTCCTCCGCCCCGTCGGAGTCTGTTTCCGCCGCTTTCGACGCTCTTGCCGACGAGGTTTTGAAGGCTCTGGAAGGCGGTCGCGGGTAAATTCTCTAAAACCTCTCCGCGGCGTGCGACTTCCTCTTTACCGGGGCCGTTCGGCGTTTTACCGTGCGCCCGGCATGTTTTGTGCGTCTTGTGCCCTGTGGTGTGCAGTGTACGACGCGCAGCGCGTTGCGCGCGGCGTGCGCTGTTTGTCGAGTTGGAGCGAACGCGCGCGGGAACTTTCTAAGAACGGCAAGGTAAATCTGTGTCGACGCGCATGCCGTTTTTAGTCTGCGCGTTTTTGCCCGGCGCGGAGGTACAGGGCGGATTTAATTGAAATGGAAATTGTCGCGCGAAATAGAAATTGGTATGCGCCCTTTGATTCAAGCATGAGAGTTTGAGAACCTGCTGAAAACCGCTGAAACAGCGTGCGCGCGCGGGAATTTTCTAAGAACGGCAAGGGAAGTCTGTGTCGACGCGCATGCCGTTTTTAGTCTGCGCGTTTTCGCCCGGCGCGGAGGTACAGGGCGGATT
>QALA01000028.1:0-18545 GCA_003343565.1 Verrucomicrobiota bacterium | reverse complement strand
TCTGTGTCGACGCGCATGCCGTTTTTAGTCTGCGCGTTTTCGCCCGGCGCGGAGGTACAGGGCGGATTTAATCGAAATGGGAATTGCCGCGCGAAATAGAAATTGGTGTGTGCCCTTTGATTCAAGCATGAGAGTTTGAGAACCTGCTGAAAACCGCTGAAACAGTGTGCGCGCGCGGGAATTTTCTAAGAACGGCAAGGGAAGCCTGTGTCGACGCGCATGCCGTTTTTAGTCTGCGCGTTTTCGCCCGGCGCGGAGGTACAGGGCGGATTAATCGAAATGGGAATTGCCGCGCGAAATGGAAATTGGTATGCGCCCCTTTAATTCAAGCATGAGAGTTTGAGGACCTGCCGAAAACCGCTGAAACAGTGTGCGCGCGCGGGAATTTTCTAAGAACGGCAAGGGAAGCCTGTGTCGACGCGCATGCCGTTTTAGTCTGCGCGTTTTTGTCCGGTGCGGAAGGCGGGGCGGATTTGATCGAAATGGGAATTGCCGCGCGAAATAGAAATTGGTATGCGCCCTTTGATTCAAGCATGAGAGTTTGACTGCCGAAAACTGCCGACAGCCGTCGAAACGGGGAATTTGCTGGCGGTTAACTTTCCTTTTACAAAAATCTCTGAAAGAATGAGCGTCCCCCACAGGTGTTCGGTTTTATCCTCCCAAACCTTGCGATTCGGTATGCCTTGCGGGCGGTTGATTTTCCGGCGCAAAAAAAAGCGCCGATTGAATCGGCGCCTTCATTTTTTTTGGAGATTTTCTTGAGGCTAAGAAGCCGCAACTACGGACACGCGCCTGTGCGCGCCGTCCCAGGCTACCGTTCCGTCCACAAGGGCGAAGAGGGTATAGTCTCTGCCCATTCCGACATTCTCGCCGCAGTGGAATCTTGTGCCGCACTGGCGCACTATTATGGAGCCAGCCTGAACGAATTCTCCGCCGTATTTCTTTACGCCCCTTCGCTGGGCGTTGGAGTCCCGGCCGTTCTTGGCCGCACCTTGACCTTTTTTATGTGCCATTGCAAAAACCTTTCTTGATTACGACTTGATGGATTCGATTTTTATGACGGAAAGTTCCTGGCGGTGCCCCTGCTTGCGCTGGTAGCCCTTTCTGCGCTTTTTCTTTATGATTACAACCTTATTGCCCCGCTTATTTTCCAATATCTTGGCCGAAACACAAGCCCCCTCCACGGTGGGCGCGCCGAACTTTGCGGAGGCGCCTTCGCCGACCATAAGGACTTCGCCGATCTCAACCGAATCGCCGGCCTTGGAACCCGCGATGCGATTTACAAAAACTATGTCTCCTTCGGATACGGTGAGTTGTTTGCCTTGTATTTTGATGGTAGCCTTTTTCATTGTCTTTAAAATTTATAAAAAGGAATGGATAAATAGACATAGGGGATTAGGGCAAGCTTTTTTTTGCGTTTTCTAAAACTTTTTGGCGTTTCCGCCGCATCTGAACGGGCAATTTCGCCGGATTTTTCCGGAGTCCGTCGGGAGGGAAAATGCCCCGACAGGGGACGTTTTTTTAACGCGCCTGCCGGCTTCGGCCCGAAAATTCCGCTTTGTCCGGCCCGTTCTCCGCGCGGAGATTCGAGTTTTTGCGAAAAGCGCCGAGGGTTATTGGGCGGCTTCAAACGAGTTGTTGCGCCGGCTGATTTTGAGTGCGGAAAGCACTCTCGGATTTCTCTTGGCGCATTTTGTTCCGCCAAACTCCACGATCAGATATGAGTAGTTCGGGTTTGTCTGGATTTTCACCGGAAGCGTTTCGGCGCGCGTGCCGAATGCGTTGGTAAGCACGAATGCCGACAGCCCTATCAATGTCAGCCCCGTTGCGGCAACAGCTCCCCATTCGTACGCAATCTTTGCGACGCTGTTTTTTGGTTTCGCCCTCAGCGCAAAATCGAGGCCGTAAATCTTTCTGAGTTTCACGGGCTTATTGTAGAGTTTGCAAATGGCGGCGTGAACCCTGCATGCGCGAACGAATATCGCGCGCATTTCCGCATTGCGGTTTACGCATTCGGAGAGCAGCTTAAGCTCCTCCACGGACGCCTCGTCGTCCAAGTACAGCGAAACCAATTCGGAAAATCTGTCTCTTGAAATGAACATTCCAACAACGAAAATGCGATCTTTTTACAGACCGCAGCATGCCTGAATTAGACCAGTTTTTCAAGCTCAATTCTCAAATATTCCCTCGCGCGCGACAGTCGGCTTTTCACGGTGCCCACGCTTATGCTCATTTTTACGGCGATCTTTTCGTAGCTGAGGTCCATCTCGTTGCGCAATTTTATAACTTCGGAATATTTTTTCGGAAGCGAGTCGATTGCTTTGGGAAGCAGGCTCATAAATTCTTCGCTGTCGATTTGGTCGAGCGGGGTAGGATCGTCGTTGTGGATCACCTCCGAGAGCGTAATGGTTGAATCCTCGGCGACCGGAGCGTCGAACGATACCGAGCAGCCGCGTTTTCTGCGCCACCAGTACCAGTGTTTGTTTCGCGCCAGATTTGTGGCTATGTGGTACAGCCATGTGGATATGGAACATTCGCCCCTAAAATTCAGTATGCTGTTGCGCGCACGTATGAATGTGTCTTGCGCTACTTCCTCGGCGTCCTGCGGATTCGATAGAAGGCTGTTTGCGCGGTTGTATATTTTATCCCAATTTTCCTTCACCATTTGGCCGAAGGCATGGTCGTCTCCTCCTTTTAAGCGTTTGAGAAAATCTTTTGTGTCGTCTTGAGTTGACGCGGGGAGTATTGTGCGGGAAGCCATTGGGGAACCTTTTGTTTTGTTGTGTTTATTGATAGACTTTTTATTTTTATGGAAGTTCCATAAGTATTTTATTTTCATAAAATTTTTTTGTTTCTTATAAAAATAAACTTTTTTATATTTTATTAAAGAAAAATTTTCAAAAATATCGAAAAATCTCTAATCTTATTTATTATTACGATTGAGGCGGCGGGTTATACGATTGAGATTGCAAAGGCGAATGTGCAATTTTTACGCCGAAAACGCAAAAACGGGCGTTTTTATTCGGATATCGGGGTATTTTTTTCGCAATTTTTTTCCGCCGCGCGTTTGCGCATTGCGGCAAAAGCGCGTGAATATTTTTTGTCCCGCAACTCTTGCGGCGAATTGGAAAGTTTGAAAAATTCCTTATGCGGGCCGCAAGCGGCATTGAGCGGATTGTCGAATATCCCGCGCCGATTCCAGTGGGGACTTTCTCTATTTCGTATGGACAAGCATGGCGGCGGAAGCGGGATAGGCGAAACCGCCGGAAGTGCCGAAACCGCCGAAGGTGTGGCAAGGGCGGGAACTGTTGAAACTGCGGCAAGGGCGGCGGAAAAACATTGCCGTGCGGTCGCTATGGGGAAGTCGCGCGTTCGCCATGGGGAAACCGGGCGATTGCTGCGAGGAAGCCGGGCGATTGCTGCGGAGAAATCGGAAGGTTGTCGCGGGGAAGCGTTCTGCGCGCGGAATTGAAGAATCGTCGGCGGAGCGTCTGAAAACGTCTAAGGGTGCGCGCGCAAGCGCGTTTTTTTCATTTTGCGCGTTGCGGTTGCGGGGCGAAAGGGGCGCCTTTGCAACCTGCCAAAATGCGATAAAAAATGTTTGCGCCGCGGGTCGATTTTTGCGAAGATGACAAAAAGGACTCTATTTTATATGCCAGAACAATCAAATCAGGGTAAGGGCGCGCGCGCGTATTTGTTCGACTGTTCCCAATCGGGCCACTATTCATTCGGCGAGGCTCCGGTAAAATGCGGTTCCAATGCCGACTGCGTTCTTCGAATCGACGATTCCGGAGAGCTTTTCGAGGTCGTTTGCGATAGGGGGCTGTTTTACGTCGAATCCCGCGGAGCCGAGAATCTGTACATAAACGGCGGAAAAGCCGAGGGCAGAATCGCCTTTGACGACATTTGCACAATCCAGTTCAACGGCCGGCTGTTTTATCTGATTGTGGACGAGTCCCTGGCGGAGCGCGCAAAGGGAATGGACGTTTCGAAGTGGCTCGTTTTCCACATAGACGACGGGCGGATAGAGGACGAGGTTCCGTTCGGACGAATCAGGGATTCGGTTTTGAGGCGCGGTTTGAGCGGCGCCGGATTGGGGATTTGCCCGGCGAATTTCGAGACGGGCTTCCACTTTTCGCGGGTTTTCGGATTTCAGGGGACGGACGTGGGGGAATTGTCGGATCCCGTGCCGGTGCTGGCGGCGTCTTCCGAGTACGCGGTGACGTGCCCGTTGTGCTGGATAAAGTTCGACGTAGGCGACGCCATGAGCATCGCCTCGCACGAGTCGCTTCGCGGGGATCCCGTTTTGGGAGACGACCAGATGCTGCGCTTTCTCCCCACCACCTTCAACGACGACGGCGTGGCTTTGGACGCGGCCGGAATGCCGTCTCCCGACATCGCCTGCCCGCATTGCAGAAGGAAGTTGCCTCCGAACTATCTGGAATTGGACCAAAAGATAATGTCGATAGTAGGGGCTCCGAGTTCCGGGAAGTCGTATTATTTGAGCGTGCTCATACGCGAGCTTCAAAATTCGCTGTACTCGAATTTTTCGATAGTGATGAAGGATTTGGATCCGTCGGGGAACATGCTTTTGACGCAGATGAAGAACCGCCTGTTTTCGGCCCGCACTCCGGAGGAGGCCATCTTGGCCAAGACCGCGCTGGAGGGGGCGATGTACGAGCGTTATCCGCGCTTCGGAAAGGTGGTCGCGCTTCCGAGGCCCATGACGTATTCGCTGTCGAAGGACGGCACGGCGTCGACCTCCATGATTTTCTACGACAATGCGGGCGAGCATTTCGAGCCGGGTCTGGACATAGAGGAGTCTCCGGGGGCGATGCATGTGGCGAGTTCGTCGGCGATATTTTTTCTGTTCGATCCGGCGTCGAATTACGGCTTCAAGAATCTGCTGAAGGGCTATCCGGATCCGCAGCTCGACATTTCCGGGCGCATCGACCAGCAGGACACCATACTTTCCGAAATGGAGGTGCGCATTAAGAGGATTCTCTCGATAGACGCCTCGAAGCGGATAGACACGCCGCTTGCGATAATCGTCGGCAAGTCCGACATGTGGAGGCATTTGCTGGCGGGAGAGATAAAAAATCCGATAAGCGGCGGCGTTTTGGACTTGGACATAGTGGAGTCGAACAGCGAGATTTTAAAGGCCTTGATGCTGCGCATAGATCCGGCGATAGTCGCCCAGGCGCAGACCATTTCGACGAACGTGAAATATTTTGAATTGAGCGCGCTCGGCCATTCGCCGCAGATGCTGAAGGAGGGAAAGTGCGTCGGAATGATAGCTCCGATTCCGTCGAAGATAGCTCCGCACGCCGTTGAAATTCCCACTATCTGGGCGCTTTCGCAGACTACGAATCTCATACCCGTAAAGGGCGGAAAATGACATGGCGCAACAGCTGATATACACGAGTTGCCCCGTGTCATTGGTGCGCGGGCGGAGCGGCTTTTCCACGGTGGCCCGCGGCGCGGGAATGGGGGAGGCGCTCGCATCTATGGTGGAGCGGTGCAGCTCCTACGATTCCTCCGCAGTTTCCGGGCCGGTGTTTTCGCACAGGATTGTCAGGTGCGGCTCGTCGAACTGGCATGTCCTCACCAGAACGTGCGACTGCGGAACGGACTACACGAACAGGAACAACTACATAGCCCACCACCTCGTGCTGTCGGAGGAGGAGGCTGCGGGGCTTGCGTGCAACAGCGCGCAGGCCATGCTCTATTGGGACGGCTGGCTGGACTCGTGGAGCGGCGAGCCGCGCTACATAGAAGACGTCGATTTGTCCGGTATTCCCGCGCCGTCGGAGCTGCCGGCGCGCCGGTGGGAAAAATTTTTTTCGGACGCGGGGTGCGCTGCGTGTTTGTCGGAGTCCGGCGGGGAAATACGGGGCGGAAGGAAGGATTCGCCGACCGTTTTGGGGCTTTTTGCCGAGAGCTTGTCGCTTTTTGTAAATCCGCTGGATTCGTGGAGGGTGACGTACACTACGCGCTATTTTGAAAGCGACAATTCCGCGGATTTTCTGTGGAAGGGGATTTCCGCCGACGGCCAGCCGCCCAGGCAGGACGTTGCGGATTTGGCTTCGGGGAAGGCTCCGGAGTTTCCAAATTGCAGGGCGGCCGAGTACGCGCGCACCGGGGAGCTTAACAATATCGAGAAGTTCAACCTGAAGGCGGCCAAGCCGGAGTTCGGCGCGCGGAGGTTTGAGGTTGTTGTTCCGGAGCGACGCGCGCCGGGGTCTGCGGCGATAATACTTTCCGGGGCGGTTGTAGGGCTCGCGATTTTGGTGGCCGCGCTGCTGTTTGTGAATTTTGCGGAGGGCGCGGAGCGCGTTCCGGCGGATTTCGGGAGGGCGTCCGCGGGAGACTGCGGCGGGCATTCAAAAGAATTTGGCAAAGACGCAACTTTTTTAGCGGGATATGACGATTGAACATCTGATAGTAAAAATCCAGGCGGTGTTGGGGGGGCGCTCCGACATGTCGGAAATGCAAAAGAGGGCGCTTGCGCTCGAATATTGCCGTTTGTGCTCCGAGGCGGAGTCCGCGCTTGAGCACTGCATAGCGCTGCTGAGGGCGGGGCGAGACTATCCGGCATTGCAGATTGCCGAGTCGGCTTCGCTTCTGGAGACGATAAACTCGCTGAGCTTTGAGGAGAGCGGCCAGTGGCGCGACTACTGCATAGCCTCCGGCCTCCCATACCCGTCGCGCTTTGACGACGCGCAGATAAGGCAGTTGAACTCCCTGTACACGAGGGGCGTCACCCAGACGCACCCGCTGTACCGCGACTATCGGCGCGCCATGAGAATGCGCAAGTATTCCGACGCCCTCGCCGTAATCAAGACCATAGCCAAGATAAATTCCTACGACGCCGAAGTTCGCGGCGAGGTCAACAGGCTGACGCGCCTGATGGTCAAAAAAGGCCTTGAAAAGCTCGACGAGGCGATGCGCGAAGGCGACGACGAACTTTTCTTCAAGGAATTTGAATTTGTCGACGCCAATGCGGACTTCGCGGGAGACAGCCCCGTGCTTGCGCGCGCGAGGGAATACAACCAAAAGCGCACGCGCCTGCGCGACCGCGCGAAGTGCGAAAAAATTTTGGCCGACCTCTCATCGCTGAATCCGTCGTCCGATTGGGAGAGGGTGATAGAAATGGTCGCGGACTTCAACGCCCTTCGCGGCGACGGCGAATTTGACAAATCCGCGCTGGAGGCGATGGACGAGGCGTGGAAGAAGGCTTCCGAAATACAGGAGGAACGCCTCAAGGCGCAGCACGAGGCCGAGGCGCGCAACCTTTTGGCGGCCGAGTTGGAGGCTGCGTCGGGCGGCGGGCGCGCGGGGCGCATTGCGAAGATTCTGAAGCTCAAGGCGGACAGCGGGGTGTCTTTGGACGCGTCGCTCGAATCGCGCGCGGACGCGGAGGTTGCGCGTCTGCGCAGGGAGCAGAAGGCGGCGTTTGCCGCGAAGGGGGCGTATGCTGCCGCGGCAGTTGCGGTTTTCTGCGCCGCGGCGTGGGCGGGCTTTTCGATGTGGGAGTCGGCGAAGACCGAATCGGCGGCCAGAGAGCGCGTGGCTGCCGTTGAGAAGCTCAAGGACTACTCGGTCGCGCGGAAGTCGCTGGAGGAGTTTGAGGCGGATTTCCCGGAGCTTTCGCGCAGGTCGCCGTTTTCGGAGCGGCTGTCCGCGATAAGGGAGGATTTGAATGCGCGCGCGGCGGAGCTTGAACGTGTTGCGGGCCTGCTCAAGAAGGTGTTGGCAGTTGACGTCGACAATGCTCCGACTTCGGAAATCGCGCTTGCGGCGGCCGACGTCGAAAGGCTTGAAAACGCCGTCTCGACGATGAACCGCTCCGACGCGGTGTCCGTCAGAAATTCCGTTGAAGAGTGCGCCGAAAAATTTGCGCGCGCGCTGGACCGCCGCAAGAAGGCGGAGTCCGCAAATGTCTCCAGGCTCATCGGGGAATTTGAAAAAATAGTATCGAGGTACGAGACGGCGGATCTGGGGGATTTGGCCATTGAAAACGAGTGCGACGAAATATTGAAGAAACTCGAAACTCCGATGTCGGATACCACGCGGTTTTTCAGGGTCGGGGAATCGGAGGCTGCCAAGTACGCCGATTTGTCTGCGCGCCTTCAGACGTTGCGGCAGGCGCGCGGGAGGTACGCGATGCTCGCCAAGTCCGTTTCGGAGGCCAAGAGTTTGGCCGAGTACATGTCCGCGGCCAACTCGATAGTCCAGCTTGGGGACGGCGTTCCGCCCAAGTATCTGGCGGGATTCGCCATAGTTATCAAAAATGCCGACGAATTGAAAAACCTGTTTGCGTTCGGCCTGAAGGGGGCGGATTTTCCGCTGGACGAAATATATGACGGGCCATTTACAAAGTCGGTATTCACGCAGGACAGGCTGCTGACGGACGTTTACAAATACTCCAAGACTTCGCAGTCCGCAAGCGGGGCTTCGGACGTCTACACGCGCGGGCCGATAAGCGAGCAGACGAACAGTTGGAGCGGCGGCTCGGAGGTGCTTCAGCAGGCCGACGAGATTTCGCTTGGGGGAATTGTGTCGAAGGTCCTTTACAGATTGCAAACTCTCAAGGACTCGTCGCCGCGCGGCGAGATTTTGGTGGGCGGGGCGCTGTCTGCGGAATCGCAGGCCGGCAGAGCCGCGCTCAAGACCGCCGCGGAGAAATCCACGCTTGCCGCGCTCTCCAAGATTCGGCGCTCAAGCGTCAATCCCATATACAAGCTGATGGTCGAGCGGGCGATATTCGCAAAGCTGGCGGAGGATCCGGCGGGCAGCGGTCTGGCGTATTCGCCCTCCGCGCAGAAGCGCAAGGTTGAGGTCGAGAAGGCGGCGGAAAAATTCTTCCCGTACTCGTGGATTTTCGAGGGGCGCCCGAAGCGCCAGCTGGTGGAAAACCAGCTGTATTCCGACGCCGAGGTTGAGGACTACGCGATAGAGGCCGCCAACGTACGCGATGCTGTGATTCGGGCGAAGGAGAATCCGCCCAAGTATGTCGGAGCGGCCGACGCGGAGGGGAAATTTTCCGGAAGCGTGTCGGGCGCGGCTCTGGCGTTTTCGGCGGACGGCGCGCTTGCGCGCTACGCTGCGGATCAGATAAAGTCTGCGGTTTTGCTTCCGTATTCTCCGGTGTTCGACGAAACGGTTTCGGTCGAGAGCGCGTTGAGGGAGAAGAAAAATGAATAAGTACAGCGTAAGTTGGAAGGGAAAAGTTCTCGGCAGCTATACGGCTTCGGAAATGAGGGAATTGGTCGGGCGTGGGAAGATCGGGCTTCTGTATTTTGTGGAGGTTTCTCCGGGCGAATCGGTGTTTGTGCGGGATTTTTTGGCCGGCTGCAAGGAAAGCCCCGACGGCTTGGAAGTTTCGCCGGCTTCTTCCTCTTCTGACGCCGAAACCGGAGAATCGCAGAAGGCGCGCCCGGCCGGAGGATTTTTGTCGGGATTCGGCGGCGGCGCGCGCGGCGGCCGAAATTGCGCATCAGGCGGCGCGCCGGTTCGCAGAAAACATGGCGCCTCAGGCGCGCCGTACGGCGGGATTTTTGTCTACGCGCTGTGCGGCGGAGCGTTTTTGAGCGCGTATCTCTATGTGGCGGCATTGCTGTTTGCGGCGCTTACGTGCGCGAACGCGTCGCGTTCGGAGGCCGTAAAAATAGCGGTTTTGGCGACGGCGATGTTTCTTGCGGGATTGGCGTTTTTCAATGCGGTGCTGCCGACTCTGGCTTCCTGAAGCCGCTTCGGGCAATGTGCGCGGCCGAACGATTGCGCGGCAATTGCACGGCTTGGCGGCCTGGCGGGGCGCGCGCGGCCGCCTGCGGCAAATTGAAAAAGGGAATGCGGATTGCGCTTCGGGCGAATGTTTGGAAAAAATGGTTGATAAAAGGCGCGTTCCGCAATTCATTTACGGCTGAAGATGAAAAAAATCCTTTTCATAGTCAACAGGACGAAGGCGTCGGCGATGTCCATAGCCGAGAGGCTCGTCGGATACGCCGCCTCCGCGGGATTCGACTGCGACATAAACGCGGAATTTCCCGTGGACGATTGCGCCTTTGACGGAAAGGATATCTGCTGCGCGATAGGCGGGGACGGAACGATACTGTCCTGCGTGCCGTCGCTTGTGCGCCGCGGCATTGCCGTGTTCGGAATAAACCTCGGCAAGCTCGGCTTCTTGGCCAGCTACAATGAGGAGATTTCCCGCGAAGATTTCATATGCCTTGTTTCCGGCGGCGGCAGGGAGATTTCCCGATCGCTTCTCGAAGCCGATTTCGGCGGGAAAAAGTACGTGGCCTTAAACGATTTTGTAATGAAGGATTCGCGCGCGGACGGAATATCGACCTTCCGCATAGACGCCGACGGCGAGTTCATAGCCGCATGCGCGGGGGACGGCGTGATATTCTCTACTCCGACGGGTTCGACCGCATACAATCTTTCCGCGGGCGGGCCGCTGATCCACCCCCAAACTCGCGCGTTTGTGATGACGCCGATATGCCCGCACACGCTCAGCAACAGGAGCCTCATTTACGGCGAGGAATCCAGGGTTCGCGTCCACTGCCTCGGCGGGCGAAGCGCGTTCATCGCCGACGGACGGCGGATTGCCGACCTTGAGGAGGGGAGCGAAGTGGATATTTCCGTGTCGGCTTGCTCGCTGAAATTTCTAAGGCTTAAGGGGCATTCGCACTTCGCGATTTTGAGGAGCAAGCTCGGCTGGGCTGAGGATCCAAGAAGGCATTTGAAATGAGCGTTTCTAAAGGCGGCGCATCTGACGGCGGCAAACGCGGGCGCGATGTTTCCGGGGGAATCGAAAACGCCGGAGATTCGGAGCGGCGCGGGCGGGCGGCCGTTTTGGTTTCGGCCGCATTTTTGCTCGCGTACTTTTTTGTCGAATTCGGATTCTTCGGCTTCGATTTGCGGGCGGGCGGCTTTCAGCGCGAGAAGCTGTTGTCTTTGCGCGCGCTCGGCGCGCTGTTTTCGATTCTGTCGGCGTCGGCGTTTGCGCTGGGGGCTGTGCCGTTCGGCTTTGTGCGCTTTGCGTGCTTTGCGTTTGCGGGGGCGTATGCGTGCGTCTGGTATTCGGGCGCGTGTCCGGGCGCGCCGGATATGTGCGCCTGGCGCTGCGCGGCGTGGGCGTTGGCGGGAGTTTTGACTGTGCGCACCGGGCTTGTATTTGCGGTCGCTTTCGGGCTCGCCGCGGTTTTCGCGGCGGTGCGGTGCAATTTGGCATTTTAACTGGTTATGAAAAAGAACATATTAAAAAAGACGTTTGATTTTTTCCGGCGCGGAATATGGGAGACTCCGCTTTCGCAGCTTCATGGGGCGCGAAAGGTTGGACTGGTCGTTCTCAGGGCGTCGGTTTCGACTGTCAACGGGATAATAAGAAACAGAGTCGCGGTGCAGGCTTCGTCGCTGTCTTATGCGACATTGCTTGCTACCGGACCGATTCTGGCAATAACGATTCTCTTTTCCACCATATTTTTCCGCGACAAGGGCGAGGCCTTCGTGTACGCGAAAATTATGGACGCGGCAGTTTTCGTGATGCCGGCTATGAACGAGATGATGAATGCGGAATTGCCTTCGTCTGACGGAGCTGGTCGGGGGGCGTTGAGGGACTTGCCGAATGGAGGCGCGCAAGGTTTTATGCGCGATTCGGCGCGCGGTTCGATGCGCGGCTCGGAACGGGATTTACCGCGGGATTCTGCGGAAAAATCCGCGCGCGATTCGGCGGGGGGCGCTGCGGGGAACGCAGGCGTTGCGGCAGGCGCGGGTTCCATTGGCGGGGCGGACGCCGCCGCGAATAGTTCCGCCGCTTCCGCCGCTCCGGCCCGCGCGAATGCCGCAGGTTCCGCCTTCGCGGCCAATCCCGCAGGCGCGGCGTCTGCCGAAAAAGCGTCCGTTGGGAAAATGTCCGCAGGGAAAGCGTCCGCCGAAAAGCCGTCCGCAACCCTGTCCGACGCGCAGGTTGCCAAGATGAAAATCAATCCGCGGGTGATGGAATTTATCAATAAAATATCGCGCGGCGGAAAGTCCGCGGGCGCGGTGGGGGTTGCGGCAATGCTCTTTACCTGTCTGCTGCTTTGCATCAACATGGAGAGCGCGCTCAACTACGTCTGGAATGTCCGCAAGGGGAGAAATTGGATTCACAGAATAGTGTTCTATTTCGCGATGATTTTCTTCGGAACGGTCGGCACGATTTTCGGAATGACGTTTTTTGCGACATCGCAATGGACGTCCACAATAGAGAACATTCCGTTCGTCTCCGCATACGCGCCGTGGATTGCCTATATCTTGGGCCTGTGCGCGATGACCTGCGTATTGGCGTTTTTCTACAAGTTTTTTCCGTGCGCAAAGGTCCGCTGGGGGCCGGCGTTTTCGGGCGCGGCGGTGGTTATGGCGCTGCTGTTGCTCAACAACAAACTGTCGTTTCTTTACATAAGCTACATTGTAAAACAGCAGAATTTTTACGGATATTTTGCGATAGTCGCGGTTGCGATGTTCAGCCTCTACATATTCTGGTTTGTGATTCTGGCGGGCGGGCAGATATCGTACGTCGTCCAGTACATAGACTTCATCTCGGACGACGAGGACTGGCGCATGATAGGCTCGCGGACGCGCGCGCTGTTTGAATTTGCGCTGTACGTCGAAATTTCGAGGGCGTTCTGCGAAACGGGGGAATCGGCCACGCTTCCGGTTTTGAGCCGCAAGCTCAAGGCGCACGAGTCTCTCGCAAAGTCCGCGCTCGATTTCATGCTGGAAAAAAAGCTGATATGCAGAACCGAGCCCGACGGCGATTCCGGCGCGGTGTCGTACAAGCCGGAATTTTCCCCCGACAAAATTACCGTGGGGGAATTTTTGAACCGCGTCGGCACGAATCCCGCCGACGCCCCCGTTCGCGACTACGTGATTCACTGCGTTCCTGCGGCGGCCGAGGTCTGCGGAGCGGTTGACGAATTTTACTCCAAAGGTGTGTGCGCAAAGACCGTGAGGGAAGTTCTGTAATGGACATCTTTGAATTTAGGAACGAATATCTGAAGGGCGGATTGGAGAGGAAGGATTTGAATCCCAATCCGTACGCGCAGTTTGCGGAGTGGTTTTCCCACGCCTGCGACTGTGGACTGAAGGAGCCGAACGCGATGGTGCTTTCCACCGTTTCCGCGGGGGGAATGCCGAGTGGGCGCGTGGTGTTGCTGAAGTCGTGGGACGAGCGCGGATTCGTGTTTTACACGAATTACCATAGCGCGAAAGCCGAAGATTTGGCGGCGAATCCCAAAGCGTCGCTGACGTTTTCATGGCTCGATTTGGAGCGGCAGCTGCGCATAAACGGCGAGGCCGAGAAGGTTTCCGCGGCGGAATCCCTGCGCTATTTTCTAAGCAGGCCGTTCGGCAGCAGGCTGGGCGCGTGGGTGTCGCAACAAAGCAGCGTTATTTCGTCGCGCTCCCTGTTGGAAATGCAGTTCGACAAAATGAAGCGCAAATTTGCCGACGGCAAGATTCCCCTTCCGGACTTTTGGGGGGGGTATCGCATAAAGCCGTCGCGCTTTGAATTTTGGCAGGGGCGCGAAAACCGCCTGCACGACCGCTTCGAGTATCTGCCCGATCCCGCCGACGCGACCGGCAAAACTTGGAAAATAGAGCGTTTGGCGCCTTAGTTTGGAGCTTTATATTTTTTAACTTAAATTCCGGCGGTTGCCCCGTGCGGTTTTGTTTATTGCGCTTTCAAAGCGGGCGTTCCGGCCTCCTCGCAGTCCATAACGAAGTGCGCCTCCGGTGGGCGGTGTAATACGTCGTTCGGCACATAGACTTCATTTTTTGCAACGGGAGCTGGCGCGCGATGGGCTCGCAAACGCGCGCGGCGTTTGAATTTGCGTTGTGCTTCGGGATTTCGAGAGCGTCCTGCGAAACCGGGGAATCGGCCGCGCCGCCCCCTGGAACGGAAGGCTTTTCCTGAATGCCGATTCATTTTTGCAAAATTTGGCTTTTTGATTCGGCGCATGGGCGCGCCTTATGCATTTTGTTATTTGCCGTTTTTAATCAGCGGCGGCCTGGGAGAGCAGGGGGGGGGGACTCTTCGTCGCCTTTGCGGTTGAAACGCCGGCGCGCAAGGCAATGCGCCCGGAGTCGGCCCGCATAAAAAACCCCGCCTGCGAATTTACGGGCGGGGTTTTGCGTGCCGGAATTTTTTTAGTTTCAGCGGACTATCTTATTGCGCCGTACATGGCGCGCCGCGGACGGCCAAACGCCGGACGGGGCGCAAATTAGCCGGCGGAAGCGTCTTTAGCTTTCTTTGGCGCGGCCTTTTTAGGTGCCGACGCCGAAGCCGGAGCTGCGGCCGATTCGGTCTTTTCCTTGAAGCTTTCGATTATTTCAATCATGTCCTCCGGCTTTCTTGCCGGCAGGCCCTCAATCTTTGTGATGGAGTTGGCCTTGGGATTTATCAAGATGATTGTAGGAAAGGCGCGCACTCCGAACTCTTCCGCAAGTTTGGCATGTTTTTCGGCCTGCTCTTTCGTAGTCGGATTTCCGCTTCTGTCGAAGTCGGCGAGGACAACCTTCATTTTTTCCTTCGCGTATTTGCCGAATTTTTCGCTGTCCAATATAAACTTGTGGAACATTTTGCACGGCGGGCACCACTGCGAGCCGGTGAACTCCAGCATGACGATTTTCCCCTCCTTTTTCGCCGCGTCCATGGCCTTTTCAAAGTCGGTTTCAATTTCCGTCTTGAGTTTTTCCGCCCCCGATTCCTTTGCCGCGGAAGTCGCCGCGAAGCAGGGGAGGGCAAATGCGGCTGCCGCCGCCAGAATTGCAATGCTAAATTTTCTCATTATGTTTTGCTTTATGTTAATTCGCTTGCCGATAATCGGCGCAGTCGATGTAATTTGAGACAGCTTTTGCTTCGGCAAGTTCGATTTTATGGGTTTTATGCGGTTTTTCGACGAATGTTCGTCGGACATTTAAAATGTGTAATGCGCATTTTGATTCTTTCAAGCGCAAAAGAGAGCGTGCCGACGCCATTTTTTTGGGGGGATTTTTTCGCAGTTTGCCGATTTCCGCCCGCCGCGCGCATGGCGGGACATGCGAAAAACGGAATTCTTTTTATTCGGATATATTCGCAAGTGTCCGTTTCGGCGGAATCCCGCGTTCCAGTGTGAAAGGGGCGGGGGCATTGGGGAATCGGTGCGCAGTGCAAGTTGCGCATGGCGCGAAAATTCGCGTTTGAAAACGAATAGGCGCGGCGAGGAAAACGAGTGCGGGCGAAAACGAATAAGTATTACGCATGAATCCGGCAGGCGCACGGTATGGAATCGGCGCGCCATGCGGAATTGCGCGCGACACAAAAGTTATGCGTTATTATGCGGGCGGTATAAAACTGCGTGCGGTTATTGCGGGCGGTGTTGTGTGTACGTATTCGGATATATTCGCAAGTGTCCGTTTCGGCGGAATCCCGCGTTCCAGTGTGAAAGGGGCGGGGGTATTGGGGAATCGGCGCGCAGTGCAAGTTGCGCATGGCGCGAAAATTCGCATTTGAAAACGAATAGGTACTGCGAGGAAAAACGAGTGCGGGCGAAAACGAATAAGTATTGCGCATGAATCCGGCAGGCGCACGATGCGGAATCGGCGCGCCATGCGGAATTGCACGCGGCATGTGGAATTGCGCGCGGCACAAAAGTTGCGGGCGGCGTTGCGCGGGCGGTGTGAAACCGCGTGCGGTTATTGCGGGCGGTGTTCGCAGTATTGCGCGCTATTGTGCGCGCGGGGCTGGTCAGGCGTCCGCGGACTTAAAGCCGTTTGCGATGCGCGAGGCAATCTGTTCCTCCGCCAACCCGAATTGGCGGCGTAACGCGGCGACGTCCGTTCCGTGGGGAATGAATTTGTCGGGCCAGCCGACTATTTCCAAAGGCGTGCGTATTTTTTCCGCCGCGAAAAATTCCGCAACCGCGGAACCGAATCCTCCCGATGCGGCATGGTCTTCGATAGTGACTATGAATTTGTTTTCCTCGGCGGTCTTTTTGAACAACTGTTCGTCCAGCGGCTTTGCGAACCGCGCGTCGACTATCCCGACGCTCACCCCCATCTTTTCATTCAGTATGGCCGCGACCGTCTTTGCCGTTTTGACCATGTTGCCCAGCGCCCATATGCAAATGCTCCCGTCGCCCTTTGCGACCGTTTTTGCCTTGCCTATCTCCAGCGTCCGGGGAGTCTCCTTGATCGGCACGCCCTCCGCCTTCCCGCGCGGATAGCGGATAAAGCAGGGCCGCCCGCTCTCTATCGCAGTATGGAGCATGTCGGCAAGCTCGTCTTCGTCCGACGGCTGCATTATCACGGCGTTCGGCAGGGGGCGGAGGAAGGATATGTCGAAAAGCCCGTGGTGCGTTGCGCCGTCGTTCGGGCTTAGGCCGGCGCGGTCCAGGCAGAATGTGACGGGAAGTTTTTGCAGGCAGATGTCGTGCATCGCGCAGTCGTAGGCGCGCTGCATGAACGTGGAGTAGATTGCGACGACGGGCTTAAAGCCCTCGCAGGCCATGCCCGCCGCAAATACGGCGGCATGCTCCTCGGCTATTCCGACGTCGAAAAATTGTTCAGGAAGCTCGTTCTTTATGTAGGACAGCCCCGTGCCCGACGCCATCGCCGCCGTTATGCCGACTATCTTTTTGTCGTTTTTGGCGTACTTTAGCAGGGTTTTGCCCATGGCGTCCTGATAGTTCGGCACGGACTTGTCGGCGTTCGACGTGGATTCCCCCGTAATGATGTTGTAAGGGGTCGCCCCGTGGAATTTTTCGGGATTGCGCATGGCGACTTCCAGCCCCTTGCCCTTTTTCGTCAAAATGTGCAGCAAAACCGGCCGCGCGGCGTTTTTGCAGTAGTTGAGATACTTTTCCATCAGGGCGATGTCGTGCCCGTCGATCGGGCCGAGGTACGTCATTCCAAAATACTCGAACAGCGACGACGGCACTATGAAGCTCTTTGCGCTCATGGCCGCCTTCTCCGTGGTCTTTACGAGCGCCGTGCCTATGGGGTTTTTCGTCAAAAACGCGTTGATGTCCGAGTAGAGCCGGTTGTAGGCGGGGTTGGTTATTACGTCGTTTAGGTATTTTGCTATGGCGCCGACGTTTTTTGCAATGGACATCTCGTTGTCGTTGAGAACGACTATCATCTTCTTCGTGGAAGAGGCGATGTTGTTGAACGCCTCAAACGTGATACCGTTTGTGAGCGCAGCGTCGCCCAAAACGGCCACGACGTTTTCGCTTCCGCCGTTTTTGTCCCGCGCGACGGCAAGCCCCAGGGCGGCGCTGGCGGCAGTTCCGGCATGTCCGGCCCCGAAGGCGTCGTGTTCGCTTTCAAACCGATTGCAGAATCCGCTGATGCCGCCCGACTGCCTCAGGCTCTTGAACTTCTCCCCGTTTCTTCCCGTGAGGAGCTTGTGCGTGTAGCATTGGTGGGAGACGTCGAAGAGGATTTTGTCCTTCGGCGTTTGAAACACCCTGTGCAACGCGATGCTCAGCTCGACGATTCCGAGGTTCGGGCTGACATGGCCGCCCTTCTGCGACGTCACGTCGATAATTTCCTGCCGTATTTCGTAGGCGAGCTCGTTTAGCTGCTCTATTGACAGATCATGCAAATCTTTGGGCGAATTGATTTTTTCAAGTATTGCCATGGCGCTTTAGCGGCTTTGATTCCGTGAAAAAGTTGGGGATTCGGGAGAACTATTCGTCCGAATCAAACGGCTCTTCGGCGCCGTTTTTGGAGAGGGTTTTAACTTTTAGCTCGGCTTCGTCGAGCAGTTTCCTGCATTCCTCCAGCCGCTTGCGCGCGCTTTCGTAGGAGACTATTAGCTCGTCGAGCGGCAGCGACGGATTCTCCAGCCGGTCGAGCAGCTCCTCCAGACTTTTGAGCGACTCTTCAAATGACGGCTTACCCGTTTTTTCTCTTTTTAAGTTTCCCATTATTTGGGAAGTTGTAAACGAAGTTTGCCGCTTGCCAAGCTTAAAAAAACTTCCGGGTGCGGCCTCCGGGCCAATCTTTCGGGCGGGGTTTGAGGCGTTTTTGGACCTTTGCGCCGATTTGCGTGTCAAAACGCGTTCAAGCGCGCGCCTTTTGGGGGACGTGCGTTCTCCATTTTTTTTCGCGCCGGCGCATGTGTCGCAAAATGCGAACGCGTGATGCGGGGCGAGAAAAATTTTCTCGACAAACGCTTAAAAATATTCACATATATATACTAATGGCGGAAATGGGCCGCGCTGCGCCCCATGCCGAATTAATTTTTTAATCGGAGAAATAGACGTATGGCAATCAGAAAACTCATTGGTAAGGCCTCACTAAAGCCCTCTTACGCATATTTGATTGAAAAAAAGCGCGAGGGGCACGAGTTTACCGAAGAGGAGGTTCGCAATATTGTCGACTCCATTCTCGACAACGAGATGCCCGATTTCCAAATGGCCGCCCTGATAATGGCTATTTTCTTTAAGGACATGTCCGCCCAGGAGACCGCCGTATTTGCAGATGAAATGATTGTCAACGGGGAGACGCTGGAGCTC
>QALA01000012.1 GCA_003343565.1 Verrucomicrobiota bacterium | reverse complement strand
GACAATGGGATATTCCGCAAGAGGAACCGAAACGGGGCGATCTGGAGCCTCAGCCTGTCGGCGGCGGTATTCTATCTGACCCCGATGGCGTCGGACGGATTCCGCTCGACCTTGAAACCGACCGCATTCTCTCATGTGAAGAAGGACGGGAATCTCTCGGCGCAAATGATAGCCCTGGAACAACCGATATCCGAAACGGCGGCACTGAACCCCGATTGGGTGGAATGGCTGATGGGATTCCCGAAGGGATGGACGGACGTATCCTTTGGGAACGCGAACCCGAAGGAATCCCCCGCATGACCGAGCGCATGGACGGGCGTGCGCTCCGTCTGAAAACGCTCGGCAACGCCGTTTGCCCTCCGCAGGCATACCCGATCTTCCGCTATATTGCCATGATCGAAAACGGGACCTGCGGCGAGCATTGCCCATACGGAAAGGACGGTGACTGTTCCTGAAAGAGTTGAAAGCGACCGACAAGGTTACGCAAAAGATGACCCGTGACGGCGCGGTGTCGGAGAACCTTGACACAGGTGAGGTGGAGCGTATCAGCAGCCGTGAGCCCGAAACGGAACTTGCCTCATCTCCCGAAGAATCGGCAAACGCGGCGCTCGATCTTGCCGCGCGTGCTACGGAACACCGGGAAGCCAAACACACAAAGAAGCAGGCGAAAGCGGACAAAAAGGCGGTGCGGCAGGGTTCTGCTGTCCGCCGCCGTCCGTCCTCCCGTCTGCAATTTTCGGATGAGGAACGCGCCGATCCAATGCTCAAAAAGCCGATCTCCCGTTCCGACCGCGCGGCAGATAAGCTGGACGCGGCAAAAGACGCGATTCCGAAAAAGCGTGTTCTCCGCAAAGAGCGCACTTTCAACGAGGCAACCGGCAAAGGCAAGACAAGGCTGCATTTTGAGGAAACGGAGAAAAAGCCGAACGGCAAGCTGCACCACAATTCACTCTCCCGTCCCATGCAGGAACTGAGAGCAACAGCGCACAGCAAGATACGGCAGGTGGAACATGAAAATGTCGGTGTGGAGGCGGGACACCGCGGCGAACTCATAACCGAACGCGGCGTGAGTTATGCCGGCAGCCGCGTCCGCGCGGCGATCCGTCACCGAAGGACAAAGCCCTGGCGCAACGCGGTGAAGGCGGAAAATGCGTCAATTAAAGCAAACGCAGAGTATCTTTACCAAAAGGCACTCCATGACGATCCGACGCTTGCCGCCTCCAACCCGGTCTCCCGCTTTATGCAGAAACAGCGGATCAAACGGGATTACGCAAAAGAAATACGCAAAACCGAGAAGCGCACAAAAAATACGGCACAGACCGCAAAGAACGCGGCGAAGCGGACGAAGGAAGCCGTAAAAGAAACGGCGGCTTTTGTCAAGCGGCATTGGAAGGTCATTCTCATTGTCGTGGGAATCGCTATGGTGGTCATGCTGCTCATCGGCGGCGTTTCTTCCTGTTCCATGATGTTCGGTTCGGGTTCGGGAACAATGATGGGTTCTTCCTATCTCTCGGAGGACAGGGATATTTACGCGGCAGAAAACGCCTATCTTGCAATGGAGGCAGGCACACAGAATGTCCTTGATAATGTTTCCGCGTACTATCCCGGATACGACGAATACGAGGTGGCGGCGGACGAAATCGGACATGATCCGTATGTGCTCATTTCCATTCTGTCGGCAATGCACGAAGGGGTATTCACCTATGACGAGATAACGAACGAGCTTGCCGCACTGTTTGAAAAGCAGTACACGCTTGCGACAGAGGTCATCACCGAAACAAGGTACCGAACAGAGACGCGGGAAGGAACCCGATTTTACACCGACCCCGAAACGGGAGAAACCGTCACGGAAACTTATACTTATGAGCTCGAAGTGTCGTATAACTATTACATTCTCCGCGTTTCACTCACAAACAAAGGGCTTGAAAGCCTTGCGGCGCAGGTGCTTGACAGCGAACAGTTAGAGCTTTTCGCCACATATATGGCAACGCTCGGAAACCGGGAGGATCTGTTTCCCGATTCAGAATACAACAAATCACGATAAAACGGAGGTATTATTACATGGCAACAGCAGATAAAATCCGCAATGACATTGCGAAAATCAAGGAAAAAATCACGGAGCTGCAAAAGAGACAGCGAACGCTGGAAAGTCAGCTTTCGGAAGAAGAAAATCTTGAAATCGTCCGCATGGTGAAAGCCGTGAAGATGGATAACAAGGAACTGACTGCGTTCCTGAAAGCCTATGCAAGCGGTCTGATCGTTCTGCCGGACAGCATGACGGCAGACAATGAAACCAACGAAACGGAGGACGCGGACGATGAAGTATAAAGGATTCTATCGCCTGTGGGCGCTCCTTCTGACGGTGATACTGTGTATTGTCGCTTTCTCCGTCACCGCATTTGCGTGTGAGAATCCGGAGGACGGAGAATTTGACACTCCCGCCGAAGAAACGGGGGCGGAAGTGCCGACGCTACCGGAGGACTTTCAATCCGTCATCGGCAATATTGATCCGGAAGGGCTTGACCTTTCCGCTATCCGTGACGCTATCCTGTCTCTGCTCGGCGGCGCGGGCGGTACGCCGGAGACGTCCGAACCGCCGCTCACGCCGGACGGCAACCTGACGCTGATCGACGATATCGGAAACGATAGAACGGGCGGCAAACAGTTTATCACGGTGCAGACGAAAAACGGAAATGTGTTTTATATCATCATCGACCGTGACGATGAGGGCGAATATACCGTGCATTTTCTGAATCAGGTGGATGAAGCCGATCTTTTGGCGTTGATAAAGGACGAAGATACCGACACGGAACCTGCCGCCTGCACCTGTACCGAAAAGTGTTCTGTGGGTGCGATCAACACGGCGTGTCCCGTATGTCTTGTGAAAATCAGCGAGTGTGCGGGTGTGGAGAAGCAGCCCGACGAGACGACCGCACCTGATAAAACCGACGATACGGAAAATCCCGATAACGAAAAGAAAAGCAACGCGCTCATTCCCGTATTGGTGCTGATTCTTGCCGCGGGCGGCGGTGCGGTGATCTACTTCTTTGTCGTGAAGCCGAAAATGGGTAAATCAAAGCGGATTCCTTCCGAGATCGACGATTTTGACTTGGAGGACGAAGAATATCTGAACGAAGATGAGCCGAATGACACGGACGAAACGGAGGACGGCGAATGAAACTGATTATCGCAGAAAAGCCGAGTGTGGCAAAATCCATTGCCGCCGCGCTCGGTATCAAACCGATCGGAAACGGTTATTTTCAGAATGACGAATATCTTGTGTCGTGGTGTATCGGACATTTGGTTTGCCCGATGGACGCGGCGGGATACAGTGAGGATTTCAAAAAGTGGCGGTATGACGATCTTCCCATTCTTCCGGAGCCGTTCCGCTATGTGATCGCGCCCGAAAAGGATGCGGCATTTGAAAACCTCCGTGCGCTCATGAACCGCGCGGATGTGGGTACGGTGATAAACGCCTGTGACGCTGGGCGCGAAGGTGAGTTGATCTTTCGCTTGGTCTATGAAATGGCAGAGTGCAAAAAGCCGATCCTACGTCTGTGGATATCCTCGATGGAGGACAGCGCAATTCGTGAGGGAATGAAAAATCTCCGACCGGGAGAAGAATATGAAGCGCTTTACCGTTCTGCACTTTGCCGTCAAAAGGCGGATTGGCTTGTCGGAATCAACGCAACGCGCCTGTTTTCGGTTCTGTATCACCGCACGCTGAATGTCGGGCGTGTCCAGACACCGACACTTGCCATGCTCTGTGAGCGCGAAACGAAAATCGCCCTGTTCCGCAAAGAGAAATACCATCATGTGCGCCTGAATGTTGGCGGTGCGGAGGCTCTTTCGGAGAAGATCATCTCCCCGGAGGACGCGCAGAAGCTGAAATCCGAATGTGACGGAAAGAGCGTCAAGTGCCTTTCGGTCACACGTGAACAAAAAAAGGAACAGCCTCCGAAGCTCTATGATCTGACGACCTTACAGCGTGAGGCGAACCGCGTTTTCGGATACACGGCGAAACAAACCTTAGACTACACCCAAAGTCTTTATGAAAAGAAACTCCTGACCTATCCCCGTACCGACAGCCGATATCTTACCTCCGATATGGCGGAAACGGCGGTCTGTGTTCTTCACCTTGCGGCGAAACTGCCGCCCTTTGACGGCTGCCGCGATTTCTTCCCGGATGTCAGCAGCATGATTTCGGATAAGGATGTGACCGACCATCACGCCATTATCCCGACAATGGAGATAGAAAAAGCGGATATCGGAGGGCTTCCCGTGGGTGAGCAGAATCTACTTCTTCTCGTATGCTGCAAGCTGCTGTGCGCCTCCGCGGAACCGTATGTATATGAGACGGTAACGGCAACTTTTGAGTGCGAGGGCAACATTTTCACAGCAAAAGGCAAACATATTCTTTCCGAAGGCTGGCGGGAGATCGAAAGGCTTTTCCGTTCGTCTCTCAAAGAAAAGTCGGAGGACAGCGGCAGCACCGACTTGCCGATTTTCACCGAAGGGCAAACCTTTGACGGCGTAACGGCGGATGTTACCGAACATTACACGCAACCTCCCAAACCGTTTACGGAAGATACGCTTCTGTCTGCTATGGAGAGTGCCGGAAGCACGGATATGCCGGATGAAGCGGAGCGAAAAGGGCTCGGCACGCCGGCAACACGCGCGGCAATCATTGAAAAGCTGGTATCTGCCGGTTTTGTGGAGCGCAAAGGCAAGAATCTGATTCCGACAAAGGCAGGGCTGAATCTTGTCACCGTCCTCCCCGAACCGCTCACCTCTCCCATGCTGACGGCAGAGTGGGAACAAAAGCTGACGGATATCTCAAAAGGCGGCGACGCGGACGCTTTTCTGAACGGTATCCGCGCTATGGTTGAAGATATCGTTTCGACCTACTCCCATATTTCAGAGGAAGGGAAAAAGTTGTTCGCGCCCGAAAAAGAGACAGTCGGCAACTGTCCCCGCTGCGGAAAGCCCGTGTATGAGGGCAAGAAGAATTTCGCGTGTTCCGACCGTTCCTGTTCGTTTGTCTTATGGAAAAATGACCGCTTCTGGACTTCCCGCAAAAAGGAACTCACTAAAAAGATGGCGGTCGATCTGCTCACAAAAGGCAGAACAAATGTCAAAGGGCTGTGGTCGGAAAAGCGCGGCGAGACGTATGACGCCACGGTCATCCTTGACGATACGGGCAGCAAGTACATCAATTTCAAGCTGGAATTTCCGAAAAGAAAGGACGGTACGCATGGCAGAAAATAAGGCAGTGGAGAGTTTGCCCGAAGTGAGGGCGGCAATCGCCGCCCTTTCTCCCAAAGAGAAAGAATTACTTGCGGCGGTGCAGGATTCACCGTTTCGCCTGACCGAGGCGGAGCAGTTTTGCGAGTTTGCCGCAAATACGGATTATTTCGTATTGGAGCCGAATATCCGTGATCTGAACGACCTGGGGCTGCGTTTCATCGCACAGCATACGGATATTCTTTACCCGCCCGAGCTTCTGAGCGCCATTGATCCCGTTCCGTTCGGGCAGTATGCCGCGAAGGAGGAACAGGGGTATTTCACCGAACACGGCTACATCTCGCTTTCCGGCGACGAATGGCAGCATGAAAAATCCACAGAACGCACGGAGAGCGACCGGAAGCCGACGATTCGCGAGCGGCTGGAGCAGAACAAAAAAGAGTGTTCCGCAAAACCGCACACAGCGGCAAAAAGCAAAGACGAGCAGGAACTTTAAGGAGGTGAGAAAATGCCGCTTTATGAATACGACAAGGATTATCCCTTTGCTGCGTTTGTGACCAATCTCGGCAAATACAACGAGGGGGAGCTTGTGGGCGAATGGGTCAAATTCCCGACCACTGCCGACGAGCTGAGAACCGTATTTGACCGTATCGGGATCGGGCAGAAGGACGATTTCGGCTGTCCCTATGAGGAATGGTTCATAACCGACTATGACTGCTATGTGGACGGTCTATATGATAAGCTCGGCGAGTATGCCAATCTGGATGAGCTGAATTACCTTGCGTCAAAACTCGATAACATGGACAAGTGCGAATACAATCAGTTTTGCGCCGCTATGGAAGTGGGCGACCACACGAGCAGCTTGCAGGATATTATCAATCTGACCGAAAACCTTGACTGCTACGACGTGTACCCCAATATCGACGATCATGAGGACTTGGGTAGGTACTACATAGAGGAACTTGACATGATGCAGGTGCCGGAGCATTTGAAGGATTATATCGACTACGAGGCATACGGACGCGATATTGCCATTGAAGAAGGCGGAAACTTCACCGAGTTCGGATATGTGCGCGACACGGGCGACCGCTTTTATGAGGAATACGACGGCAATCCGGAGAACATTCCGGAGGAATACCGTGTGAAAGCCTATGAATTGGACGAAGAAAAGCTGTCTGAGGCGGACCGTGTGGATATGGCTACCGATATTGCCTATGACCTTGACGATTTTTTCCGTCAGCACGATCCGCAGTATGCGGCGCAGCGTCCCGAACCGCAGGAGCAGAAGGAGTTGATTGCCGATCTGCTCTTGGAGGGCAAAACAGCTGTTCTCCGTGAAATGCTGGAGCAGTTGGCGGAGGTCGGCGACGATATTCTACCCGGCAGGATTTCAGAGTTTGAGCTTGAAACAGGCTATGACCCAACCCAGGACAATTCGCTTTTAGAAGATCGGGCAAGGTTTTATGAGCGCCCCGAACAGCCTGACGACCATCTGACAGGCGAACGGGTGCAGACCCCGCGCGGCAGTTTTTCGCTGACCGACCTGACCAAAGAGCAAATGCAGGCGGCGGGTTACGGTGTTCACCATGAATCCGACGACCGCAAATATCTCATCATGGGCAACGGTACCCGTGCGTTTGCCGTTCTCCGCGAACCGGAACACGAGAAGGACAATCCTCTGAAAAACGCGGAAATGAGCATGGAGGACGATTACGGCATGATCGACGGGATCATCAATAACGGCAGTCGTGAGGAAACAAAAGAAAAGCCGTCCATCCGTGAACGGCTTGCCGAGGCAAAACGGGAATGCTCCGAGCGTACACCGCCCGAAAAGGCGCGTGAGGGAAGAAGCGCGCCCGAACATAACGACCGATGAGCAGAAGCAAGAAATGGCGGCTGGAATGGTCGTTCTTCATCGGAGAAAACGGCAGGCGGCAGTATAACGCCGTTTGCCGCAGGTGTGTTCACGGCTGCAAACAGAGTTTCCGGGCAATTCTCATCACCTGTCCGCGCTATCTATCCGTGCGGTCAAAAAAGCGTGAGAATAAGGGTTCAGAAATGAGCGAATAGGACACTGTGAGTGATTTTTACAGTATGGACAGTAGGATTTCTTTCATAGGGATTTTCTCTGTCTGTACGACCGGGAAAACGGAATAATCAACACTTTCAAAATACAAAGGGAGCGCAGCCTTCGGTTTGTCCGAGGGTTGCGCTCCTTTTTACTTTTTTAAGAACCGATTTGCATTTCACAATCCATGCTTTTAAAAACGTATTCCTAGCAAACCACCTTTTTCTTGATTGTCTGAGATTCTCAATATGATATTACTATTAAAATGAGAAGTAAATTCATCATCAAATTCTTGATATGGAATCATGTCAGAATTGATAAGGCAAATATATTGATATCCCAATTTTTTGCATTTCAACTGCGCAAGCATCAACGCTCGAGCCACCTGCCGTTCATCTACTCCATCAAAAATAGTACTGTCATGGACAAGAAAATCGGGATAGTGACTCCTTGCACGGCCTAACTCAGCCAATACCATATCATAGCAAAACACTTTCATATAGTTTACGCCCTGACTTCTTGAACTCTTGATATCAACTCCGAAAGAGTATCCTGTCTCTTTTAAATCAATTGTTAAAGTGCCACCTTCGGGGTAAAGAAATTCGGTGTTGTATTTGAACAATGATATAGCTTGTTCTCTTATCTGAATACGCTCGTTATAGTCTTGGCGAGATTTGATTAGCAACTCTTGATTTTCAATTTTCAATCTACTCTTGCTATCTTCAATGTACTCCGCAGAGTTTAGTCTCTTTTTTGCATCCTCTAAGAGTTGTTTGGCTTCTGCATAGCGATCTTGAATTAAAACATACTCTGTTAATGCACCATGCGTTTCAAGTATTTTCATTTTTTTAGACCGTTGTGTGCTTAAATCACTAATCCGATTGTTAATCTCCGCGATATCTTTTCGTAGAGTTGAAATTTCATTTCGTAAATACTCTTTTCTGTTGGAAACGATTGCTTTATGAAATTCAATTACTTCCGAAAGTGGGTGAATGATAGAATTTTGGAACAGAACGCCTGCTTCTGCATAGATTTTTTCGATATCTGAAATAGGCAAACCAGAGCCTTCCTCTGCATCGCTTGTCTCATATCTTTCTAATAAACGTTTGCGTAATATACGAGTATTGGTAAGTTTATGTATTTCGCTGGTTAAGAAGTCTGCTTCTTTTGAAATATCTTCATATTGCGGGTGAACCTGAAAAGTGTCCAATTGTTCTTTAAGCGAATCTACTTCTTTTTGTCGTGTAATAACCTCTGTGTTTAATTCACCAATATTCAAGCTAAATGTGCCAATCACCCCTGATTTCGTAGCGTTTTTATAGTCTTCGATTCCTTTCTTTTTCTCCTTCAAATTCTGAAATTGGCCGGCATATTCCATACTTAAATTTAAAAAGTAGGCATTACATATTTGAACACTTGAAGCCTTTTGACGAGAAAAAAACTCAAAAGCACTTTTATATCCTTCAACATTTCTTCGAATGGTATATGAAATCAACTCTCGGAAAGAAGGCACACGTTCTTGATTGTTTTCTGTCACTACAATGCCATAAAACTCTTCCAACATTGCCTTGTTAAAAGAATTGGGCGTAACATAATAACGTTTAGCCTTTTTATCATACTTGCATTCAAATTTTAAAGTTAATGTGTCTCCGTCAATATATATTTTAGAAGGACAATCTGTAAACCGCTCGATTTCATAGACTTCATCACCAATATCTATCTCTAATATAAACGACCAACCCTTGAGATTTTCATTCTTAAAGACAGAATTAACCGTGACCTGAGAACCCAAACAAAAATGTATTATTTCAACCAATGTTGTTTTTCCTGCGCCATTTCTGGTTTGCTTGTCTTCAGTCTTATCATCACGACTTCGATCTGCTAAAATCACATTGAAACCAGAGTGAAAAGTTACAGACTTAAAGTTTGGATTATTACTCTTGATTGAGTGAATCATTTTTACACCTCGCAATCATCCCATCCTTTAGAGTAATGGTGTTGATTATATATAGATAATCCAGTGTAAGCAGGAATTTCTCATAGCTAACTAGTGCTTCATTACATCTTACTTTATCCCATAATAACGAAAGGGTTTGAGGCTCTGTGATTTCAGCCAATAATATTGCACCGCAACTTAACAGGGAATACTCAAGTCTGATGTTTTTATCAGGCAAAATCACTTTTCAAACACCTCGCATTTTTCAAAGAAATATGTTAATATGCCTAGGCCGGCGGCTCTATATGAAAAATCGGATTTCTTTCCACTTGCGAAATCCCATAATTCGGAAAATATTTCTTCATTATCTAAGCCTTGTGATTTTAAATCTTGATATTTCGAAGCCATTATATTTGTCAATTGTGTTGCGAATAGAGGATCCGGGTGTTTATTTAAATAATCATCAATAGTTGAATTGCTTGATAATCCCATCGTGATATACATCTTAAACGGCTGCAAGGAGTTCTTTTGAATCTTTTCATTAATTTTCAGCAATGAATACGAAGATGTGGCCTTAGATGTAGCCGCAGATGACATAAGATATTTTGCCAAAACCTCAAGTTCGGCAAAGCTATACGAGACAGATTCTTGCTCTAGCATTTCTACGACCCACTTTTCATGTTTAGCTTTCAAAGCAAATAAATCGTCTGCGGGATATGATGCAACATCGGTATCAACTTTTTTGTGGCAATTACAACATAGGAATATTAAATTGCTTTCACTATTTACGAATTTCTTATCCTTTGATGCATCATAACGAGCTGCATCCGGCTTTTCTCCGTAAATGTGCGCATTTTCACCCAGGCAAGCGGCAGATGTGTTCTCTGGATCAGTTAAAAGAGCCTTACACAAGGCACAACGATTTCCGCTTTTAGTGTGAAGTAATCGTTCATTTCTTTTTGATATAATTGCTTTATTAGCCATCCTGCCACCTCAAATATATTTAATACTCCCTATTTTATTATATCACGCAAGGAGCGATTAGTCAATAAGAGGTGGCTGATATCTGCATAATATTGGATATTAATTGGCCGGCTACCATATAAGGACGATCCCGCCTATGACCGCGCCGAGCAGGATATTCAATGCAAACACGGCGATACTTCCGCCAAAAGAGCGACCGCCCGGTATGATCCAAATAAACATCCGATGGATTCCGAACGGCAGTCCGCACAGAAGCCACAGCATAAAATAGTCCGTGATTCCGTCCTTTGTGCAGGCGGATTTGAAAATGAAAAACAACATTGCCGCGGCAGCGACGGGCAAAAGCGTATTCTTTATAAACGCGGTCGGGGATTCTTTGCGTGTCATGATAACCTCCTATTCAAGCTGCTTGCGCTTTTCCTGTTCCTGCTCTTTCAGAACAGACAGCAGCGCGTTCACATTCTGTCTGACGGTCTCGTATTCCTGCGCTTTGGTGCGTGCCGTTTTGTATTCCGCAAGAAGCGTTTCTTTTTTTGAAGCAAGTGCAGTAAGTTCAGCGTTCAGCTTTTCCGATGAGGGCAGAGGAACGGCATTCAGCCGTTTCAGCTCCCGGGCGGCAGCTTCAAAGAGAATGATGATCTCACTCTCATGACCGCGCATGAATTTCTCTTTATCGCCCGACCGTCTATATTGCTCGTAAATCGGTTTCAGCTTCCGATAGGTAGAGGCGTGTTTCATCACAAGTGCAAGATCGGCTTGCTGCGCTTCGATTGTCTTGATCTCAGTGTGTACGCGGTTCCGTTTGTCTGTTATAGCAGAGAGCTTTTCCGTGAGCCGCGCATAACTGTCTATTCCATGTTCGGTCAGAAAGTTCATGGTCTTTGCCGCCTGTTTCAGATTGTTCAGCTTTGCCCAATGCGTGAACCCCGCGCTCTGCTGCGCTTTGAGATTGTTCTGAATATCAATGAGCAGGCTGATCCGGCCGTCACGATGTTTCGGCTGACGGGAAGGACGGGAGCCTCCGGCGATCCGCGCTCTGACGGCTTCCTCTGTGTAGTCGATCCCAAGCGTTTTCATACGGGTGAACCGCTCCTGATCGGAGGCGCGGTAGGATATAAATTTTCCGCGCTTGATTTTGTATCCTTCGCGTTCCAGACGGGCAATCAGTTCTTCAAAATCCGAACAGGACGGAATGAGCCGGTCAATCGCCGTTTTCAACTTTGCTTTATAGCTCGTGCCATTCCGCACGGCTTGATGTTCAATGTAGCTTTTGCCTTTGTCCTGTCCGGGAACAACGACGGACAGACCGTGTTCTTTACATAATCGGTCGGAAGCGCGGCGGATTTCTTGATAGCTCCGTTTGTTGGAATGATAGTGCTTATGATCCGCAAAGCTAACCGCATTAAAAATCAGGTGATTATGAACGTGATCCTTGTCAATGTGCGTTGTCAGGACAAACTCATATTTGCCGCCCAGGATTTCTTTCGCAAGCTGCATACCGATCTCGTGGGCTTCTTCCGGCGACACTTCACCCGGTTCAAACGCCTGTATCAGGTGACGGCCCAGGTTCGTACCTTTGTCGATGGCATGGCGGCGCGTCCAGGCAAATTCAATGTCGGCGGTCTCGGCGGCACAGCCGTAGGCGGAAACGAGCAGGCAACCGTCTGTTTTGTCGGGGTTGCAGATATAGTCAATCGCCGCTTTCAGCGCCCGTTTGATAGGATGCGTCTTTGTAACTGCCATATCTGCTCCATCCTCTCCCGTATCTCGTCCATGTCGGCTTTGTAGGCGGTGCCTCCGGCATTCAACCGTTTTGCGATCTGATTGATGTTTCTGCCGATAGAGAAAAGTGCCTTGTTCATCTCTTTCAGACTTGACATATCCGTGTGGATGATATATCCGTCAATCGCCATCTTTCGCAGGTACGCGCCGTATCTCTGCGTCGGGAGTTTTTTCATCTTCTCGTCAATGAGGCGTTTTTCTTCCTCCGTGACCCAGAATTTCATCTGTATGTTCCGTTTTCGGTTCGCCATAAAACGCCTCCGTTCTTCATAAGGGTTTGGGATTATCCCAACAAGCAAAAATCCGCAAGTGGGTACTCACTTGCTGTGCTTGCTATCGTAACTCTATCGTACTTCCTCGCTTTACCCTTACTACACTTAAAAGAGGATGAAATGGCTGATTTTATTGAATTTCCAAGTTGAGTTCGAGTACTTATTGACATCCTCTGGGACTTAGATGACGCCAACCGCTGGGAGCAGAAGAACGCACAAGATTACTGACAATATCGAAAAGCCGGAGGATGCCTGACGGAAGAAGGTCATGCAGTACCAAATCTCCATCTTCTCGGAAGGTACGAAAGGCGACCTCATTCTCTGCTTTGACGATTGTGCTGCCGATGCGCCGGGCATTGCGGTAAGAACCAATTGCCAAGACCGAAGAACAGGAACAGTGGCTTTCAAAGGTTCGCCAAAAACGATACCGCCGAAAGTTTCAAAAGCGCTGTCGGATATTATATTGCCAACAGCCTACGGACGGCGACTGGTGTGTCCTGCCTGTGAAAAATGCGAATACTACTTCGGGAGTTTGACACTGTGCCGGATTCTTCTTTCGTGCAGGGTATTTGTGAGTACTGCATAAAAAATCTGTATATCAGCATGAAATTTTAACTATTCTTTTGTGCATATCCATGATTTTGCATGCAGTGGAAATATCCGCATTGACAAAATGTGATGCTCATGTTACACTTAATTTGACAAAAATTCATAAAAATGGTTGCGTCTCCAAAGCGTAAGTGCGAAAAGCATTTCCTCACCCGAGGCTCCGAACCCGCACAAGCGCTTGTTCTTCATTCCGACGCGCTTGTGCGGATTTTCGTTCTTGTTCTCGCTTATATGTTCTTACGGTCATATACAATGCTCTTGCATTCTCTCTTGATATCGTTTATTGCTTGAACGCCTGCGGCAAGGAAGGTCGCATAAATAAATAGAACATCAACGATGAACATCGCACATAGGTTTGGCATTCACAATGTTTTTCCTGATAAGTTTATTGAATCCGCTGTAGCAATCACAGAAGAAAATTGCCGAAAGCCCCCTCAAGGAAACACGAGGCATTCTCACCGTTTCTCGAGAGTATGCCGAAGAGCATGCCACTGTGTCTCTTGCGTTTATTACACGGCATACTCAAAATTGAAAATCAATCATGTTAGCAAACATTAATTCATTCTTTTACATTGAGGTTTCGAAATTATTATGACAAATCTTAATTCATATTATTTTCAACTTGCCCATAATAAGCTTCTATTGGCACAGCAGCAAATATCAACCATTAATATAATAAAAAAATTATTTACATATGACAAAAAACAATCGAACAATCTTTTCGAAGCAAGCAGATACCGTAGAGAAAAATACATGGGAAACAATGTGTTCCTACGAGCTACACTTGAATTTAGCAATATTTGCGACAACAATTGTAAATATTGCGGGATGGCAAGTTCAAACATAAAACTTAATAGATATCAACTGACAGAAGAAGAATTGAAAGAAACCATTGATTTAATTGCAGAAAATGGTATAAAGCAACTTCATTTGGTAGGAGGGGAAAGTCAACGTTACAATAGGGATTGCTTGCTACGTAGTATAAGCTACGCCAAAAGCAAGGGATTAAGTATAACGGCTGTTTTAGGGAAGCAGAGTGCGGCGGAATATGATGATTTAATGAGGAATGGCGTTACTCGCTATATTATGAAATTTGAAACATCTAATGATATTGCATTTAAAACTGCCAAACCAGAAAGTTGTCTAACAGAACGTTTGGCGCATATTTTATATGCACAAGCTTTAGGAATAAAGATAGGTACAGGGGTTATCATCGGGTTGCCAAATACGACAATTGATGATATGTGTAAAGACTTGGTTCTTTTATCTATGATTAATCCAGACATGGCGAGTTGCAGTACTTTTTCTCCCAATGCAGATTCTGCTTATAGAAACTTTATTGCAGGTGACATTGAACTTACATTGCGTTTTATTGCATTAATGCGGTTATGTTTGAAGCAGAATGTATATATTCCCAGTTCAAGCGTTTTGGGGACAGAAAATCAAGTGCGTGCTTTAAAGTATGGTGCAAATGTTTTGTCTGTAAATTTTACACCGCATAAGTATTCAGATTCATTTTCAATGTATAAGGCGAAGAATCGGGTAAAATGCAAGATGGATAAGGCACTAAAAATTGTAGAAGCTGCAGAAATGGAGATTGCTGATTATGAGTGATTTTTATGAAAAATCAAAGGATTGTGACCTTGATGAGAAGGATTTAGAGATTCTATTGAGCGGAGGTCTGGATCAAAAACTTTTTGAATGTTCGCGAAAGATTCGGGAAGCTAATTATGGAGATAAAGTGTATATTAGAGCCGTAATTGATATTTCAAATTTTTGCAATTGCAATTGCGCTTTTTGCGGCAACAATCGCTCACAAAAAATAAATCGTTATCGTATGTTGCCGACAGAAATCATTTCTTGCATTGAACATGCCGCTTTAGATGGCATCGATATTATTCATCTTGCTTCGGGCGTTGATCCACAAGTCAATGAAGAGTTTCTCACTCCAATATTTGAGTATTGTGATCAGCGGCATATAACACTGGAACTGGCCTTGGGAGCTAGAGATTATGCGTTTTACAAGAACTTGTATGCTTTAGGCGGACATAGATATATTTTAAAATTCGAAACGTCTAATGCGTATTTGTTTGGAAAATATAAAAGTTGTTTTCTTGAGTATGATCAATACTTAGACCATCTCTATATGCTAAAGGATATTGGATTTAAAGTAGGAACTGGTAATATTATAGGATTGCCAACTCAGAACAACTGCGATATTCAAAAAGATTTGCAAATAATACAGGAATTACAGCCGGATATGATAAGTTCTTCGGTATTTGTTCCCAATCCAGATTCTCGGTTATGCAACGAAAAAAATGGAGATCCACTATTAGCGCTACGATTCCTATCAATTATCAACATAATGAATAAGTATAGAAACATTTCCATACCTACTAACTCCACATTCGGAATGGAAAATAAAATAAATGCTTTGAAAATTGCATCGAATGTAATTTCTGTAAATTATACATTTTTGAATTACGAAAGCTCATATTCCATCTATTCGGGGAAACAACGGCATCGCGCTAACTTATATGAGACAATGCAGTTTATTAAACTGGCAGGGAAAAAAACAATAACATTCAGGGAGTTTAGCAATGAAATTTAATGGGAGCACCATAGTGGTTTGTGGATCCACTAGTGGGGTTGGTCAGGCGGTTATAAAAGTTTTGCAAAAACACAAGACCAATATAATAGCAATAGGCAATAATAAAGAAAAACTTGAAAGATTATATCTTTCCCAAGGGATAAATTGTGTACAAGTAGATTTATGTAAGGCCATAGAAGTAGAATCAGTATATAAAGCGATTAAGAATACTTGCCATAAAATTGACTCCTTGATTTGTTGTGCCGGGATTGGAATATTTGGTAATATCACGGATTATACAGACCATGAGATTGAGGAGTGTATATATACCAACCTAATAGGTCAAATAATTCTCATAAAGCATCTTGTAAAATTGATGAATGAGTCTGGGCATATTGTTATAGTTGAATCGATTGCAGCTAAAAAGCCATTTAAATATGGTAGCGTATATGTTGCATCTAAATTTGGTATGGCTGGTTTTAGCGAAGCGCTTAGTTATGAATTGCGAAAAAAGAATATTAAAGTGACATCAATAAGACCGGGGTTAATTAATACTGGCTTTGTTGGTGATTTGGTTAGCAAAAGTGAACTGCAATATGCCCTAGCGCCAAATGATGTAGCAAATGCTATTGTATATGCTCTGCTTCAACCGGATTCTTGCAACATTTCAGAAATTACTCTACGGCCATTCGATAGAAGGGGGCAAGATTTGTTTATTAATGCATTGGAGCAAAAATTTGAAAAGATATAATTTCTGTTTGGAGGAAAATATGAAAAGAATTTTAGTTACAGACGCTGGTCGCGGTGCAGGCATTAATTTTTGCCGCTCAATAAGATTGGCTCCGGAAAAATATGAAATTATTGCTTTGGAAAGTAATCCTTATTCAATTATGCATGCCGACGCAGATAGAAAATTTCTTTCCCCAAATCCAGAAGATGCGTGCTATATTGATTTTTTGAAAGAAGTTGTGGATAAAGAAAAAATTGATTTTGTATATCCTTCGAAAACTAATGAATCATTATGGAAAATTTCAAAGCATCGCGATGAGATTCATGCTACGACTTTTCTTCCTTCTGATGACAAAATAAAGATATATGAAAACAAATTTTTTACAAATGAACTCTTGAAAAATAATGGTATTAGGGTGGCCGATACCGTTTTACTTCGATCTACTGAGGATTTGCTATCATTTATGAATAAGTATCACAAGATTTGGTTACGCGCAACTATTGGTTGCGGGGGTAAAGGTTCTATTTCGACTGATAGTTATGATTTTGCAAAAGCATGGATTGATAGATATCATGGTTGGGGAACATTTACAGCTTCTGAAGTACTAACTACGCGAACCGCTACATGGTCTGCAATTTGGAATAATGGAGAACTGGTGGTTTCTCAAATTCGCGAGCGTAAGTATTGGGAATTTAGTTACCTGTCGCCCTCAGGGGTGACGGGTATTACAGGCGCACAAGTAACACGTAAAGACAGTTTCATTGATAACTTGGCAATAGAATGCATAAAAACAATAGACCCGCATCCGCATGGTATTATTTCCGTTGACTTTTGTTATGACAATGAAGGAATTCCTAACCCTACAGAAATACAAGCGAGTCGTTTTTTTACATCTACTTATTTTATGGCTGTTGCAGGGTTGAATCTTCCATACATATTATTGAAGACAGCGTTTAAAGAATCGGTTGAAATATCAAGCAAATTTAGCCCATTGGAAGAAGGTTTGATGTGGATTAAATATGTTCATTCCCGTGAACGTGGAACAATACAATATCGATAAAATAGGATGCAAAGTTACATGGAAAGACCATGATTTAATTGACCGCCTTTTTGATGTCAAAGGGCGAATTGATGAGTATTGTGAATTGCAATACATAAAGAACTTAAGTGATCGCAATATTAACTTAAAAAATAAAATTGACATAGAGAATGGCAGCTACTCTCGTTGGGAAAGCGTTTCGGCAAAAACATTTCGCGAAACTGATGTTTCATATGCCTTTCGTCTAAACAATGCAGATAAGGCTATTGTAGCAGCAATAAAAATTCCAAAGGATTTGTTGAATAATTTTCCGTATATTATTTGTTTTTTGTTTTATAATGGCGGGCGACCATACTTCATGTATGTTGAAGCTAAAACTGAGAATAGCTATTATTATATATCTACTCCTGCGGATAGACAATCAAGAAAAAGAATAGATGAGTTGGATACAAATATGTGTAGGGCTATTGATTGTGACAAAGAGATAATTATTGAGTCATCTATTCCTTTAGAATATATAGATACTCCTTTAAAAAAGGGATTGATTTGCTATAATGTGACTGTGCAAAAGTACTTGTTTGAAAACATAAAAACTATTATTGATGTTAAGTTTTGCGAAAAAGGCGATCCGGAAGAATGGTTTGAACATATGGGAGTTATTCAATATGAATAGAATTGAAAGCAATTAAAACTACTAATATAACGGTAGGGGTTGACGACCGCATTTCCAAATTAAAAATGAAATAATTGATGAAAGATAGAAATGAAATCAAAAGCATGGCGCACTCAAATATTGGCGGAACGAGATATACGGGTCACTGCGAAAGATAATATGTGTCCTGTCTCTGTTTGTTTCTCTCGAAACCGTGCTGACATCCCTGCTGATTATTTTTTACAAGAAAAGTGATCGTCCCGATCTATGCGAACGGTTACCATAAGTATTGGAATGCGGATGCTCTAATTTATAATGGAAGATATTTTTCCATCCCGGATTGGCGAACCGAAAAAATAGACGAAATATAGTATAGCATATAGGAGAAACAGAAAAGAAACATTTATTCATCGCAGCCCCTATACGGCGCCCGCCGTTATTGTTAAATAAGCAGCCACTTATTTATTCACTAGATACAATGCGTTGCTGTATGAACACACAAATCATCTAAATACATTTTTCAATTCTTTTTGCGCTCGTTCGTGTTATGCGAACGGGCGCATTTTGCTTTTTGGCACACCCCGCTGTCGTTCGCCTCCGACCTTCATTTGCTTTGGAAATTTACCCAAAACGAATGAAAGGAGCCGCCGTTATGAGCGACAGAAAAAAGAATTTTGAAAATTCTTCGTAAACCAGCCAAAACACACCTTCACAAGACCAGTAATGGACGAAAGGGGAAACAAGGACCTGCCTCCCGGCAAGAAGGGAGGTGAGAAAATGAAACCTGATCTCCATGAAATTCACAAGCAGCACACTTTCGATAGCTTCTGCAAGAAAGTGCTGAAACACGAAGTTGGCAACGGTCACAGGGAGATAAATCGCAGGGCGCGGATGGAGATATCCATGAGCGACCTTCCGGAAGAAGCGATGGAGCAGCTTGCGGTGTATGACGATTATCCCTGGGACTACACGCCTTTTCAGGTCGGTGGCGAAACCGTACTTGTCAAAGACGACCGCCTGGCTGAGGCGCTTGCGGCGATTCCCGAAAAAGAACGCAATATCATTCTTTTGTATTGGTTCTTGGAATTAGCGGACCGTGAAATCGCTGACCGCATGGGAATCGCAAGGCGAACGGTAAACACGCACCGGCAGAATGCCTATCGGCTGCTGAAAAAGCTGATGGGAGGTGACGCGGATGAGTAATGCGACACATACCCGCATGATCCCGTACCCGGTGATCAAGGCCGCTGTCCGTGGCGACATAGACGCGGTAAACGAGGTGATCCGTCATTATTCCGGCTACATAGCTGTGCTCTGCAAAAGGACAGGCCGTGACGAAAACGGCAACTACTGTACCTATGTGGATGAAGAACTTCGCAGACGCCTGGAAACAAAACTGATTATCTCTATCTTGGGCTTTGACCTGAATTAAAGTCCGGAGGCACCCATGCGTACCCCTTTCCGCATGGACGACCGGGTTCTTTGACAAAGAAAGTCGGGCGGAATATTCCCGGCAGTATAAGGCAGACGGATACGATCTGTTTGTGACGAGCCACGCGTACGGTGCGCCACGACCTCCCCAGGGAGCGAGCGAGAAACACGAGGACGTGAAGCAGGTTTGGCAGCTTGCGGGCGACGACGCACAGACAGGATAATGAGACTCCCTTACAGCTACAGCCCGGGCGTGCAACCATATTCAGGTGGCGAGGCGTCGCAGGCAATAGGTAGGGTCGCACGAGAACCGCGTGAGGGTGAGATTCCCGTGGAGCCGTGCCAGCGGCCGTCCGTGCAGCCTATATTTTTAGATACATGAAAATCCGATTTATTTTCGGATAAGTCGGATTTTTTCTTAAAAGCAGCAGACAAACACAGATAGACGCGGTATAATAGTATCGTTAGGAAAATACTACTTGATACTTCGTGTCATTCTGTATCTGCAATTACGAAAGGAGGCAATCATGTCTCAGGTACAAAACGGCACGAAGGAAATGCTTCCGGACAAGAGAACCTACACGGTGGAAGAAGTCGCTCACATTTTGGGTATCGGCAGAACCTCCGCATATATTCTTGTCAAAGAGGGGCATTTCAAAATCGTGCGAATCGGAAACGCCATACGCATTTCCAAGCGGTCATTTGACGAGTGGCTTGATTCACTCAACATCTGATTCATGAAAGGAAGAACAGTATGGCATCCATTATCAAACGAAAAAAGAATTACTCCGTCATCTACAACTACGTGGACGAGAACGGAGAGACAAAACAAAAGTGGGAAACATGGGGCACCCACAAAGAAGCCCTGAAACGCAAAGCCGAGATTGAGAATCAACAGCACACGGGAACATTCCTCCCGCCGAGCAATCAGAAGATTTCTGATTTTCTCTATGACTTCGTTTCTCTTTACGGAGAAAAGAAGTGGGGCGTGTCAATGTACGACAGCCAGAACTCGCTGATCAACAACTATATCAATCCGATTATCGGAGATATGGAGGTTCAAGCGGTGACGCCGCGCGTGGTGGACGGATACATTCAGACCTTGCAAAAGACCGCTTCCGTTTCCACAAAGACGCGTAAGGCGACAACGACCTATGTCAGCAACCAGACCATCGAGAAGATCATAAAACTTCTGCGCTGTGCGTTCAAACAGGCGGTGCGGTGGGAGATCATCGGACGCAATCCCTTCGACAATGTGGTACTTCCGAAAACGGAATACAAAAAGCGTGACATTTGGGACGCAGAGATGATCCGAACGGCTCTTGACAAGTGTGCCGACAGCAAGCTCTATGTGGCAATGAACCTTTCATTTGCCTGCTCGCTCCGTATGGGTGAGATTTTGGGGCTGACATGGGACAACGTACATATTTCCGAGGACGAGATCGCCGCGGACAATGCCTATGTCTATATCGACAAGGAACTGACGCGCGCCTCCAAACGGGCAATCGAGACGCTGGGAGAAAAGGATATCTACCATATCTTCACGCCGCTCCTACCGAACACAAGCACCCGTATCATTCTGAAAAAGCCGAAAACCGATTCCAGTATCCGCAAGGTGTGGCTGCCGAAAACGCTTGCCTATATCCTCTGCGAATGGAAGAAGGCACAGGACGAGATACGGAACTTTCTCGGTGACGAGTACCAGGACTACAATCTTGTGATCTCGCTCCCGAACGGGAGGCCTTGTGAGGACCGTGTGATCCTCAAAGAATTTGCAAAGCTCCGGGAGGACGCAGGACTGCCGAAAGTGGTTTTTCACTCTCTCCGTCATTCCAGTACGACTTACAAGCTGAAGCTCAACCACGGCGACCTGAAAGCTACACAGGGTGACACGGGACACGCGGAGATCGACATGATCACAAGCGTGTACGCACATATCCTTGACGAGGATCGGAAGGTCAATGCGCAGAAGTTTGAAACCGCGTTTTATTCCAATCCTGATCTGCATGACGTCCGACCTCCGGCAGAACCGAAGGAGCCGGCGCCGGCAACGCTGGATTTGGCAAGCCTTGTGGAGCAGCTTCAGAAGTCTCCCGAACTCGCAAGTGCGCTTGCGGCACTCATCGCCGCGCAGGGCACGGCAGCAAAGACCGAAAAATCAAATTAGCAAACAAGCGATTTTGATTAGCAAACTTTTAGAAACCGTTCGAATCCTATTAGCAGAATATGCACCGACAAACGCATAAAAACTAGCCCGTCAAAAATTTCGGATCGTTCGATTCCTTCAAATTTGACGAGCATGAGAGAAAAAACAATGCCGTAAACCATCAAAAAACGGCTTGCGGCAAGGGTTTTGGCGTTCCCGAGGTGATTCGAACACCCGACCTATCGCTTAGGAGGCGATCGCTCTATCC
>QALA01000044.1 GCA_003343565.1 Verrucomicrobiota bacterium | reverse complement strand
TTTTTTGCGAGTGCGGCGGAGCGCGTTTTAATGCGCGTAAAAATCCTCCGCATAAAGGGGGAACGGTGGAGGATTTTGCGAAAAATTATTGTCCTATTCAGCCAGAAGCGCCTTCGCCTTTCTCAAGCGTTCACCGATTTTTTTCGACTCTTCGTCGCAAAAGGAAATGAACTTGCCCACCGCTTCAGAGAGCTTTTCAAATTGCGCGTTCGACGCGTTCGCCTGCGCGCTTGCGACTTCGAGTTCGCTCTTGAGAATCGCGATGTCGGAACTGAGAACCTGCGCGCTCGTGGCGGCGGCTATCGAATCTTTTAAAATCGCCTGTGCCGACGTCTCTATAAATTGAATTGAATAAATGGCGTTTTGGGCCTCCCGCGCGACGGATTCCAAGAGGTCGGCGGCCTCCGTTAATTCCGCGGTCAGGGCGGAGAGTTCCTCGCCCAATTTGAGAATTTCGTCTCTGGCGGTTTTGTTTGAAGCCGCCTGCGGAATCGCGGAGTCGCGGCGTTCCGCCGCGGCCGCCGGGCGGTAGAAATTTCCGTCGGCATTTTTGGCTTTAACCGACCTGCTTAACGACGACGCGATCGGTCCGGAAACGTTCGCCCTCTCGCCGAGCGCCGCCTCCGCCGCGTCTCTCAAAAGCCTGAGGCGGATATTGGGATTTGGCTTAAATATGTGCTCGGCGTATTTTGGCGAGGCGGGCATTTCGTTTTCCATAAAGCGGATAAGCTTCATGTATTCGCCGACGAACGCTATTTTGGACTCCCTCAGCCTCTTTGTCAGAGCGTTTAGTTTGGCGTATCCAGCGACGGATTGCTCCGAGAGTTTCTTTGCGCCGCCGCGCAATGCTTCCAGCTCCTCCCCGTTTTTCGACGAGGCCGACTGCGCCTTGTCGAGGAAGTCCCCGGCCATGGCCGACATGTTTGCGATTCCGGCCATTCTCGGATCCGCGATATTCACGTCCACCGACAGGCGCGATATTGAATTTTGCGCCCGCTTGAACGCGGCTTTTGCGTTCGAGTAGGAGGTCGAGAGCGAGGCGAAATAGTTTCTGTCCTGATAATTCGCGCCGGGATTTTTGGATACGAGCGCGCCCGCGCGTTCGGAAATTTTGTCCGCAAGCGCCATGCGCCTCTCGCCGAGCGGAAGCGCGCGCGCCGCCGCGTCAAGACCCGACTTGGCGCTTTCCATGAAGCCCTTGTCGCGGGCGAATTTCTCCTTCAAAACGCGCAGCGAGTATTCGATGTTTTTCAAATCGGCCGACTGCCTTGCGAACTGGGCATCGAGGTTGTCGCACCTTTCCTGCATGGATTGCGACAGCAGCGACATCGCGGATATGACGTCTACTGCGGAATTGGCGTTGACGAGCGCGTTGTCATAGCATTCCAGCCCGGCCCACGCGGCCGAGCGCGCCGATTCTATTTCGTCGAGCAGCGCGTCCTGCGCTGCGGCGTGGAGTATGGGCAGCGCGGCAAAAGACGCCGCCGCCGCAATTTTAAAAACGAGCGGATTCATGAATTGTCAAATTAATCGCGCGCCTCGGATTTGCAAGGTTTAAAAAGGAGCGCGCGGGAATGAATTTCTTTGGCTAAATTCCGTATTGCGCGCGGCGGCGGGATAGTGTCGCGCGGTTTTTTTGCGGGGTTTTTATGCGATTCTTGCTCGGAGTTTTTTCTGCGGTTTTTTGGTGCGGCCTTTTGGCGGATATTTTGCGAAAGGGATAGATGCGCGGAAGTGCGTTAAGAGGTATGCGGGAAGCCGGATTGCTCTTTTTTTACGGAAAAATTTTTTTGCCCGCGATTCTGCGCGCGATACATAAAAATTCTTGCGGCTTTGCGGGCGGCAGGGGGCTTTTTTAGGCGGTTCAATGCGCTTTTGTCCCGTCCGAATTTCAAGCGCGCGCAACTGCGGGCTGCGCGCGCTGTCTAATTGAATAAAAGTGAACTTTCGCGGGTTTTGCGCCGCGTTTCCGCCATTCGGCGGCGGACGGTTTTTAGCCGTCAATTCGATGCGCTTAACCGGCGGAATCGCCGTAAAAATTGTTCGACATCTAACGGACAAACGCATACCATACCCGCATACCCTATAAAATAATATGAACATACCAAGTAAAACCCAAAAACTTCTCAACGAACAGTTCTACAATGAATTGTACGCCGCCCACATATATTTTGCGATGAGCGCGTATTTCAGACACACTCCCTTTCAGGGAATGGCCAAATGGATGCACTTGCAGTCCAAAGAGGAAATCGGCCATGCGATGAAGATATACGAGTATCTCATTGAGCGGGGCTCGAAATTCGTGCCGGGAACGGTCGAAAAGCCGGCAAAGTCGGATTTTTCCTCGCCGCTTGAAGCGTTCCGCACGGCATATGAGCACGAAAAGCTCGTCACATCGCAGCTGACGAAAATATACGAAACCGCCAACGAGGAAAGCGATTGGGTGAGCGCGGATTTTCTGTCGTGGTTCCTTAAGGAGCAGGTTGAGGAGGAGCAGAGCACATTCGCCTTTGTCCGCGGGCTGGAATACGCCGGGGACGACAAAAATCTGCTGATAGGAGTGGACAGCTGGGCCGGCAAGCGCGCGGAGTAGGTTTTTGCTTTTCGCGCTTTCTCACGTCTCCTCCGCAATCCGGAGGGGACTTTTTTTGCGCATTTTTTTTGCGCGTTGCGGAAGGATTGTATAATATGGTTGCGGATTGCGGCGTTATTGCGCAATCCCGCGCTGTAATGCGTATTGGAAACTGTCGCGGCGCGGGGCGGTGCGATTCGCTGCGTGCGAAGTATGTTTTTTTAATTTTGAGGATTATTTTTTAATTTGCGTATTGCGAAGCCTCGCCGCGGGAATTGGGGGAGAAATTTAATTTTATGAATTTCGGCTTCAAATTTGCCCGGCTTTGAACTTGCCGCGCGAAATTTTCGGCGGGGGGGGAAGGGTATCAGACTTCCTCTTTTTTGTGCGAAGGTTTAAAGCGGACTTTAGCGGCGCATTTGAAATTCGGCTTTAAAAGCCGCCTTGCGGCAATGCGGTTTCGCGCGGCCTGCGCCGGCATAAAAAATATTGCCGCCATTGCCGGTGCGCGCGCAAAGTGCTCGCGTAAAATATTTGAACCGTGCGAAGGTTAAAGTTCGCCCGCTCATCGTGCGGAGTCGCCCAGATTGGAATTGCCGATGCGGGAAACTGCGTAAAAATCGAAGTTTGCTTTCGCAAACGGCCGTTTGCATGGCGGCCGGTTTTGAAGCGAAAGAATGGAAGGGGAAAGCGCGCAAATTCCGCGTATCGAAAAAAACTTGAAAATTTTGAGCGCGCAAACATTGCCAAATGCGCCGTTGTGCCGCGCGTTTCGCGCTGTTTTTTCCGGTGCAATGGGCATTGGAAGCGCGCTATATTGCGGTTTTTGCAACGCTGTCATGCGCGTCTTGGGGCAGTATGTTTTTTTAAGGTAGTGCGTTGTTTTTGCCGGAGATTTTGCGATACGGTCGCGTGCGTTGTTTTGCGGCGCGATTTTTTCGCTCTCGCGCGATTCTGCCGCCGCAGTGAAATAAGGGGCGATATTCCGGTTTGCGTGCGTCAAAAAAACTTGAAAGCTTTTTTAAAAAGCGGACTATTTGCGCGTCAAAAATGAACAGGGCGAGAATTGGAATATTGACTCTCGGCTGCCGTGTGAACCAATACGAGTCCGTCGCGTTGTCGGACAGGGCGCGGGAGGCGGGGTTTGAGGTTTGCGGGTGGCTCGACGGCGCGGAGGTCGGCCTGCTGAATTCCTGCGCTCTCACGGCTTTGGCCGAACGCAAGACCCGCCGGGCGATAAACGATTTCATGCGGGTCAATCCGAACGGCAGGGTGGCCGTCACGGGCTGTTTTGCGCAGGTCAATCCGGAGGCTGTCGCGGCGATCGGCGGCGTGGCGTGGGTAATCCCCAATTCCGCAAAGATGGACAGCGCGGAGTTGATTCTCTCGCACTTCGCGGAGGGCGGGGTGAAGATTTTTCCGGAGTCGGCGGGGGGGCGCGGCTTCGAGGGGCTTTCCGATCGCGGCGCGCTCTCCGACAGAATAAACCTCAAAATTCAGGACGGCTGCAACAACGCCTGCGCCTATTGCATAATTCCGCGCGCGCGCGGCGCTCCCCGCAGCAGGGAAATCGGGGCGATACTGTCCGACGCTGAAAGAATTGTCGCCAGGGGCGCGGCCGAGATTGTCGTCACCGGCATAAACATATCGAAATTTGACGCTCCGGGCGCGGGGCTTGTCGGGCTGATAGACAGGCTCGACGCAATCGGGGGGCTCAAGTGCATTCGCATAGGAAGTTTGGAGCCGCCGGATTTCCCGCTGGAGGAGCTTTTGGAGAGAATGGCGGACGCATCGCACAAGCTGTGTCCGCACATGCACGTGTCGGCGCAGAGTTTGAACGATTCCGTTCTGCGCGCCATGCGGCGCCGTTATGGGAGCGCGGATTTTCTCGATATCGTCGCGCGCGCCCGCTGGCTTTGCCCGGACATTTCGATAGGCGCGGACATCGTCTGCGGCCACCCCGGAGAGGGCGCGCGGGAATTTGCGGACACATTGGAAAAGGCCAAAGACAGCGGCCTTTCCTACGTGCACGCATTCGCCTTTTCCCCGCGTCCGATGACTGCGGCGGCGCAAATGGCGGGCGCCGTGCCCAGATTGGAGCGAGCCTCGCGCGCGGCGCAAATGCGCGCGGTGTCCGAGTCTCTCAGGACGGCCTTTTTCAGGAGCCAGTTCGGAAAAATCCGCCCGCTGCTCTTGGAAAACATGGTCGCCGACGGGGTTTATTTGGCGCATTCGGACAATTACATAGGGTGTGTCGTGCGCGCGGGGGCGCCGGGAATGAAGAATTGTTTGGTCGAGGCCAGAATCGGCAATCCGGTCGGCGCCGGGAGGGTCGAGGCGTTCGCGGTTTCGCCGCAAGGGGCGCAAAAAAATGCGAATGCCTCAAAAACGCCTTGCATTGGCGGGGAGGTTGTCTAAATTCGAGGTATGAGAATCGGCGTTGCGAAACTTATAACGGCTCTTGTGGCGTGCTGTTGCGCGCTTGCGATGTCGGCCTGCAATTCCGCCACGACGCGGCATGCGGCCTCGCCCTCGGAATACGTGTGCATTTTTGAATACGCCGGAGCGGTTTTTTCGCCGGTGCCGTCGTCGGCTCCGTTCAACTATTCGATGCGGGACATCAACGGAAAGTTCATAGCCTATGTCGACACTTCGCGGCTCGTGGCGCAGAGGCTTGAGCCCTTCATCGGAAAGTGCGTCGTTATCCGCGGAATACTTTTGAAGCTTGACGGCGAAAGCGTGGTTCGCGCGGATTCGATACGCCTAAAAAGGTAGGTTCGCCGCCCGCATTTTCAGGCGCGCCTTCAGCCGCGCGGCGGGGAATTTTTTATCCATTTTAATCCGGAAAACTTGACTCCATGCCCGAAATAATAAACGGAAACGACATAGCAAAGAGTATCCACGGCGAACTCCGCGGGCGCCTTGCGGGGCTGCCGTCGTCGGCCCGCCGCCCGTGCGTGGCCTTCGTGAGGGTCGGCGACGATCCCGCCTCGGTCTCGTACGTAAAAAAGAAGGAGAGGGTCGCGGGCGAAATAGGAATACAGAGCAGGCTCCATCTGCTTCCGGACACGGCGAAGCAGTCGGAGCTTGAGTTGCTGATAGATTCGCTCAACGCCGACGATTGCGTCGATGCGATTCTCATTCAGGCGCCCCTGCCTAACGGCCTCGATGAACGCGTCGCCTTCAACAGGGTGCGCCCCGACAAGGACGTGGACGGCTTCAGCTGCGCGAATCTCGGCTTGCTGTGCCAGGAGGATCCGCGCGCGTTTACGGCCTGCACTCCGGCGGGGATAATGGAGCTTCTTTCGCGTTCCGGCGTGCAGACGCGCGGGAAGCGCGCGGTGGTTCTCGGCCGCAGTATAATAGTGGGCAAGCCCATGGCGCTTCTGCTCATGAAGAAGGGGGTCGACGCCACCGTTGCGGTCTGCCATTCGCGCAGCGAAGGGCTTGCGCAGATCTGCTCGCAGGCTGACATTTTGATAGCCGCGGTCGGGCGGCCCGGCACGGTCACCGCCGACATGCTGAAGGAGGGCGCGTGCCTGATCGACGTGGGAATAAACCGCGTTCCTGCGGCCGGAACGAAAACGGGTTATCGGCTTGTGGGAGATGCGGACTTTGACTCGGTTGCGCCGAAGTGTTCAAAGATAACTCCCGTGCCCGGCGGGGTCGGCCCGATGACCGTGGCGATGCTGATGAAAAATACGCTTGATGCCTATGAGCGGCATATGGGGTTTTGACCGCCAGGCGCCGGGGCGGACGCGCCGTTTTGGAAAAAACGAAAAAGGGCGCTTGACATTCCACGGCGGAATGTATTTTATCGCAGACTTTTCATAGAAATAGAAACGGGAGAAAAGACATGAAAGTCGTATCATCAATCAAGTCTTTGAAGACGCGCCACCCGGACTGCAAGGTTGTCCGCCGCAAGGGCCGCGTATATATCATCAACAAAACCAACCCTCGCTTCAAGGCCAAGCAGGGCTGACAGCTTTTCGGAGGCACCCATCAATGAAGAAGAATATCCATCCGGATTCGCACCCCGTCTGTTTTGTGGACGTTTCCAACGGGGCCCGCTTTTACACAACTTCCACGATGAAGGGCAAACAGGTCGAGAACGTTGACGGCGTAGACTACTACATGATTTCGCGCGACGTCACTTCGGACTCCCACCCCGCATACACCGGCGAGAAGCGCTTTGTCGACACCGCGGGGCGCGTCGAGAAGTTCCAAAAGAAGTTCACCCGCGTGCGCAAGTAGCGCGCGCAAGGCTTGCCGCCTTCATTTTTTCCGGGCCGAATTGGTTTTGCCAGTTCGGCCTTTGCTTTTATTCTCCGGAAGGCGGCAGGTTTGGCATAAACTCGCTTGACGGCGGGGCGGGGTTCGTTTTTTTTGTGTGGGAAAAAAACGTATCTGCAATGAAGGGAAAATCGGACAAGGTTCACGAGTGGAGGTTTTTCAACGCCGGCGGCAACTGCCAGGTGCTGATTGAAAACTCCGGCGATTTGGCGAACATAGGTTCGCTCGACAAGAAACTGTGGGCGGCTCTCAGCTGCCCGTCGTCGGGATTGGCGATAGACCCGCAGACGCTGGCGTTTCTCGACGCGGATTCCGACGGCTTTATCCGCCACGACGAACTTTCCGCGGCCTGCGAGTGGATTTGCAAAATGCTCAAGGACGCCGGAAGCGTGTTCGACGGTTCGGACAGCTTCGACGTGGACAATATAAATGCGGATACTCCCGACGGCGAAAAGGCGGCTTCCGCGGCGCGGCGAATTTTGGAGTGTCTCGGAAGGCCGGAGGGGAAGACGCTCTGCGTCTCGGACTTTGCCGACCGGACGAAAATTTACGCGGCCACAGCCTTCAACGCCGACGGGGTGATTACGGCCGCAAGCGCGCAGGGTGACGAAAAATTGGCGGCTCTGATAGGCGACATAGCCTCGGTCGCGGGCTCGAAGCCCGACAGGTCCGGGGCGGAGGGCGTAGATGCGGCCGCCGTCGAGGACTTTTACGCCCAGATGTCTGCATGGCTGGAGTGGAAGGCGCTTCCGCAGGAAAGCTTCGAGGGCCGCCTCCTTTCGGAGGAGGCGTTTGGGGCCTTTCGCAAAGTCGAGGAGAAAATAGACGACTATTTCACGCGCGCGCAACTTTTGAAGTTTGATTCGGACGCCCTTGATAGCGTCAATCCGTCTCCTGAGAGGCTGGCCGAGATACTTTCAAATCCGGTTTCGGAGGGGGCTGTGCAGCTGGAGCGTCTGCCCGTATCGAGGGTGACGGGAATGTCGCTGGAATTGGGGGACAACATAAATCCGATGTGGAGCGCGCCCGTTGCGCAGTTCAATTCGACGGCGGTCGCCGAAGTTTTCGGACGGGCGTGCGAAAGCCTGACCTTTGCGGATTGGCGGAAAATCAAGGCCGCCTACGCCGGCTATGCCGCGCGGGCGGACCGGCGTCCGAAAGTGAAAATATGCGAATTGGGCGATGATAGAATCGCCGAAATTTCCGCTTCGGACTTTCGCTCCAAACTCGACGCGCTATTTGAGCGCGAGTCCGCGGCCGCGCCCGACATAGAGAATATCGGCAGTGTGGAAAAGCTCGTGCGCCTGAACGCGAATCTCGCCGAGATTCTCGAAAATTTTGTGAATTTTAAGCGGTTTTACGCAGGCGATCCGGCGGCGTTTCAGTGCGGCAAACTCTATGTGGACCGCCGCGTATGCGAATTTTGCGTGCGCGTGAACGACGCGAAAAAGCACGAACTCTTTGCGCCCTTCAGCGGAATTTACCTGCTGTATTGCACGTGCAGGCGCGCCGGACAGCCCGACATGTCCATAGCCGCGGCCGTCACCGCCGGCGACTGCGACAACTTGATGGTGGGCCGCAACGGCGTGTTCTACGACAGGGAGGGGCGCGACTGGCAGGCGACGGTCACCGCCATCGTGTCGAATCCCATAAGCGTCGGGCAGGCCTTCTTTTCGCCGTACAAGAGGCTCTTAAAGTGGGTGACGGAGCAGATTTCCAAGCGCGCGGCGCTCGCGGACAAGTCCGTTGACGAGAGCCTTACTTCGGCGGAGGTGCCAAAGGCCGCAAAGAAGATAGACGTCGGTACGGTGGCGGCATTGGGCGTCGCCGTCAGCGGCTTTACGGCGGTGTTCGGGATTTTGCTGGACAGGATTTTCAGCCTCGGAATGTGGCTTCCGGTCGGGATATTGGGCGTCATGCTGGCGATATCGCTTCCGTCCATGGTCATAGCGGGCATGAAGTTGCGCATGCGCAATCTCGCGCCGCTTCTGGACGCCAACGGCTGGGCGGTAAACACGAAGGCGAAAATAAGCATATCTTTTGGGTCCCGCCTGACGAATTTGGCGCCCGTTCCGTCGTCCTCCAAATATTGGATTGCGGCGGTGTTGATTTTGTCGCTCGCGCTGGGGATAGGGGCTGCGCTTTGCGTTTCCGCAACGGACGGGCAGGACGGCGGCGGTCGTCCCGCGCAGGCTTGCGTTTCCGAGAAAGCTTCCGCGGGCGTTCCCGCCGGAGATTCGGCGCAGGCTGCTAAAAAGGCTTCTGAAAAAACTTCCGCAAAGACGGAAGCGTCCGCGCCGGCTTCGGGAGCGGAGGCGGCAAAATAGCGTTTCGTTTT
>QALA01000082.1 GCA_003343565.1 Verrucomicrobiota bacterium | reverse complement strand
CAGGCCGCTCTGCCGCAGTCAGTACCGCCGCAATCTGCCGCAACATTCCTCGCCGCACAAAAACTTGCGCAAATATTTTTTACAACTATGCGCGGATTCTAAATTGAAGCGGCGTCATTCCATTATTCTCCGCCGCTTTTTACCAAAGAGTTTGCCGCATTATCGATGTTCCGCCATTCGCGGTTTTCCCGACGGACGTTTCTTTGTTCGCCGCGATTTTGCCGGCCGCAACACTTTCGGACACTCCGCCGCAGGCCGCTTTGACGCAGTCCGCACCGCCGCAATCTTCCGCAACATTCTTCGCCGCACAAAAACTTGCGCAAATATTTTTTACAACCATGCGCAGATTCTAAATTGAAATAGCGTCATTACACTACTCCCCGCCGCTTCTTACCAAAGAGTCTGCCGCATTGTCGATGTTCCGCCATTCGCGGTTTCACTGACGGGGATTTCTTTGTCCGGCGCGATTTTGCCGGCCGCAACACTTTCGGACACCCCGTCACAGGCCGCTCTGCCGCAGGCCGCACCGCCGCAATCTTCCGCAACATTCTTCGCCGCACAAAAACTTGCGCAAATATTTTTTTACAACTATACGCGGTTCATAACAACCATGCGCGGCTTCTAAATTGAAGCGGCGTTATTCCCCCATTATGCGCAACAAAAACGGCTGCCCCAAAATGCAGGGCGAGGCGCGCAAATCTTCGCAGGCGGCCTTTATTGCGGCTTCGCTTGTCAAATGCGTCGTGAGCAAAAGCCATGCCATGCCCTTTGCCGGATGGCGCTTCTGGTGCAAAAGCTCTATGGATATTCCGCGGGCGGCCAATATGGAAGCTATGGAAGCCAGCACTCCGGCTTCGTCCCTAACTTCAAGGCGAAGGTAAAACTCGCCGAAGACGTCCTCAAGCGGGGCCAGATACGCCCCACCTTTTGCCGGATAGAGGCGATTCGAACACGCCCCGCATCTGAGCGAGACTGCGGCGTCCACTATGTCGGCTATAACCGCGCTGGCGGTGGCGTCCTGGCCGGCGCCGCGGCCTATGTGGACTGTCCGCCCCACTACGTCTCCGGCAAGCGAAACCGCATTGTAAACGCCGTCGACATTCGCCACGATATTTGACAGCGGAACCAGCGCCGGATACACCGAGACGGAAATCGCCCCGCCGCCGCCCACGGCGCGCACCGAAGCTATCAGCTTTATGCGGCAGCCGTTCTCGCTCGCCCAAAGCATGTCCTCAAGGCGGACGTTCCGAATGCCCGAAAGAATCATCTGGCCGGGCTTGACCCATATGCCGTGCGCAAGGTACGTCAGCACGGAAATTTTGTGCGCCGCATCGAACCCGTCGATGTCGAGGGATTCGTCGGCCTCGACATACCCCAATCTGCGCGCGTCGGCAATTATGTCCTCAAAGGGGGCGTTCTCGCGCTCCATGCGGGTCAGAATGTAATTGCACGTGCCGTTTAGGATTCCGTATATGTGCGAAAATCCGTTTGCGACGAGTCCCTCGCGAAGAATCTTTATTACGGGAATCCCGCCCGCCACCGACGCCTCGAAGAAAAACCTCCCGCCGAACTTCTCCGCCGTCCGGAAAATCTGCTCCCCGCATTCGCAAATCAGCGCCTTGTTCGCGCTGACGACGGTCTTGCCGCGCTCAAGGGCGGCGAGAGTCAGTCGAAGGGCGTCGTCGGTGCCGCCTATGAGTTCGCAAACTATGTCCGCCGAAGGGTCCGTCGCCACGGAGAGCAAATCGCCTGTCAGGAGCTCCCGCGGAATCCGCACGGCGCGCGGCTTGTCCGGGTTGCGCACTCCCACGGGTCCCAGCTCGTATTCGACTCCCATTCTGGCGCACATGCGCTCCCGCGAGGACTGCAAATGTTTCCATACGCCCTGCCCAACGGTGCCCATTCCCAGAAAGGCTATCCTGACTTTCTCCTTATCCGCCATTTGTTTCAACGCTCCGTTTTGTTCGCCCTTCAAAATTTATTCTCCCTGCCCTGAATCAGGCGGGCGATATTCGACCTATGCCTCACAAAAATCAATATAGCCAAAGCGAGCGCAACGTAAAAGTGCGCCCCCGAAAACGAGAAAACCAACCCCGCTGAAACCGGCAACGAAAGGGCCATGCCCAGCGACGCCACGGACACGTAGCGGGTCGCGTAAAAAAGCAGCGCCCAAACCGCCAAGCCTATCAGGATCACCGGCCACATTATGACCAGCAATCCCCCGATTGCCGTGGCGACGCCCTTGCCGCCCCTGAAACCTATGAAAAGCGAAAAGCTGTGCCCGACAATAGCCGCCGCAAGCCCCGCATAGCATAGGTAGTCCGTCCGCCCGTCGAAAGTGACGCCGAAGAGCGGAGCGTACAGCGGAAAGCCCGTCGCGGCTGCGCCCTTGAGCGCGTCGAGGACAAAGCACAAATTGCCCGCAAACTTGCCGCAGGTGCGCTTGACGTTTGTGGCTCCCGGATTGCCGCTGCCGGCCTTCAGGACGTCCACCCCGCAGGCGCGCCCTATAATCACGGCGAAGGGAACGGCTCCCAAAAGGTAGCCGATTCCCGCGACGACCGCCATGCCAAACCAGTTCATTGCTACTGCTGAAAATCGACGATGCAGACCCTCTCAACCATGTCCACAGAACCCACTTCCGCAAGAGCTTCAGGCGACAATATGGCGTCCAATTCAAAGACGCTCAAAGCCGTCGATTCTCCCTCGGCCCTCGACAGGGTCATGTTGGCGATATTGCAGCCATGCTTGCCTATTATGGTGGCTATCTTTCCGAGCATTCCGGGAACGTCGCGATTGCGCAGCAGCATCACCGCCCTGTTGTTCGCGCTGACTTCCACTTCGTTCGCGCCGACGCGCACGATGCGCGGGCGCCCCTTCGCTCCCATGAGAGTTCCGGCCACGGAGTGGCTCTCGCCGTTTTCGCACCTGACGCAAACCTCTATCAGCTCCGAGTAATCCTCGTCGGCCGTGCTGTTGACGCTCTCAACCTCTATGCCCAAATGCTTGATTTTGGCGGGCGCGTTGACGTCGTTGGCATTCTCGCTTATCTTCGACAAATACCCCTTTTCGACCGCGAGAGTCAACAGCTTGTTGTCGATGTTTCCAAGCTTTCCGAAATACTTTACGCTCAGCTTTTCCACGCGGTTTTTGCACAGCTGCTGAATGAACGTGCCCAGCTTCTCGCAAAGCCTGACATACGGGGAAATCTGCTTCATTGACTCCGCATCGACCGACGGCTTGTTTATCGAATTGCGTATGGCCCCGCCGTTGAGCGCGTCGGCGATTACCTCCGCAACCTCTATGCCGCAGCTCTCCTGCGCCTCCTTCGTCGAGGCTCCCAAATGCGGAGTCAAAACCAGATTCGGAAAGGCGCGCAGGGGGCTGTCGGCCGCGAGGGGCTCGCTCTCATAGACGTCCAAACCGGCCGCCGCCACTTTTCCGCTCTTGAGCGCCTCAACCAGCGCGCTCTCCTTCACTATGCCGCCGCGCGCGCAGTTGAATATGCGCACGCCGCTCTTCATCATTTCAAAAGCCCTCTCGTCAACCATGTGTCTCGTGGCGTCCGTCAGCGGCATGTGGACGGTGATGTAATCGGCGTTCTTGAAGGCGAAATCAAGCTCTACGATATCCACGCCGAGAGTCTTGGCGCGCGCCTCCGTAAGGAAAGGATCGTACGCGATTACCTTCATTCCGAACGCCATCGCGCGCTTGGCGACCTCCGTCCCTATTCTGCCCATTCCGAGAATTGCAAGAGTCTTGTTCTTAAGCTCGGTTCCCTTGAAGGATTTTCTGTCCCAAACGCCGCCGTGTATGGAGGCGTTTGCCTGCGCTATCGGACGCGCTCCGCAGAGCATGTGGGTAAACGTCAGCTCCGCGGTGGCGACGGTGTTTCCCGTGGGAGTGTTCATCACGACCACTCCCCTTTCGGAGGCGGCGGGCACGTCGATGTTGTCCACGCCGACCCCCGCGCGCCCTACGGCCTTCAGCCTCTTCGCGCAATCGAGCACGTCGGCGGTGATTTTCGTTTCGGAACGCACTATTACCGCGTCTGCGTCCGCTATGAGTTTTTTGACTTCTTCCGGCGAGGATCCGTAGGCCTCAACCGTGTCAAAACCCTGCTGTTTCAACAATTCAACGCCCTTGGGCGAGATGGGATCTGCTACCAATACTTTCATATTTTTTAACGATAATCGCGGGACTGTTTTCCAACTCGATTATCGCAAAAAGATGTTATGGCGGCGCGTTTTCCTGTCAAATAATTTCTAAACTTCGGGCGCAGTCCGCACGCGCAATGCCCTTTCGGCAAACAAACTGCGGCATTTGCCTGCGCCGCGAGAAAAATCGCGGCCTGCGGCGGCGTTTGCGTCCAAAAGTTGCGGAGAAATTCAAAGTTTTGGCGACATTTGGTATACGGGTTAAAAAACGGCATGCCGAAAGAGACAATAAAAAAAGTTCTTTGCAGTTTTCTTCCTGCCGCGCCCCCCAACATCGCAAGGAAGCATTCCGCAAAAAATGTCCGGCCGGTGCGAATGCCCCCTCTCAAAAGCGGCGGACTGCAAGCCGGGAAAGGCCGACAAGATGATATCGGCTCCATCAAATCTTCTGCGGCGGATTTTTCAAAAGGCGTTAAAAACCGCAGGCGCGCCAAGCGCGACGGACGCGCAATGCGAACTTTTACTCTATCCGAAAAAACTTGCAAAAATTCCGCCGCATTGGAAAGCAGTTTACAAAAAGCCGCCCGCCCAAACCCCTACTCCAAAATCCGCAAGCGGCCGTGTCGGCCATAAAGAGCGCGCCCGCCCAAAGGCGCCGCGAAAGCGCCGCCTCCGACTCGCAAGAAGCCGCCCTCGGCAAAATCCCGCGCAATCGGACGCCCGGCCGCGACCCGCCGTCAAAACAAATCCGCGTGCTCGCCCAAAGACCCCTTAAGAGCCTCGTCCGCAATGTGCGAAAAACTGCTCTCGGCAAAGCCCTCCACAATCAGGCGCTTGGCCTCCGCCAAATCCAGACCGCGGCTTCTCATATAGAACAGCTGCTCCTCGTCCGGCTTCGCCACGGTGCAGCCGTGCGAACATGAGACGTCGTTTGCGCATATCTCCAGAATGGGTGAGACCTGCGCCTTGGCCGCATCGGACATTAGCAGGCTGCGCGAACTCAAGTACGCGTCCGTGCGCTGCGCGGCCTCCTCAACTTTTATCAGCCCGGAAAAGGCGAGCTTTGAATCGTCGTAAAGCGCCGTGCGGACGGCCACATTGCTGCGGCAGTCCGGGCAGAGGTGTTCCTGCGACGTGCGAATGTCGCGCGCGACCGCGCCTCTTGCGGCCGAAAACACGCGGCTGTCGACCGACGCATTCGGCGCGCAAAGCGCGAAGTTTCGCTCTATTCGCGTCTCCTCCTCTCCGAGTTCGGCGTATGCGTCAAACACTTGCGCGCCCGCGCCGAGCCTGAAGTCTTCCCTGGCGTACTTGCGCGCGGGAAGTCCGCCGAACGAGAACGACGCGCATTCGAGCTTTGCGCCCTCCGCCAGCAGAAACGCCGCGCGCGTCGCCCTGAAGCTGCCGCCGTAAACCGCAGTCTTGCGCAGAAGCGCAAGGCCGGCCCCCTCGCCGATGTCGAAAACCGTTGCGGAAATAGAAAGCGGAAGCTTTGAGCACTCGAACATGTTGAGCCGCGCCTGCGCTCCGGCTTTTACCTTTATGTAGAGGCCGCTCCCGGCGCGGGTGGCCGGAAGAATGTCGAACTTCCCGCGGCTTCCCGAATAGAGCGACTCGAAATTTTCCGGATACTTCTCCGCGGCCTCCGACAGCGTGCAAACCTCTATCTTGGAACTGTCGAAATCCGCAAAAATCTCCACGCCGTCACAGACCGCAAGGCTGTCGGGCATCGAGCAAAACCGCCTTTCAAGCGCGTCGAAATCCGCGCTGCCGACATGCCCCGACTGCGCCGTAAAAAACGGAAACAGCGCGTTCGCCCCCCAGGCCTCCCTGTCCGAAAAACGCCAATATTCGTCCTTCCGGCCGGGAAACGGAATATCCGGAAAAGCCTCGCGCGCCGCGCGCGCAATGTCCTCTGCCAAACCGCGCTTCATCACCCGACCGACCCTTCCATCTCCAAATCTATCAGACGCTTCAACTCGACCGAATATTCGAGCGGAAACTCCTTGACCAAATCGTTGACGAATCCGTTGACCGCAAGACTCATCGCCTCCTTTTCCGACAGTCCGCGCTGGCGCATGTAAAATATTTGCTCCTGACTCAGCTTGGAGACGCTGGCCTCGTGCTGCACGCTGTTGCCGTTGCCGGAGCAGACTATCGCCGGATACGTGTCGGTGCGCGAGTTGGCGTTTATCAGGAGGGCGTCGCACTCCGTGTTGTTGCGGCAGTTCTTCGCGCTTTTGGGCATGTGCACCAGCCCCCTGTACGACGCCCTGCCCCGACCTATGCTAACCGACTTTGAAATTACGTTCGACGCGGTCGAGTCGGCCAGATGAATCATCTTCGCCCCCGTGTCCTGATGCTGCCCGCTGTTGGCAAGCGCAATGGAGACGACCTCGCCCCTCGCGCGCGCCCCCTTCAAAACCACGGCCGGATACTTCATCGTAAGGCCGCTTCCGATATTGCAGTCTATCCACCTTATCTGCGCGTCCTCCTCCGCCACGCCGCGCTTGGTGACAAGATTGAACACGTTGTTCGACCAATTCTGCACCGTGACATACTGTATCTTCGCCCCCTTGAGCGCCACGAGCTCGACGACCGCCGAATGCAATGTCCCCGTTTCAAAACGCGGGGCCGTGCAGCCCTCCATGTACATCAGCTCTGCGCCCTCGTCGGCTATGATGAGCGTCCTTTCAAACTGTCCGAACCTCGCGGCATTTATCCTAAAGTAGGCCTGCAAAGGCTGCTTCACCTTCACTCCCTTCGGAACGTATATGAAGCTTCCGCCGCTGAACACCGCGCTGTTTAGCGCGCTGTACTTGTTGTCGCCGATGGGGACGACCCGGCCGAAATACCTGCGGAAAATCTCCGGATACTTCTTCAGCCCCTCGGAAGAATCGACAAATATCACGCCGTCTTTGGCGAGATAGTCCTTCATGTTCGAGTACGCGGACTCCGAATCGAACTGCGCCTCGACGCCCGCCAAAAACGCCCGCTCCTGCTCCGGCACTCCGAGCCTCTCAAAGGTCTTCTTTACGTCGTCGGGAACCTCGTCCCACGAACGCTTCTTCCCCGCCCCCTTTGCCAAGTAGTAGCGAATCTTGGAAAAGTCCAACTCGTCGAGCTTCTTCGACGCCCAATGGGTCGGGTTTTCCTTTCTGAAAAACTCCTTCAGCGCCTTCAGGCGAAATTCCAAAACCCACGGATCCTCCTTCTTGCGGGCGGATATGTACCTTACGACCTCCTCGCTCAGGCCCTCGCCCGCATCGTAGGCGTAGTCTTCGGCGTAGCTGAAGTCTCCGACGCTGCGGCCGAGACTTATGCCCTCCAAATCCCTCTTTTCGCCCTCTAAATCCATAGGCGCAAAGCCCCGCTAAAGTTCGCCTTCCTTGAGCCAGTCGTAGCCGCGCCGCTCAAGCTCCAGCGCAAGCTCTTCCCCGCCGCTTCTGACTATCTTTCCGCCGCTTAGAACGTGCACCATGTCCGGCCTGATGTACTCCAACAGGCGGTGATAGTGGGTGATCAGAAGCATTCCGAAGTCCGGCGAGCGCATCGAATTGACGGCGTCGGCGACAATCTTGAGCGCGTCTATGTCCAAGCCGCTGTCTATCTCGTCAAGGAGCGCGAATTTAGGCTTGAGCATCAGCATCTGCAAAATGTCGCAGCGCTTTTTCTCCCCGCCGGAAAAGTCCTCGTTCACGCTTCTGGAGGTGAAAGAGCGCGGCATCTTGAGTCTGTCCATGTTCGCGTAAAGCTCCCCGTAATAATCCCGCGGATTGACGCTTTCGCCGGCCGGAAGCCTTGAATTTAAGCAGGCGCGTATGAAGTTTGCAATGCTGACGCCGGGAATCTCCACCGGAGCCTGAAACGACAGGAAAAAGCCCGCCTTTGAAATCTCGTCGGCCGGCAACCCAACAAGCTCGACATCTCCAAGCTTTACGGAACCCGACTCCACAACGTACTCAGGGTGGCCGGCTATCGCCTTGGAAAGACTGCTCTTTCCCGTTCCGTTCGGCCCCATTATCGCGTGGGTTTGGCCGGCCGGAACCTCCAGATTCAAGCCGTCTATCACGCGCCTTTCGCCGACCCGCACAACCAAATTTTCTATCTTCAACCCGCACATCTGCGCCTCCTTCCCCTGGGCTTGAACGGCAGAACAAACGCCTCGTAAAAATCGTATCCGCCGCCGAAATCCTCTATTTTGTCGTCGTCGTTTTTCCTGAGCGCGCCGGCGTCGACCAAATTGAAAACTATTTCTCCGATATCCTCGCACCCGCGCACGCCCCACTCGTCGAAAAGCGGCTTGGCCATCGGCCCGAACGTCTCAAGCGCAAAGACGCGAATCGCCTCCAAAAGCTCCTTCGCGCTCACGTGCCTGTCGCGGCGGGAGCGGTCCTCCGCGCAGGCGCGCTTTACGGCAAAGTCCAAACCCATTCGCACAAAGACGTACGCGCCGACCGCGTAGCGCGGGTCGTCGCGCAATATCGACTCTATCGTCTTTTTAAATTCCCTGCGTTCCATGTCAAAACCGGCCCTCCGAAAACCGCCGCCGCCGAACGGCGCGCGCTTCCCGGCGCGCCGCAGCAAGGCAAACGGCCCTTCCGCTACGCCTTTGCCCGCAAGAGCTCCATATGCTCCATGTAGTCTTGCAGCGGCTTGACGTCAATCGGCTTGGATTTGAGAGCCTTTATGCCGGCTATCGCCGCGTAGGCCCCCATTATGGTAGTAATCATGCAAACCCTGCCCAGAAGCGCGGCCTGGCGGATTTTGTTCTCGTCGAGACGCGGCATCATGCCCGACGGCGTGTTTATTATAATGTGTATCTGGCTGTTTTTAATCATGTCGACCACGTTCGGACGCGCGCCCTCGCTGAGCTTGTAGGTCTTTGTCACCGGTATCCCGCGCGACTCGAAAAACGCCGCCGTGCCCGCCGTCGAAAAGATTTTAAAGCCCATTTTGCTGAAGTTCTCCGCGATTTCCGCCGCGGCCTCCTTGTCGTGGTCCTTGACGGAAATGAACACGTTTCCAGACGTCGGGAGGCCGGGCTGGGCCGCTATCTGGCTCTTTGCGAACGCCATTCCCAAGTCGTCCGCAAGCCCCATGACCTCGCCCGTAGAGCGCATTTCCGGAGTCAGGACTATCTGCGAGCCGAGGAAGCGCACAAACGGAAACACGCTCTCCTTCACCGCGATGTAGTCCGGCCGAACCTCCTTCGTGAACCCCAAATCCGCAAGCTTTTCCCCCGCCATGACGCGCGCTGCAAGCTTTGCCAGCGGAACGCCTATCACCTTGGAGACAAACGGTATCGTGCGCGAACCGCGCGGATTGACCTCAAGCAGATACAGCTCCCCGCCCTTGATGGCGTACTGGACGTTCATCAAACCCACGACGTCCAACTCCTTCGCAAGCGCATACGTCGCGCTGCGGACTTCGTCGAGAATGTTGTCGGGAAGAGTGTGCGGAGGCAGCACCATCGCCGCGTCTCCGGAATGCACGCCCGCGTATTCGATGTGCTCCAGCATTCCGCCGATAACTGTCGTCTCGCCGTCGCTTATGGCGTCCACGTCGAGCTCTATCGCGTCCTCCAAAAACTTGTCTATCAGCACGGGCTTGCCTGGGGCCGCGTCGAAGGCCTCGCGGACAACGCGCTTCATCTCGTCCATCTTGTAGACGATGAACATTCCGCGCCCGCCGAGAACGAAACTGGGCCGAAGGAGAATCGGGAAGCCTATCTTTCCGGCGAGCTCGTAGGCCTGCTCCGGATTGGTGGCCGTCGCGTTCACGGGCTGCTTCAGGGAGAGCTTGTCCAAAATCTTTTTGAAAACTTCGCGGTCCTCGGCCGCGTCTATGGACTCCGGAGTAGTGCCTATGATGTTTACGCCGTTGGCCTTCAGCTCGCTGGCCAAATTCAGGGGAGTCTGCCCGCCGAACTGGACTATCGCGCCGTCGCACTGCGCCTGATTGTAAACCTCAAGAACGTCCTCAAGCGTGAGCGGCTCGAAAAACAGCAGATCCGAAGTGTCGTAGTCCGTCGAGACCGTCTCCGGATTGGAGTTTATCATAAGAGTTTCGTACCCCGCCTCGCGGAGGGCGAAGGACGCATGCACGCAGCAGTAGTCGAACTCTATGCCCTGCCCGATCCTGTTGGGCCCCCCGCCGATAATCATTATGCGCTTTTTGCCGCCCTTGGGGCGCATCTCGTTTTCGACGCCGTAAGTGGAATAGTAATAGGGCGTGTACGCCTCAAACTCCGCAGCGCATGTGTCGACCAGCCTGTAAACCGTGGATATGCCGAACTTGGAGCGCAGCTGCTTTATGTTGCGAATCTTCGTGCCGCATATTTCCGCAATTTGCAGGTCGGAGAACCCGGCCTCCTTCGCGCGCCTCAACAGGGCCTCGTCGAGCCTGACAAGCCCTCTGTCGGCCAGTTCGAGCTCTATGTCGACTATGCCGCGAATTTGGGCGAGAAACCACGGGTCTATCGACGTAAGCTCGTGAATTTCGGCGTCGGACATTCCCGCAAGCATCGCATTGCGGATATGGAACAGGCGCTCCGCCGTCGGGCGGACCAAGCCGGCCCGTATCTCGTCCAAATCCAAATCCGCCGCAACCTGCCTGCCCCCGAACTTCCCGCCGCCGCCGAGCCCGCGCACGCCGATTTCAAGCGAACGCACCGCCTTTTGCAGAGACTCCTTGAAGGTCCTTCCTATCGCCATGGCCTCGCCGACGCTCTTCATGGAGGACGTGAGGGTGTTGTCGCTGCCGACAAACTTTTCAAACGTAAATCTGGGAATCTTTGTGACAATGTAGTCTATGGTCGGCTCAAAGCTTGCGGGAGTCTCGCGCGTAATGTCGTTGCGAAGCTCGTCTAGCGAGTACCCCACCGCGAGCTTTGCGGCAATCTTGGCAATCGGGAAGCCCGTCGCCTTCGACGCCAGCGCGGAGCTTCTGGACACGCGCGGATTCATCTCTATGACAATCATTCGCCCGTTCTTGGGATTCACCGCAAACTGAATGTTCGACCCTCCCGTCTCCACGCCTATCTCGCGTATCACCGCAAACGACGCGTCGCGCATGAGCTGGTACTCCCTGTCCGTCAGCGTGAGCGCGGGGGCAACCGTAATCGAATCCCCCGTGTGGACGCCCATGGGGTCGAAATTCTCTATCGAGCATATGACGACGCACTGGTCCTTGCGGTCGCGCATTACCTCCATTTCAAACTCCTTCCAGCCCAGCAGGCACTCCTCCACCAAAACCTCGTTCACCGGAGACGCGCTCAGCCCGAAGGAGACCATCTTTTCGTACTCCTCCCTGTTGTACGCTATGCCGCCGCCGGTGCCGCCGAGAGTGTAGCTCGGCCTGATTATCACCGGAAACGAGTTCCACTTTTCAATCCACTCAATCGCGGCCCGAAGGTCGTGGACGACCGCGCTCTCCGGAACGTCGAGGCCGATTTTCTTCATCGAGCTGCGGAACAGCTCCCTGTCCTCGCCCTTTTCTATGGCCTCGCGCTTGGCTCCTATCAGCTCCACGCCGTATTTGTCGAGTATCCCAAGCCTCGCCAGTTCGAGCGACAAATTCAGGCCCGTCTGCCCGCCCAGCGTCGGCAACAGGGCGTCCGGACGCTCCCTGGCTATGATTTTTTCCAGCACCTCCGGGGAGAGCGGCTCGATGTACGTGACATCGGCGAAATCCGGATCGGTCATTATGGTCGCGGGATTGGAGTTGACCAGCACCACGCGATACCCCTCCTCCTTGAGCGCTTTGCAAGCCTGCGTTCCGGAGTAGTCGAACTCGCAGGCCTGGCCGATGACTATGGGCCCCGAACCTATTATCAGTACCGTCTTTATGTCAGTGCGTTTGGGCATGGCGTCGTGAATGGGAAATTCTCTGAATAAAAATTTTGCGGAGGCTACACGCACTACCCCGTTCCCGCAAGCAAATAATTAGAATTTTGGACTTGGGCGCGCGGGGAGCGGCCAGCCGCGAAAACCCGATTCAAAACCTAAATCCGGGCGGCTCCAAAACTTTTTTAAATTCCGCAAACGCCGGGCGATTGAAAGAGCCTCCCGCGCAATCCTCAAAGGACTAACCCAATCCGAAAAAGCAATCCGGACTAAAACTGTCCGAACCGCAAAAGTGTATCGCGCCAAAAGGTTTGATATGATGTGCCAAACGTTTGACCTTTTTTATATGTATTCGGGGTTTTTTTGGGGAAAATCCATCAAACCTAAAAATATGGAGCAGGCAACCGCAACTTTCGCTCCACGTCCACAATAGTCCATAATTTACCCAAATCGTCCATTATTCAAACCATCTGTCACTAATCAAAAAAACCGCAAAGCGTGAAAAACGCGCGGGAAAACGCGTAAAAAACGCGCGCAAGCCATCAAAATCTTTCGGCGACCACCCCCCCGTTTTCGCCCGGACGCGGAATCCGCACGCGGCCGCACGCCCCGGCCTACCTGCGGGCGTCGGCCTCGGCCGCGGACCTGCCGAATACCACGACGTCGGCAATCGCCCACTTGCCGCCCTTGACGCGGATAACGGCGTGCGCCGCCCCCTTCCTCTCGCCCGCGGGCAGCGACGCCAAACGCTTCAAATCCTTCTCAAAGCTCCTCCTGACAGACTCCGACACGCGAAACCTCACGCTCCGGCAGTCCACCCCCACCGAATTGTCCTTGATATTGTAAGTCGAATGCAGCGGAAAAATGACAGGATACGAACGCCCGCGATTCTCGTAAGACGCTCTGCGGCCGCCCGTCCGAACTTCGCCGACATATGCGACCTTCAAAAAGCCGTCGTCCCCCTTGTCCAACGCCGCCCAAACTTTCGGTCCGCCGCAGCTCAAACGAAGCCCCTTCGAAATGTCGGAGCCGCAGGCTTCAAGCTTGGGCTTTTCATCGGCTATGAACTTCTCAAATTCCGGAATCGGCAGCAGGTATTGCGCGCGGGGAAAATTCAGGTTGACATAAAACGCGTTCTTGTCCCGCCAATCGGCGGACACCGAAGCGTCCACCTTGAAAGATTCGCCGTTTTCAAGCCTGTCGAGCTGGCGCAATATCGAAAACGCGGGACATGCAAATTGCGCGGCCAACAGCGCAAGAAAGAAAAACGCCCTCCAACCTGTCGCCGTCATTCCGCCCTCCTTCGCGCGACAAACAAATTCATTCCCGCAACAAACGCGCCCAATACCACAAGCGCGGCCGAAAGAAAAAACGACCCAAGCGCGCGGCTGAAAAATTCGGAAAGCGCCGCCGTGAACAAATAGGCCAAACCCATATTCAGCGATTCGAGCGAAAGCTTCCTGATCCCGACCCAAATCGCATAGAAAGCCAAAGCGGAGGCCGCGGCCAAAGTCGCATAATCGGCCGCATGCGGAAAATTGCGCGCAAACAGCGCAAAACAGACGCCGTAAACGGCGGCAAGCGAAGAGGCAAACCAGGGCTTCGCTCCAGGCTCGCCGGAATTTCTGCGCCAAAAGAAAATCCATGCGGCCGCGAACGCCGCCGCACAAATAAAATAACACGCCGCATTGATTGCCGACGGAGCAAAGTCGGCAGCGGACATGCGAATGAGGTCCTTCGGAGTCGGCGCGGAGAGCGCGGCTATGAAAACGCACGCCCAGCCGGCCGCGACGATTTTAAACGGCGCCCCCAAGCGGCCCGGACGCGCCGCGGCCGCGCAAAACGCCCCGAGACACAATCCTCCGAGCGGAATATTCCAATAGAAGTTGCCCCACACGCCCAAAACGTCCGCCAGCCCCGGAAAAAACCGAATCGCCAAAATCAGCGCAGTCAGAATGTACAGCGGCCGGCATTCGCGCGCGGCGGAAAGGGCGCGCACGCACGCGCAAAAAATGGCGGCCCAAAAAATCAGGAAAAGCGGCGCGTCAAACCCCGCAAACATGAAGTCGCTCCTCCCGCCGAAAGACGATGCCATAACCGCGCAGAAAAGCAGGGCCGAAGCCGAACCAAACGCAAACGCCGTCCCCATTCCGAGACACAGCGACACAAACGCGAAATCGGCGAACGACCCGTCTATCTGGTAAATGTGCGCCGAAACCAAAATCGCGCAGCAAAACCCGAATATATTTGCCGCAGCCGCACTCTCCCGCCAAACGGCCGCCCGACGCCTCAAAATGACAAACGCGCCGAAAACGCCCGACAGCGCGAGCGGGGCAAAGGCCGCCAAAGTGCGCCCCGCCACCCCAAGGCCGTCCCAGACCGCGGACAAAAACACATAGACCCCCAACCCCGCAATGACCACGCCGGATACCGCAAGAAAGAACGCAAATATCCGACGCTTCAATTTCGCCGAACGCTCAAGCTCGGACTCCAGCTCCCGCCTGATTGCCGCAGCATTCTTTTCGTCGATTATCCCGCCCGCTTGAAGCTCGCCGACTTTCTCCAACATCTTGGACAGAAAAAAACCCATACACCATTCGCGTTTTAAAATCGCATAGCCGAAAACGCCCGCCATGACAACAAAAAACCTCCCCCGTATCCGAAGCGAAAAGTCCCGACAGGCGCGCCGTAAAAAAACGCACATATTATATATGCGAATATTTGCGAAAAAAATCCGTCTGCCTCCCCTTCAGCCGCGCGCCCTTCATTACGCGAATCTGCCGCAACTTTCCGCGCGTATCCCCGCATAAATCCGGCACAATCCGCGCGCGTACCCCGCCGATATGAAACGAGAAAACGCAAAAAAATCCCCCGACCTTCCGCGCGACGAAACGCGCACGCGCAAAAGTGGGCCGCGCATAAGCCGCATAAATCATATAAAACCGCGCATAAAAAGAGCCCCCTTGAGGCGCCAAAACGCATATGGCCCCGCACCGTCCAAAAAAGCGCCACCGCATTTTCGCAGTTTGAAGCGATGTCCGCAACACATTCATGCGCCCGTAGACATTCATGCGCCCGCAACGCCTCTTGCGCCGCTTGCAACCTTTTTTGCGCGCCCGCATTCCTGATACATTCCTGCCGCATTCCTGCGGTATCCCAACGGCATTTCAGCGACATTTCAAGAAGCGCGCAGTTTTCGACGCAATCGCCCGCACCGCCTCCCGGACTTCCGCGCCGCCGCGCCCGCTTTTCTTCGGGGAAAGCGACCGTTTGCAAATCCGCGAAACGCCGCCAAAAACGCCGCTCAAAGCACAGCCAAAAAATGCCGACCTTCGAAAGAAACGAACCGCAACGAATCGGCACGATCCATTCGCGCGCGCCCCTCCGCGCCTCCCCTTCGCCTCCTCCGCACACCCTCCCGCTTTAACGGAATCTGCGCACCTTTGCCGAATCATCAAGCTCTTGAGGCCATGCATTTTTTCTTGAAAAGGCCGAGGGGCAAAAATATTATTTTTATTATGAAAAAAATTGCCGCATTTGCCGTATTCGTTTCCACAACCGCGCTTCTTTCCCTGCTTTCGGGCGCGCCCCTATTTGAGGGGACGTGCGACAAGGACGCGCTCTCATACAAAGTCGGCGAGAAGATAAAATTCCGCGTCGCTTTGGCCGACGACGGCAAGCCGGTTGTCGGGCGCAAAATCAAATACGTCATGCGCGGAGAGGACGGAAAGAGATTCGAGGGCGTGCAGGATTCAGACAAGCCCGTGGTTGTCGAAACCTCGCTCGACAAGCCCGGCTTTGTCCACCTTCAAATAAACGTCCTGGACGAAAACGGCCGCCCCGACAGAAATTTCTGCCGCCCGTACGACGGCGGAGCCGGGGCCGACATCGAAAAGCTCGCCCAGTCCGTCCCGGAGCCGGCCGACTTCGACGCATACTGGAAACAACGCGTGGCGGAATACTCGAAGGCTCCCATAAAAGCCGACCTGAAGCGAGTGGAGACGACTTCCGACGGAAAGCCCGTCAACCCGAATTTTGAAGTGTACGAATTTTCGATTCCGACAATCGGCGACCCCGCGCGCGGATACATCACGTACCCGAAAAACGCCGCCGACAAATCCCTGAAGATACGCGCAAACTTTCAGGGATACGGCTGGGCCTCGCCGGGGCCGGCAATGTATGGCGACGCAATCGGCGTGTCCATGTGCTCGCACAGCGTGGACATCGGAAAGCCCAAGAGCTATTACGACGAACTCAAGACCGGAAAGCTGAAGGGATTTGCCTGGGAAAAAACGCTGGATTCCCCCAAAGACTCGTATTTCGACGGAATGATAATGCGCGACCTCGCCGCCCTGCGCTACGCAAAGAGCCTTCCGACATGGAACGGAAAAGACTTGGAGGTCAACGGCGGCTCGATGGGCGCGTTCCAGTCGTTCGCAATGGGCGCGCTCGACGGAAACGTCACAAAGCTGAACGTCGCCGTTCCGTGGATGGCCGACCTTGCGGGCAAATACCACGGACGCTTCAGCGGCTGGCTGCCGGAGCCGCTTCCCAACAGGCTGTATTTCGACACAATAAACTTTGCCAAGCGCGTCAAGTGTCCCGTCGCCATACGCGCGGGCCTCGGCGACTACGTGTGCCCGCCTTCGGGAGAGGCCGCCCTCTACAACAGCATCACCGCTCCCGTGTCAATCGAGTTCGTGCAGGACGCCACACACGGATTCCCAAAACACAAAACCGCCGTTTACAAGCGGCAAAAATAGGAAAGGCCGAAAATAGGAGACGCCCCCCTGCCGTCGCGCGAAATGGTTTTTTTTGGAAATCCGCGCACTGCGAAGAAACGCCTGCAAAACATGAAGCCTCTTAAACTCACCTGGATATGCCAGGGCGGATTCATATTCGACGACGGGAAAACGCGCCTTGTGGCGGATCCGTACCTGTCAAACAAACTGTACTTTTCCGGACTCGGACGCATGGTCACCGTTCCGATTGCGTTTGAGGAATTGAAGCCGGACATCGTGCTTTTCACCCACGACCACGCCGACCACTACGACGAGGCCACCGTGGAGCCGATAGTAAAAAAATATCCGAACTGCCGATTCGTCGGCCCAACAAGCGCGTTTTCGCACTTCAAGAAATCGGGATTCGACGCGGGGCGATTCGAGACGCTCGACGTCGGCGGACGAACAAAATTCGGCGACATTGAAATAGAGGCGGTAAAGGCGTACCACACCGAAAAATACGCGATAGGCACGCTGATTTCCGCCGCCGGACGCCTGACCTACCTGAGCGGCGACACCCTCTGCGAGCCTTCCCTTCCCGGCGAAATAAAAAAGTCCGTCGCCGAGCGGCCGCTGGAGGCCGCGTTAGTCTGCATAAATGGCAAGTGGGGAAACATGTCCGACGACGAGGCCGCAGAACTTGTGGCCTACCTCAAGCCGGCCAGAGCCGTTCCCATGCACTACGGCCTCTTTTCAAAAAACACCGCCGATCCAAAAAATTTCATTTCGAAAGTCCGCGCATGCTCAATTAAGTGCGACGAACTTGTGCCCGGCAGGGAATACGACTTTTAGACAAAGCCGAAATTCCGCCGGATTGCAGTTTGTATTCCCTTCAACTTTCGCCGGCCGACGCTCCGCAAAAAAAATCTGTGCCGAAAAAAAATTCCGCCTCCTTTCACAGCCGCCGAACGGGAAACTCTTTCACGGCAACAAAGAGTCTTTCACGGCCGAATCCGGACAATTTACGCGCGCCGATGCGCTCCGCCGCGCGTAAAAGCGCAGTTTTTACAAAGTCGCGCTTTCAAGCGATACCGCGTTTTTGCATTTGCAAAATGCAATTGTTCCACCCTACCCCTACGACCGCTTTATGCAAAAAATTTTTCCAGAATCGGCAACAAAAGAAAAAAATGCCGCACGCAATTAATAAAAAAACGCGCGCGGCATTTTTCGTTTAACCCAACAAATTTTCGCCAAGACGCCGCATTCAAACGGGGCGGCACAAAAAATAGGGATAATGCGGAATTGTTCCGCCCTACCCCTACGACCGTTTTAATGTAAAAAATTTTCCCAGAATCGGCAACAAAAGAAAAAAAATGCCGCATGCAATTAATAAAAAACGCGCGCGGCATTTTTTGTTTAACCCAACAAGTTTTCGCCAAGACGCCGCATTCAAACGGAGCGGCGCAAAAAAAATAGGAATTAAACGCCCGCGCGCGCGGCGAAGCGCGCGGACAAAAAACTATTTCGACTTCTTAACTTCTATGATGTCGTGCGGATTGCTCTCGCGCTGCCCCGCGCCGCTGACGCGTATGTAGCGCGCGTTCTTGCGGAGCGCCGCAAGATTCGGAGCGCCGAGATACCCCATGCCGCTCTGTATGCCGCCCACAAAAGTTCTCAACGAATCGTCGAGAGAAGTGGAAACCTCCTTGAGGGCCTCCACCCCCTCCGCGGTAATTTTGTCGGTCTTGCTCTTCATGTCGTGGCCGTACCTCGCCGCGCTTCCGGCCTTCATCGCCGCAAGGCTGCCCATTCCGCGATACTGCTTGTACATCTTCCCGTTGATTTCCATTACCTGTCCGGGAGCTTCCGGACAACCCGCCAACAGCCCGCCGCAAATCATGGCGTCCGCCAGCGTGAGGGCCTTAACCATGTCTCCGCTCTTGGTTATGCCGCCGTCGGCTATCGTACGGACTCCGAGTTTGCGCGCAACCTTAGTGCACACGTACAGCGCGGTAAGCTGCGGAATGCCGACGCCCGCAACTATGCGCGTCGTGCATATCGATCCCGGCCCCTGACCGATTTTTATCGCGTCCGCCCCCATTTTGGCGAGAAATTCCACCCCGGAAGCGCTCGTCACGTTTCCGCCGATGATAGTCAGCCCCTTGAACGCCTTGCGCAACGCCTTCACGGTGTCGCCCACTCCTTTCGTGAAGCCGTGCGCCGTCGATACCGCCGCAACGTCGAGCCCCGCGTCTACGAGGGCGCCCACATGAGATATTATGTTGTCGAAGTCCAGCTTGCCGTCGGGAGCGCGCATCATGGCAATCGACGCCCCGCACAAAAGGCGAAACTTCGAGTCCCTCGCATGCTGGAGGTTCAGGCCCTTTTCGGAAATTATCCGCTCTATGTCGCTGAGGGTAAAAAGCCCGCACAGCTTGTCGGAATCGTCGACGACAAGCAGCTTGTGAACGCCGAAATGCTCGTCGAAAAATTTGTCCGCGGCCTTAATCGGATCCGAACCGAGCTTTTTCTGGGAAATGGTATACACGTCTTTGCGCGGCGTCATCGCCTTGGAAACGTGGAGCGAGGCGTATCTCTCCTTCACTATGCTGCCGGGCAGAAGCCCGACGAGCCTGTTGTCCTTGTCGACCACCGGAAAGGTGCGGAAGCGGAAATTTTTATCGTGGACAAGGCGGAGAACGTCGCCGATAAAGCTGTCGGGCGAAACCTTTATAGGCTCCCTAATCAATCCGTGGACGTAGTTCTTTACCTTCTTCACCTCTCCGAGCTGCTCGGCCTGGCTCATGTTGCAATGGATAAGGCCCAAACCGCCGTTGCGCGCCATTCCGATTGCCATCTGCGATTCGGTGACGGTATCCATATCCGAGGAAATTATCGGCAGCGAAAGCCTTATGGCGTCGGAAAGCGACGTGTCCAGGCGCGTCTGCCGCGGAAGAATGTCGGAATACAGCGTCGCCAAAGAGACGTCGTCGTACGTCAGGCCTTCGGCCGCGTTTGCGGCAAAGAATTTGTCTGCGGGAAGAAAGAATTTATCGTCTATATTGTAAGCCATAACCGGTCGATTTTCCCTAAGCGGAATTAGACTTGGAGCGGCGGAGTGTCAAACAAATTTTTCGCCGCAAAAAAACTCGCGCCCATGCGGGAGGCAAAAACGCGAAACAAAGCCGAATCCCCCAGCGGATAAGCAGCTTTTCCGCCCGGCACAAACCCGTCCGCAGGCAGCGTCGCAAAGGCAAAATAAAAAAATTGCCCGCGTTTTTTAACCCGGCGCGCGCACGTTCAAATTCTCTCCCCCTCCGCCATACAAATAAATTACGCCGCTTTGAAAGAAAGTTATAACTTGCGGGAGAAATTGCGCCGCTTTTGCCCCCCGCTCTTGAGCGCACCGTTTAAAAAAAATGGTCCGGCTGATTGGAAACCGATTCCATTTCCACACTCTCCGTCCGTTTTCCATTTATCCGGCCGAAACTGAGTTTTCAAACGCGCAGTCGCAAAGGGGACGCAAGCAAAACGGCAATTAAATTTTTTCATTCCGCCCGCACTCCCCCCGTCTTATGCAAAAGACAGTATGAGGCATGTCCGCTCCGCGATAATGTTTGACAACGGTATCGATTGGACGCATTCCAATGCGAATCGCCAGTTTTTGCGACGCGGCGTTTGTGTCCCTAATAACGGAGTACAACGCTTCAAAGCGCAAAACGTTAAAGCCGTATCCCCTGCAAGCTTCCGCCGCTTCGGTCGCATAGCCTTTATGCCAATATTTATGTGCGAACAGATAGCCGATTTCGGGAATTTGCGCGGCCTTATACTCCTGCATGGTGATGCCGCATTGACCTATCATTTCACCGGTATCTTTCAGAAACGCGCCCCACAGCCCGAATCCAAATTCCACATAACGCCGAAGCTGCCTCTTTAACCACACAGCAGTCTCTTCGTCGCTAAAGGCTCCGTTATAGGCATACATTACGCTTTCGTCCTGCAACATTGCGGACAAAGGCTGTATGTCGGAAAAATCCATTTCGCATAGCCGCAATCTCGGCGTCTCCAAAATCAAACGTTTCATAAAGGCCGAATGAGATTATATTTTTTCGCCAACTTATCGCCGCAAGCTAAAACGAGCTAAAACGCATGCAACCCCGCCGTCTCGCGCGGCAAACGCGCCGCTTTCCAAACGTTCCAGCGAATTTTTCGCGCTGGAAAAATTCAAAATTCTTTCAAGACCCGCGGCGGAATTTAATTATTTTTGCCGCCCCGCAACCTGCGGAAAACGCAATAAGCGACGCGAATAAAAGGCGAGGAATCCTTCCCAAGCGCGCCCGTTTTTCCCCGCGCCGAAACGCGCCCGCGCCAAGCAAAAAACAATTTTTTTATCCGAAAAAATTTTTCCGAACAACCGCCGTCAACTCCGCTTGTATACTACCGCGCCGCCGAGCCGCCCCCCCCATTGCGCCGCGCCATAACGGCGGCTCCTTCCCCGGTCCGCCATGCCGCCGCTTGCGCCGCCGCAATTCATCTGCGGCGGCGGATTCATTCCGCCTATTTTGCGGGCTCCCCGACTCCGGCGGATTTCAAATATTCGCGCACCTGTTCGGTAAGTTCGCCCACCGACCCCTTCGCGGGGGCGTGTCTGGACTCCTCGTTCACATAGACGCTCTTGGGCGCGGAAACCGCATTGTAGGCGGCATAGCACGAAGTCGGCGCGCAGACAGGATCCGCGTAGTTTATCATCATGAAAGTCCTGCACTTTATGCGCGAGGCCAAATTTACGGCGTCGATGTAGCGCGCGCCCTCGACTAATCGGGGGTCGTAAGAGTCAATTCTATTCGGGCGCACGTAGTGCGGCCAGCCGCTCGCCCTTCCGACTGCCGGCCCGGTGTGGTCGCACATAGCCGGATACATGGAGACGCAGACGGTCACTTTGTCGGGATACAGCCCCGCGGCGGCCAGAGCCTGCCCGCCTCCCTGGCTTCCGCCAAAGACGACGAGCGTCTTGCCGTCCCATTGCGGCTGCGCCATTGCCGCGTCCATGGCGCGCATCAGGCGCATATAGAGGGTGCGGAAGAAAACTTTGTCGCGGTCGCCGCCGCCTCTCGTGCGGTAGTCCTTCAATTCGCCGTCCGCCAAATTTTTGTAAAAGTCTTTCGGGCGGCCGTTCGGCAGGCCGTGCGCGTTGAAATCCAACGCCAAAAATCCCCTTCGCGCCCATGCGGCCGCGCTCCCAATCGACGACGAACGAACACCCGCGCCGTGCGTAAGAATTATCGCCGGAAGGGATTTCGCCGCGGCGTTTTTGGGCATGGCCATATACGCGCTGAGTTTCCCGTTGAACGAATCGGCCTGGAGGTCGTAAACCTCGACGTCGCCCTTTCCGTACTTTTCGGGAACAAGCTTCACGTTCATGGGAATTGCCGACAGGATTTCCCGCTGGCGGCGCCAATATTCGTCAAAGTCGTCCGGAGCGGGCGCGGAGGGCTTGATTTCCAGAGGCGAAAACGCCGCGCCCGCAAGAAGCTCCGCCGTCTTTTCCCCGCCGTCGGCCGAGGGAACTTTGACGCGCATCTTGCAGCTTAGAAATCCCGGCTCGTCCAGCTTTGCCGAAACGGAGAATTTCCCGTCCTTGAGCTTTCCCTCAAACTTGCGGTTCATGGGAACGCCGTCTTTGGTTATCTCCCCCGAGACCGAGAGCTCCCTATCGTCGGGAGCCCCGCCCTTGAGGGTGGTCAAAACAAATTCGGCGGTCTCCCCCTTTGCATATTCAGACCCCTCGCGCGAGGCCTTCAGGCGCAGCTGGCAGCCGTTTACCTCTTTTACTTCAGCGCTCGCGCAAAAACACGCGGCAACCGAAAGCGCCGCGCATATAAAAACAGACAACCCCCTCATGTATATCCCTCCGAATCGCTATTTGGCTATTGCAAATCCCGTAAAGCCGCCGTCGGTGTACGGAAAATCCATTTTAAAGAAAAGCTTTTTCGCATTGCGCAGCTTTGGAAGCAGCTCAACCTTGCAGGACAAATTGGCCGCCTGCGGGCCAATCTTGACCTCTTCAAAATTCTTCCCGTCGGCCGAGAGCCAGAGCTTCGCGTCTTTCGAGGGATCCCCCTTGCGCTTCAAAGTCGTTCCCATCAGGTAGAGCGTCGAATAGTTCGAATCTATTTTGGACAGGTCCAACCACCCCTCAAGACGCTTCAAATAGAAATAAAAATACACGCAGTCGCCGCCCTTTCTGGCGGTCTCGTGAAATTCCGGGCTCGAATTGTCGAACGTCGCCAAGACGTCCATGCCCTCCCACGGCAGAAGCCAGTCCGAGGCTTTGGCGTGGGTTGCGTCTATGATTCTGAAATCGCCGTTGCGGTCCCTGAATATGGTGCCGACAATCGAGCCGTTGCGCACGCAGCACACCCAGTAAACCGGAGCGTTGTTCTGCCTGAAAGCCTCGACCGTCACCTGCGGAATGCGCTTGCCGCCGCGAGTCTTGAGAACCTTCACGTTGTGCGCGTGGTTGTGGCCGGCAAAGACGAACACGTCGCCGGAAAAGTTCGACACGGCGTCGCGCACGCTCTTGCTCAGCTTCCACTCGCTGCGTATGGCGCCGAGCGGCTGGTGGACGAAAATTACAATATTCTGGCCGTCCTTTACGCCCTTGATGTCGTCGAGAAGCCACTTTTGCTGCTCGTCGCCCAGCATGCCGCAGTGCCCGCCGTTGAGGATTATGCAGTGAATCCCGTTGAAATCGAACGACTCGTACAGCGGCTGCGAAGGAAACGCCTTTTTAAAGTCCTTGAACTCCGTGTCGCGCGGCCCCGTGCAGTCGTGATTGCCCGCGACAACCTTGTACGGAATCGGGGCAAATTCCGCCATGTGCGACTTGAACATGTCGAATTCGCGCATCATATTGTCCGTATTCTTTATGCTCGCCCCGAAACACGGATTGCCGCTCGATACGAGATCCCCCAGCGTTATTATGAAGCTCGGCGCGTCCGCCTGGGACTTTACCTCCTTTATGACCTTCGGCATGCAGTCCATTGCCGACGACTTCAAATTCGTCCCCGGAGCCGCGTAGTGCGGATCCGCCATTATCACAAAATATCCGCAACCCTTCGCCTTCGGATTGAACCCTATTTTTCTGAACGCCAAATTCAGCGACTTTACGGTATTTTCGTCCTGCGCCTTTAAAACCGCCGGCGCTCCCGCCGCGGCCGCCGCCGCAAAGATATTGCGAATGAAATGTCTCCTGTCCATAAACCGGTCGGTTGATTTTGCAAAAGGCGATATTACCGAACAAGGCAAATCTGTAAAGAATTAAATCGGACGGCGTAATTTTTCAACATCGCCTGCGGGCGCGAAAAAAAGGCTGTCGGGAAAAAGGCCTATTGAAAATATTTTACAAACGCCTTTTTGCGCAGCCCCTCTATCCACTTTTGGTAGGCCACCTTCGAGTTCTCCTCGATAATCGTCCACTCGATCTGCTCGCGCACGTCGTCGAGCTTCTGCACGCCGTCGGGCTTTTTGTCCTCGACTTTCAGTATGAATATCATGTCGCCCAGAACGACGGGCTCCGTGACGCCCCCGACGTCGAGCGCAAAGGTCTTGGAGTCAAGCTGCGGATTGAGGTCGCCCTTCTTGTACCAGCCCCAGTCGCCGCCTTTGGCGGAGCTGTCGTCCTTGCTGTACTTGCGGGCAAGCTCTGAAAAATCCTCGCCGGCCGCGATTCGCTTCATTATGTCACCGGCAAGCTTCTTGTTGTCCTCAAGAGTGGCGTTCATTCCCGTTTTGAGGGTGATCAGCCTTATCTTGACGCTCGCCGGAGAATACCACTTGTCCTTGTGGGCATTGTAGTAGTCTATTATTCTCTTGGGGCTTATCTCCGCCGCGCTCTGGCGGTTTTGATTCTGCATGTATCCGACGATGATGTCCTTTTCCTGCTCGTCGCGGAACTGCTTTATGGTCTTGCCCTGCGACTGCACGAATTTGATAAACTCCGCGCGCTCGCCGTTGAATTCCCTCTTGAGGTAGTCGTCGAAATGGGTGTCAAGATAGGACTGGGGAATGCTCATTCCTTTGGATTTGAAGTCCTTTACAATCAGTTCGCGGTCCACCATGTTCTGCACGATTTCGTTCATGTAGTCGTTGACGCGCTTGGTGAACTCGAACTCCGAGCGGGAGGACGACCTTATCTGCGGTATGAAGCGCTCGACCTCCTTCATCACCTCCTCGCGCGTAATGACGCGGTCCTCCACGATGGCGATGATGTTGTCCTTCCCGACGACCTTCTTCGTCTCCGGCGAGGCCACGTGCGGGGCGTTTGAAAACAGTCCCTGCGCCGCCGCGCCGGACGCCGCCGCGGCCAGGGCGGCCGCCGCAAGATATGCCTTTGCTGTCCTCATGTCTGTCTTAAAGATGGCAGTGTGTGCCTTAAAAAGTTCTCTATCTCCTCGAGCCTTCCCGTCGCGCTTTTGGATCTCAGCCGCGGGAAGCGCCCGTTTATGCGCAGATACCGGATTCCGCCGCCGGAGTTTTCGCCCAACTTCAGCGCGGACGCCTCCGTCTCCACGGAAACTATCCGGTTAGACTCCGCCAAAATTCTTATTCTTGCAAGTAAAAACAAAATCTTCGCCGGTTCCGGCACGAGGCCGAACCTGTCGACGCTCTGCGCGTACGCGTCCTCTACCTCGGCGACGGACTCGGCCTGCGAGAGCCTGCGGTGCAAATCCACGCGCAGCGAAGTCTGCGGAATGTACTCCTTCGGTATGTAGGCCTTTGCGACTTCGGCGTTGTCGGCGATGGACTCTTTCATCTTCATCTCCTGATAGAGCGTCTCCGCGTTTGAAAGCGGGTTGTCCGACTTGCCGCCCTCGCCCATGACTATGAACGGCAGCGACACTTTCGCCCTGACCCAATAGGCCTTGCGCTCCCCCTTCAACAGGGCGATGCTCTTTTTCAGCAGGCTGCAATAAAGGTCGAATCCCACGCCCGCTACGTGTCCGCTCTGCTTCGCGCCGAGCAGGTTTCCGCAGCCGCGCAGCTGGAGGTCGCGCGCGGCTATTCTGAACCCCGCGCCGGGCTTGTTGTACTGGCGTATCGCCCCAAGCCTCTTGCGCGCGCTCTCCACGAGAGCTGCGTGCCTGTGCAGCAACAGCCACGCATACGCCCGGCGCGTGAATCTTCCGACCCTTCCCCTAAGCTGGTAGAGCTGCGCCAGCCCGAACTTGTCCGCCCCCTCTATTATAATCGTGTTGCAGTTCGGTATGTCGAGGCCGGACTCTATTATCGTGGTGCACACGAGCACGTCGTACTTTCCCTCGACAAAATCCGCCATAAGCCTTTCAAGCCTAAATTCGTCCATGCGCCCGTGCCCGACGCCGATTCTCAAATCCGGAAACATTCGCTTGAGCCTTTCGGCCGCCGCGTCTATCGTCGCCACCCGGTTGTGCAGGTAGAACACCTGCCCGCCGCGCGCGACCTCCGCGCCTATCGCGCTTTTTACGACATCGTCCGAATACTCGCGCACGAAGGTCTCCACGGGAAACCTGTCCTTCGGCGGCGTCTCCATCACGCTTATTTTCCGCGCGCCCATCATGGCGAAGTAGAGCGTGCGGGGTATGGGGGTCGCGCTCATGGAGAGGACGTCCACGCTCTGCCTGATTTTCTTTATGCGCTCCTTGTGCCTCACCCCGAAGCGGTGCTCCTCGTCGATTACGAGCAGCCCCAAGTCCCGAAATTCGACGTCGGAGGAAAGCAGCGCGTGCGTCCCTATTACGACGTCTATCTTCCCCGCCGCCAACTGTTCCTTTATCTGCGCGGCCTCGCGGGCGCTCCGGAAGCGCGAAAGCATTTCAACGACTATCGGGAATCCAGCAAAGCGTTCGCGGAACGTCCTGAAATGCTGCTGGCACAAGACCGTCGTCGGGCACAAAACCGCGCTCTGCTTTCCGCCCATAGCCGCCTTGAAAACCGCGCGCATTGCGACCTCCGTCTTTCCGAACCCCACGTCCGCGCAGAGCAGGCGGTCCATGGGAAACGGCTTTTGCATGTCGGCCTTTACCTCCTCTATCGCCCTCAGCTGGTCGGGAGTCTCGACATACGCGAAGGCTCCGTCGAAGGCCCTCTGCCAATCGTCGTCCGGCGGAAAGGCGAATCCCTCCGATATCTCGCGCTTGGACTGCGTTTCCAAAAGTTCGGCGGCGTAGTCCAACGCGGCGTGCTCGGCGGCGGTCCGCACTTTCGTCCACGACTTTCCGTCGAGCCTCGAAAGCTTCGGAACCCTCCTGTCCAGACCTATGTACCTACCCAGCAGGTGCGACTCATGAAGCGGAAGGTAGAGATACGCCCCGTCCTCGAACTCCAGCTTCAAAAACTCCTGCTTCGCGCCGTTGGTGTCCAAGCCGACCACCCCGTGATAGCGGCATATGCCGTGTCCGTAGTGGACGACGTAGTCGCCCTCGCCGAGTTCGGAAAAATCGAGCGCCTGGTCGACCTGCGCCCTGCGCGAAAACATCTTTCTGCGGGGTTCCAGCTGCGGCCGCGTTCCGCGCCCGACGATGCGCCCCGCGGATACAAACACCGCCCCGCGCGCCCCGGCGGAGAGCTTCGGCGAAACCGCACCCCCGAAGTTCGACACCGCAAACCCGTCGCCGAAATTTCCGCGCACAAACCTGAATTTCGACGCGTCGAAACCCGCCCCGGCAAAGAGTTCCGACACCATGGGCTCGTCCGAGTCGCCCTCCGTTGAAACGAATACTTCCATGCCGCCGGCCGCAAGGCTTGCCACATGCCCGGCGAACTTCAGCCTCTCCTCCCGCTCTTCGGCAAAGCGCGCCTCGCCTATTCCCGCACTCGAAAAACAGCCCTCCGGCGCGGGCAGGTCCTCGGCAAAAAACGGGGAAACCTCCGCCCCCTCAAAAAGTTCGCCCCCGACCGCAAGCGCGGAAATTCCGCAAAACGAATTTTCGCACCGCCCGAAAATTCCCGCAAACGAAGGCGCGACATTCGAACCCTCGCAGGCGGAAAAAAGCTCCGAATTTTTCAGCAGAACCTGGCGGGGCTCGAAAAAAATCCATTCGGACGCGATTCCCTCCAGAAGGTCGAGCGCGCAAAACGGGCGGCCCCCGCCGTCCGCGCCGGAGATGTCGCCCGGAACCGCGTCCACCCGGACGCGCTCCGCGCGCCCGTCGCCAAGCTGCGTGTCCGGATTGAACGTCCTAATCGACTCGATTTCGTCGCCGAAAAAATCCAGGCGCACCGGGCGGTCGGCCGCGGCGGGATAGACGTCCACAATTCCGCCGCGCACGGAAAACTGTCCGGGAGCCTCGCACAGGGCCTCGTTGTAATATCCCATTGAAACGAGCTTTTCGCGCAGGCCGTCAATGGACGTTTTCATTCCGCGCCAAACCTCGAATCCGCCGAATATTTTTTCCGTGCGCATCTTGTCCGCAAGCGCGCCGGGCGTGCACAACAGCACAAAGTTTTCGCGCGCACAGGGGTTTTCGAAACCTTCCGAAGCGTTTGAATCGGCGGGAGCATCGGCGGGGGCAAAGTCCGGGCGCGGAAGGCCGAGCGCGTCGCGCAGGCGGCATATATCGTTCAGCGTCCCGACGCGCTCGCACACCATGTCGAAATATTTTGAATCTCCCGAAGGCGGAATCGGGGGAAGAATTTTCAACGCCGCCCCAAATCCGAAAAAATCGAAAAAGGCGCGGAGTTTTGAATGGAAATACTCGCAGTCCGAAAAGGACTCCATGCAGACGGCGAACAGCTTTCCGCCGCCGCCCGTTCCGATTTGCCGCGCAATCTCGGCCGCCGCGGCGCACGCCCACGCGCGCTGCGGAACGTCCGGATAGAAGACGCGCCGGCTTTCGGAATTTGGCAAAACCCTTATCATATCGAGGCGATGTCAATTAAAGCCATATTTATCGGAAAAATTCCGGCCGGACAAAGGGAGAATGCGGACCGGCTTGCCGCAACGGCTCCGCCTTGCGGCGCGTTTCGCCGGACGGCCGCGCGCCGGGAATTTTCCGACGCCAGGCATAAAGCACCCGCCCGCGAGGCGTGCCCACTCTCCCGCTTTGCGCGCATCATTTCAACTTCCTTTTGAAAATCGCACCCTTTCAGTTTCATATTCAGACCCGTTCCCGCTCTGCGCAAATATTTCAGCAGACCTTTCCAAGAAAATATTAAACTTCAAAAATTCCCCGAATCCGCGCCCGCCGCAAACGCGAAAAGCGATACCAATCTTACGCAAATGCAATCTTTGGCCGCGCGAAGCGGATAAAATCCGAAAGAACGCCGCTCCCCAGCCGCAGCCTCCAAACATTGAAAAGCCCGCGCGCCGCCTTTCGACGAAACAAGCGCGAACTGCGAGCGCCCCCCAAATCGGCGAGCGATCCCAAATTCCGCAGTCGCGCCCGCGACTTCCAATACCGATGCGCCAGATGCGCCCAACATACCATTCCGACACCCGCCGAACGGCTCCGGACGACGCTCAAACAGCCGCCTCCCCCGCGCGCTTAACCGCCCCGGAGCGGGAGGCCGCGCCCCTGCCCCTCTTTGCGGAAGACTTTTTCTGGGGCTTGTTCCCGGAGGCAGCCGCCTGACGCTTCCGGAGGGCGTCCTCTACCACTTTTGAATACTCCTTTATCGCCGCCTTCGCCGCCCTGCTTTCCGCGGCCTTTTTGGAGGAAGCCGAAACCGTCGCGTAAGGCTTTCCGCCTATGAGGAGCTCTATCTCAAAAACCTTTTGGTGGGCCGGCCCGCTCTGCGAGACTACCCTGTACTCAATGGAGTCTCCCAAATGGACCGCCAGCTCCTGAAGCGCGCCCTTCGGATTGTGCGACTGCACCAGCGACGGCAAATCGTCGAATCTGCGCCTGTACCACGAAAGCAGAACCTCGCGCGTCTTCTCAAAGCCCGCGTCGAGATAAATCGCCCCGACAACCGCCTCAAACAGATCCTCCGCCACCGACGGCATCTCGCGCAACGCCTCCGACCCGTGGGCGACAACCAGATATTTGGGCAAATCCAGCGCGCGGGAAAGCTCCGCCAAAAACGTCCCCTGCGTAAGCGCGATGCGGACCTTCGTGAGGTCGCCTTCGTCCATTGAGTCGAATTTTTTGTATACGGCCTCGGTAATCACGCACTGCAACACCGCGTCGCCCAAAAACTCCAAACGCTGATTCGACCGCACCTTTCCCTTCGACACCCCGACATATCCGGGGTGCACCAGCGACTCCCTAAGCAAATCGAGATTCTTGAACTTGTACCCAAGCCGCTTCTGAAGGCGGCCGCAGCGCAGCTTTTCGGAGAATGCGCTCGACGCGTCGCGCGCGATTTTCTCCCTGCGCATCGCCTTTGCCCGCTTCGCCACCTCAGGCTTGAACATTCTTTTCAATATGTATTTTCTAAGCTCCATCTGCATCAGCCGCGGATCAGCGAAAAGCGCCTCTCCACCTCCTTGGCGAGCCTCTCGTACGCAAACGCCCCCTCGTTCCAGCGGGCGTATTCAAAAATGGTCTTGCCGAAACTCGGAGCCTCGGCCAAACGGACGGTGCGCGGAATGAGCGTCTTGAACACGAGGTCGGGAAGGTAGTTTTGGACCTCCTTCAAAACCTGCTTCGACAAGTTTGTGCGCGAGTCGTACATGGTCATAAGCACGCCGCCGATTTTGAGTTCGTCGCTGACATGCGCCTGGCGGAGCTGCTCGACAACGCCCATAATCTGCCCCAATCCCTCCATGGCCATGTACTCGCACTGGAGCGCTATTATGAGGTAATCCGACGCGGCAAGCGCGTTCATCGAAAGCAGTCCCAACGACGGAGGGGCGTCTATCACAATGGCGTCAAACCTCCCCGACTCCTTGAGCGGGGCGAGACATTCGCGCAGGCGTATAAGGTAGTTGTCGCGCCCCGAAAGCTCCACTTCGACAGCCGACAGATCCGTCTCTGAGGGAATGAGCCAAAGGTTGTTGCGCCCCGTCTCTATGAGCTTGTCCTCCGCCAGAGCCTCTCCGTGGAGCACTTCGTACATGCTTGCGCCGCGCCTCTTTTCGTATCCCAGCGAGCTTGTCGCGCTGGCCTGCTGGTCCATATCCACAAGAATCGTGCGGAACTTTCTCTTTGCAAGTCCGGCGGCGAGATTTACCGCCGTCGTCGTCTTTCCCACTCCGCCCTTCTGGTTGGCTATTGCGAAAACTTTTGCTGACATATGATGCGACCCAATCAAGAATTTTTTTCATTGGAACATAAAAAAAACGCTTTGCCAATCTTTTTGCGCTTGCAAGGGCGATTGTTTTGTTTTGGACTCGCTTTCCGATTTTTTACGGTTCGCCCATTTCGGGCGCGCATTCATTTTCAACCCATACGCTCCCATCGTTCAATGGATAGGACTGCGGTTTCCGGTACCGCCAATCAGGGTTCGACTCCCTGTGGGAGTGCGTTTGGCAGCCGCGCGCAATTCGCCTAAAAAACCGCGCCCCTTCCCCCGCCTAAATGCGGAATAAGCCAAAGGAAGATTAAACAATTTCCGGCAGAATCGCGCAAAAAAAAGAAAAATATTAGCTTTCCGCACCAAGCGCGCAAAAATTCCAAAATGCTGCCGACCCAAAACCGGGGGCCAATCGTCAATCATATATAGATAGACCGACACAGGCCGCCCGCCCGCAATTTCTAAAAAAACGCAAATGAAAATTCACGCACAGCTCACAGATGTATGACGCGCAATGAGCGCTGCGCGAAAATTCACGCCGGGCAAAACCCAAAGACGGGCGAACGCAGGAAACTTGCGCGCAACGCATGCGATGCGGCGCGCAGATTTTACAAAAAAATTCCAGAACTCTTTTTTCAATTCAGCCGCCGAAATCCGAACGGCGGCAAGGAACGCTGAAAAATTTTTTACCGCCAACCAAATCCGCTCGGAAAACCGAAAAACCGCGCACCCGCAAAATAATATTTGGAAGCCCATACCGCGCAAAAGCCAAAGACGGCCGAACGCCGAAAGAACAGGCCGAAAAAATTCTTTATTGTTGCGCATTCAATTGGCATATCTTGCCGTTAGCGTTAGTGCGCCTTCTTACTATTAGCGTCTCCGCCGTCTGCGCGCCTTTTCTTTTTCGCCTCCAAACTTTTTGAGCGTCCGAACTTCTCGCACACAAATCGCGCATCGATATTCCGCCGGCATTCCCCCCCCCGCACATTTCACCAACATTTCGCCAAGACCGCGCGCAATCTTGCGGATTATACCCTACAAATAAAAAAAGCGGCGCACGAATAAAGAGTTCGCCTTACGACTCGCCTTCAGCCTCCCGCTTCTTCCTCCGGAAAAAAGCGGCGCGCGAAAAAAACCGTTTTGCGCGGACGTCTTGCCAATCAAAAAGTACGGGAAAACCGAAAAACCGCGCACCCGCAAAAAATATTTGGAAACCCATACCGCGCAAAAGCCAAATATTGTCCGACTGCAAAAAAAACGTTTGAGAGCTCTTGCGGCGGCAAAGCCCAAAAAAAAGGCGCGCGCACTTTCCGCCCAAACCGGCGAACGCGCGCGCCCCGTTTCTTAGAAGGCGATTAAAAAAAATCCGCCGCCTTGCCGAAAACGCTATTTCGACAGCCTCCCCATGAGGGAATCGATTTCCGCAAGTTTGGCGAGCAAGTCTTCCAGCTGTCTCCGCGCGCCCTCGACGACCTTCTCCGGCGCCTTTGAGACAAAGTTGTCGTTCGACAGGCGCGCCTTTGTCGATTTTACCGCGGATTCAAGCTTGTCGCGCTCCTTTTGCAGACGCGCAAGTTCCGCGCCCGCGTCAACGCCGCTCGACAAATCTATGAACAGCGACCCCAGCGAGGTTATGGACACCGGAGCGTCCAATCCCGACTCGGAAATGGAAAATCCGCCCGCGCCGACAAGCTTTTTAAGCTTTTCGACATTCGCCCTCAGAAGCTCCGCCTTGCCCGCGTCCGCCGGCTGAAGGCAAAATTCCGCGTCGCGCCGGCTGCCCATGTCGAACTGCGCCTTCAAGGCGCGCGCCTTTGTGGCAAAGTCTTTCAAAAGCTCGACGTCGGCTGCGGCCGACTCGTCCACATACAGTCCCGCCGCATCGAACGCCTCCGCAAATTCCGGAGAGACGTTCTGTATGAAACAGCCCTCACCGCCGTAGCCCATGGCGTGCCAAAGCTCCTCCGTTATAAACGGCACGAACGGATGCGCCAGCAGAAGAATCTGGCGAATGCAAATATCCTGAACCGCCAAAACCGCCTCACGCGCGCAAGCGTCCTCCATGCGCGCCTTCGACACCTCCAGATACCAGCCGCAAAAGTCGTTCCAGAAGAACGAATACAAACGCTGCGTTATGGAGTTAAACTGGTAGGATTCGTAATCCCTGCCGATGTGTTCGGCGCACTTTAGCAGGCTTGAGAGTATGCCGTGGTCGTCCGCGTCCAGCTTGGAGGTATCGAGCCTGGCGAGTATTTTTTCGAGGCTCGAATTGTCCGGGTTCCCCCCAGCCATACGGCGGAAGCGGCAGGCGTTCCAAAGCTTGTTGCAAAAGTTGCGCCCCAATTCGACGCGCTCCTCGCTGAAAAGTATGTCCTGCCCCTGCGGCGCGCAGCTCATCACCCCGAAGCGCAGGCCGTCCGCCCCGTACTTGGCTATAATCTCTAAAGGATCCGGAGAATTTCCCAGGCTCTTGGACATCTTCCTGCCCTGCATGTCGCGGATAATTCCCGTAAAATAGACATTCTTGAACGGAATGCGCGCGCTCATCTGCCCAGGCATAAATTCGAGCCCCGCCATAATCATTCTGGCGACCCAGAAGAATATGATGTCCGGCCCGGTCACCAAGTCCGAAGTCGGATAGAAGAAGTCCGCCCCCAGCTCTTTCTGCCTGTCCGCGTCCGGCCAGCCCATCGTCGCAAACGGCCAAATCCACGAGCTTGCCCAAGTGTCGAGGCTGTCCTCGTCCTGATTCCAGTTCTCCGCGTCCGGCGGCGGCTCAACCCCGACATAGACCTCCTCCGGGTTGTTTATGTCCGGATTCTCGACGCCCTTGCGGTACCAAACCGGAATGCGATGCCCCCACCATATCTGGCGGCTGATGCACCAATCGCGTATGTTGTCCAGCCAGTGGGCGTAAACCTTCTCCCAGCGGGCCGGCCAGAATTTTATCGCGCCGCTCTCGACGGCCGCCTTCGCCTCCGAAACTTTCGGATAACGCATGAACCACTGGTCCGAAAGCCGCGGCTCAATCGGGACGCCGCCGCGCTCCGAGTAGCCGACATTGTTCTCGTAGTCCTCGACGGCGACAAGCAGCCCCATTTCGTCCAGCTTCTTGACGGCAAGCTCGCGCGCCGCATAGCGGTCCAAACCGCAAAATTCCGCTCCGGCAAGCTCGTTCATCGTGGCGTCCGGATTCATCACGTCCAGTACGGGAAGATTGTGCCGACACCCTATCTCAAAGTCGGCCGGATCGTGGGCCGGCGTAATCTTGAGCACGCCCGTGCCGAACTTCATGTCCACGTAGCTGTCGGCGATTATCGGAATTTCGGCGCGCGGAAAAGGCCTGACGGCGCGCTGGCCGACAAATTCCGCATATCTGGAATCGTCGGGATTCACCGCCACGGCGGTGTCGCCCATAATAGTTTCCGGACGCGTCGTGGAAATCTCCAAAAAGCGGCCGGGCCGGCCCGCAATCTCGTACCTCATCTTGTAGAGCTTGCTCTTCATGGGCTTCATGACGACCTCCTCGTCCGAAAGGGCCGTCAAATTGACCGGGCACCAATTCACCATTCTCTTGCCGCGGTAGATGCAGCCCGCCTTGAAAAGCTTCACAAAAGCTGTGAGCACCGCCTTCGAGTAGTCGTCGTCGAGCGTGTGGACGAGGCGGTCCCAATCGCACGACGCCCCAAGCTTCTTGAGCTGCTCTATGATGATTCCGCCGTGCTTGTCGCGCCATTTCTTGGCTGTCTGAAGGAACTTTTCGCGCCCCAGCGACCGGGCCGACAACCCCTGTTTGCGCAATTCCGCCTCCACCTTAGTCTGCGTGGCCACACCCGCGTGGTCCGTCCCAGGAATCCAGACCGCGCACTTTCCCGACTGCCGCGCGCGGCGTATGAGAATATCCTGAATCGTATTGTTCAAAACGTGGCCCATCGTCAACACACCCGTGACATTCGGCGGGGGTATTACAATCGAATAGGCCTGTTTCGACCTGTCTATAACGCCCTTAAAACAGCCGCTCTCAACCCATTTCGCATACCACTTATCCTCCACTTCGGAGGGATTGTAAGCCTTTGAAATCTCGCTCATTTTTCAAAAAATTTTAACCCTTAGACCTTTTTCAAATTCGCGCCGTTGTCAATTATAAAACGCTTTAGCCAAATCGCGCAAGGCCCCGCGCGGAGCCGTCAAACGTCCGAAAGAGCATGCCGGAAAAATTCTTCTTTGCCGCGCATTCCATTGGCGCGCCTTGCCATTAGCGTCAGCGCGCCTTCTTACCTTCTTACTATTAGCGCCCCCGCCGTCTGCGCGCCTTTCTTTTTTCGCCTCCAAATTCTATGGACGTCCGAATTTTTTAAACTCCCGAACTTCTCGCGCACAAATCGCGCATCGATATTCCGCCGGCATTCCCCCCCCCTTTTTTTGTATTTCGCCTTATATTCCGCCAAGATTTAGCCGACATTCAGCCGACATTTCACAAGGCCGCGCGCAATCTTGCGGATTGCGCCCTGCAAATGAAAAAAGCGGCGCGCGCATATACGGATAAAAAAGCAAACGCCTTATTCATTTAAAGAGTTCGCCTGCCGACTCGCCCACGACTTCCCTCTTTCAGCTTCTTCCTCCGACAAAAAGCGGCGCGCGAAAAAAGCGTTTTGCGCGGGCGTCTTGTCAATCCGTCTTGCCAACCCAAAAGTCCGGGAAGGCCGACAAAAACAAAAAGAGACGCCAAAAAAAGCGTCTCTTCCAATTCCGTCGTCTGCGCCGCGAAAAACGCGCCGCCGGCAGGATTAATCCATATCTATCGCGCTGCGCAGAATGTTTGTCGCGCCGCCGCGTATGGCCTCGGCAATGTTGTGCGTGCGCTTGGCCGAACCGTAGCGCTTCAAGACGCCCTTCTGATTGTCGTCGAGAAGAGAAGAATACCACTGAACGTGCGCGTCGTTAAATGCGATATGTCCGCCCTGATCCTGGAATACGCCGATGTCGACGTCCCACGTGCCGTCCATCTTCAAACCGCGCGTCCAGAGCAGCGGCGTGCCGGAGGGCGCGTTTTTAAGCGCCCTGTTGGCGACCTCCCAGCTCACGGGAAAAGTCTTAAAGTCGCCGTACTCCTCAGTCACGGAAACCGGTATTGATGAGCCCGTTGCGATCTTTTCCTGAACCTTCGGGTCAAAGTCCAAGAGCCATATTCTCGGATCGTCGAGTTCGGCCTTCTTGGAGAGAATGCCGGCCCATTCGTAAATGTCGCGCGCGGCAATCATGTTGTCGGAAGTAATCCATGCCTGCGCGATATTCTTTGCGTTGTTCATGGACTTCACCTGGCTGCCGGCGCCCATGGCCCTGCTGAGCGCGGGGTAGATGAGGCTGGCGAGAACGCCGATGATGGCTATAACAATCAACAATTCGACTAGCGTAAACGCTCTTGATACTTTTTTATTATTCATAATTTTTATTTTTTTAAATCCATTGTTAGTGCGCAAGGAAAGTAGCGCGGGGTTAAATGGAGGTCTTTAGGTTCATAATCGCATTTTTTCGCACAAGTTCAAGCATTTTTTATCAAACTAAGAACAATGCCCCAAGCCCCAAAAATATAAAGAATCCGCCAGAGTCCGTCACGCCCGTCAAAAACACGTTGGAGCCGGACGCGGGATCCAAGCTCAACCGCTTCATTGCAAACGGGATAAAACTGCCCATGAAGCCTCCCAGCGACATGTTCGCAAGCATCGCAAACCACACTACCAATGCAAAATCCGCCCGCCCCGTCGTCGCCCACGCCACGAGCGCGCCCGCGGCCCCTATCAACATTCCGTT
>QALA01000077.1 GCA_003343565.1 Verrucomicrobiota bacterium | reverse complement strand
AACTTCACGCCGCTTTTGTTGTGCAAGGCGGTCAACACGCTCGGCAACCTGTATCCGGACGTCGAGTACGCGGCCGACATAAGGCCGTCGGCGAACGTGCGCGGATACGCGTTCAAGCTCAAGGACGGAACGGGAATAGCCGCCGTCTGGACGACCGACATAAACGTCGCTCGCAGCCGCAAGAAAGGCCCCGTAATGCGGGTGAAGTTCGGCCAGCCCGTAAAGTTTTTCGACATAAATTCAAACGAGCGTTCCGCGCCCGTCGACGCCGACGGAACGGCTGTCATACAGCTGACCGCCGCCCCCCTTTCCATAAAGGCCAAAGACGTCTCGAAGTTGGCGAAGGCCCTTCAGGAGGCGGAGGTCGAAGACGCGGCTTCGGACGTTCAGGTGACGTTCCAGCCCGTCGCCGGCGGCGGCGTGCGCGCGCAGCTGCGCAACACAACGGGGCGCAGGCAGGAGGGAAAACTCAAGGTCGGCGCGGACGAATTTGAATATTCGCTCGCCCCGAAGCAGGCGCGCAACATTCCCATTCCCTCGTCGGGCTCGGGCACGGACGACTGCACGCTGATGGACTGGTCGCAAAAATTCTCCGTCACATCGGCGCGCGGGGGGAAGTCGAGCGGCTCTTGGGACATGAAATACTTTTACGTCCCCCAGACGCAAGGCATGCCCGATTGGGAAAAAATCCCGTCGATTCCCATAAACAATTATGCGGCGGGAGCGCATGCGCCGAAAAAGCACAAGGAGGTGAAGGCCTCGTACCAGCTCGCGTGGGATTCCGAAAACCTCTATTTGCGCGTATGCGTAATCGACGCGAATTTCGCGGATTTCTCCGAAAACTGGAACAAGCCGAAATCCTCGCAGCTGCTCTGGGAGCACGACGGCTCGATGAACGTCTATTTCGACACCGCGGCAGACGCGCGCTCCAAATACTCAAAAAATTCCGACGACGCCCAGGCCAGCCTGCTTGTAAGGCCCGACGAAAGCGGCTCGTACGACACCAACGACTACGTCTACCACTTCGCGCCGACAAGGAACTTAAAGACCGGAAGGGGGCACGTCTGGAGGTGGATAGAGGTCGACCACCAGCTCGCCGACGGGGTGAACATGCCCTCCAAAGAGGAGGCTTCGGAGAAAATCGGCTGCCAGTTCAAACGCACGCAAAACGGATACGAGTATATAATCACCTTCGGCAAGCGTTATATAGAGCCGATAGTTCTCAGGCGCGGCGCGACATGCGGATTCGGCATATGTCTGCATCTGCTCGAAAAGCTCGACGGCGGCAAGACGCTCCACACCGGAGTTTCAAATTCCACCGAGAGCGGCGTGCATACCGACAGCAATCCGCAGTTCTGGCCGCTGATGATTCTAAAATAAAACGGCGCAAAAAATAAAATCCGCCCTGCCCAACCGGCGGCGTTTCGCAAAAATTTGCGAAACGCCGCTTTTTTTTGCCGGGACAATCCATTTTGTAGCGCAATCAATTTTGCCGCCCAATTCCGAAGCGCCCTTTGCCGACGCATCGCAAAGTGCGATTTTAGAAAAAAACGAAACGGTATTCACATGGCCCCCGCCCCTCTCGTTGTCTGTTCGTTAAGAGTCCGCTACAAAACGAAAGCGGAGGAAGGAGAAGGGGGGGTAAAAAAAAAGAAAGGGAGTAGGAATGGACGAGTGGGAAGGCTAAAAGACGGCGGGAGGGAAAGAGCGCGGGAGGAGAGAAGAGAAGTAGTGAAAAAGAGAGAGAGGGGAAAAGGATTATCGAAAGAGCATAACCAATTTAATATTGACACATATCCTCCTCCTGTTAAAAATTATCTCATAATCATCAATTACTTCCCCACTGTTTTAAATCGGATTATGAAGAAATTATCTATTGCCATATTTGCATGCGGATTGGCCCTTCCCGCATCGATATCCTTCGCCGTAAACTGGATTTTCGACACCGAAAAATATACCGGCGCCGTAAATTGGAGCAATACATTCGGAACGGCCGGCGAAGCCGGTTCCGGATATTGGTATTACATGGACGGCGACAGCAGAGTATATATAGAAGGCGGCTCCATCGCCTCCACGGACACAATTCAAGTCAGCAGCGAGGGGCTTGGAAGTTCCATATCAATTGTAGTCGATTCCGACATCACTCTCTCGGGCGTATCCCTCGCGGGCGACCAACTAATATCGATTAGCGGAAGCGGCACAAACACAAACAAATTTACCGTCAATGGCGACATTACGGCAACCACCAGCGCAGCGATCAATTTCAATAGCCTCGATTTCACCGTCACGGGTACGCTCCAAGACGGAACCGGCTTTTTGAATATGAACAACATGTCCTCGGTGGACATAAACGTGCTCACGGCGCTCAGCAATACAAGGTACTACGTCAGCGCGGCGAGCGGAGATTCCGCAAGCATAGACAACCCGACCGTAAAAATCGGTCAAATCTTGAAAGGCGACGGTTTTTATTTTAACAATGTAGGAACGGATAAAGACTTGTATTATTCGATAGGCAACACGGACGTCGCGCTTACGTCACAGCAGACAACCGGCGCCTCCACGCTTACGACATACTTAATTTTGACTCCGCAGGATACCTCCAAAGAATATAGAACAAATTACGGCATTCGTTCGAATTCGCCCAATAACGACAATTGGACTGCTATAAAAATCATAATGAAGGGCGCCGACGGAGCGGTTCAAAATATCGACGTTCCGACATGGACAAAAGGAAACAATACATATGCAAACGGAGGCATAGAAGTCATTTCCGGAACTCTCAAAATAAATTTCGCGCAGCAAGCCGAAGGTTATGCGTGGGACAATATCGCCTTCTACACTGATACGGCTGCAAACGGCGGAGTCCAAACGACGTTTTCGCACGGCGATTTGACTATGGTCGGCGGAACGTTCGGCTCTTATGCGGGAAGCTACAACGGTTACGGTTCCTTCCGCTTTACGAACATAGTGTACAGCGGCGGCACCATTCGCCTGCGCCTAATCTGCGACAACGACGGCAATATTTCGCAGGACAGCATAGACTTGACCGGCTACTATAAGCGCGACTCTTCCGATGCCGAAAATCTCGTCGAAGAATACATATCCGGCGGAACTATTCAGATTGCGCAAGACGGCGCCAAAGTGACTTTCGATTTGGGTTCGTTCTCCGAATTGGCATGGCTTATAGATTATGACGACGGCGAATTTGCATACGGCGACGGCGCAAAAATCGTTTCATGGGACGCCGTTAACAAACCCGGCCTTTCCGAATCGGACTTCTCCGCAAACAGGATAGAATCCTCTGGCGACGAATATATGGCCAAGTTCACCCTTAACGACGACGGCTTATATGTAAAATACATAGCGGTGCCCGAACCGGCCGAATGGGCGGCGATCTTCGGAATTTGCGCGCTTGCGTTCGCATATATCCGCCGCCGCGAAAAATAATTCTTTAAAAAATTGAGAAAGGCGTGAAGCTCCCAACTGCGGGCGGCTTCGCGCTTTTTTTATACCTTTTTACAAGCCGGGTTTTTGCGGCGGCGTTTTGCGCAAACTTTAAATTGAAATTGCAAAAAACGCCTCCCGAAAAATCCGCATACGGGAACCGGAGCGTCTCCGCAATTGTCAATATTTATAATATATGTTAGAACGAGAAAAATTCGGCTCCATTCGCCCGACATATTCGCCGCCTTTTTCGAATTGGAACGGGCGTTAAAAAAAGGAGAAGTCGGATTCGGAAAACGCGATGTAAAACGCGCGTTAGCCCGAAAAAATTTTAACGCAACGCCGCGCGCAAATGCGCCCAATTCTCACAACAGCCTCCCAAAGACAGAACTAAAATTCCCGCGTCCTTCGCCCTCGCGCCGCGCACCGTAAAAAAAGACAAAAAAAAATAGGAAAGGCAAAATAACAACGCACGGCCGCGCGCGCTTAACAGCCGCCCACCGGCTAAAAAACAGCCGATATGGGAAATTGTTTAGTATGCCGTCAAGATTATGTTAGAAATGCGCAAGGCGCCCGCCGCCTGCCAGAAATAAATTGCCAAAACGCCCCTACTTTTTCACTATTTGTACAATGAAAGACTCTTCCAAGCCCAAAGAAAACGCACCGCAATATTTTAATCGCGAACTCAGCTGGCTCGCATTTGACAGGCGCGTGCTCAACCTGTGTTCCAGGCAGGAATTTCCCATTTTGGAAAAGCTGAGATTTCTCTCGATTGTCAGCAACAATCTCGACGAATTTTTTGAGATACGCGTTGCGGGCCTGCAACAGCAGCTGGAGTCCGGAGTGCTGGAGGTCGGCTTTGACGGGCTCGGCCCGCGCGAGCAACTGCGCAGAATAAGCGCGGTGACAAACGCGCTAATAGCGGACGAATACAGGTGCTGGACCGAAGAGTTGAAACCCGCTCTCGCAAAGGAAAAACTGTTCTTCAAAGTCCCCCGCGAATGTTCGCAGCAGCAGAAGGCGTGGCTGGAGGACTACTTTCAAAAAAATATCTATCCCGCGCTGACTCCGATGGCGATAGATCCGGCCCACCCGTTCCCGCACATACGCAACAAGGGCCTGTACGTACTCGTCACGATAGCCAATCCGCAGGTGCGCCGCGCGCCCGGAGAGCTCGCAATCATTCCCGTTCCGCCGATACTGTCGCGAATAATCCGCATCGAGTCGAACGACCAAGCCGGAGAGCACTTCGTATTCCTCAGCGACGTCGTAAAGCATTTCGCCGAAACGCTGTTTACCGGATACAAGGTCCGCAACGCCGCAGTGTTTCGCATAACGCGCAATTCCGACCTATATTTCGACGAGGAGGAAACCGAAAACCTCCTCCTGACAATAGAGAACGAGCTTCACAACCGCCGCAAGGGGGCGGCAGTCCGCCTGGAAATCGAGGACAACGTTGGGGAAATGCCCCTGAGGGTTCTCGCCGAGGCCATGGACATTGACGACAATTACATTTTCAGAATCGGAGCCTCCCCGATGAACTTGGCGCGCCTCTCGCAGGCCTACGACATAATAGACCGTCCGGATCTGAAATTTCCGCCCTTCCGCCCGTACACCCCTCCGGAATTTCACAACTGCGAAGACATATTCGCCGTAATCAGGGAGTCCGACAGGCTCCTGCACCACCCGTACGACAGCTTCACGCCGGTCGAGGACTTCATAGACCGGGCCGCAAATGACGCGAATGTCGTGGCAATAAAACTGACGCTTTACCGCACGAACAAGAACTCGCGCATAATCGACTCGCTTAAAAAAGCCGCGGAGGCTGGAAAGCAGGTGACGGCGCTCATCGAGCTAAAAGCCCGCTTCGACGAGGAAAACAACATTCAATGGGCGCGCGAGCTTGAGGAGGACGGCGCGCACGTCGTCTACGGAATGGTCGGCTACAAGACCCATTGCAAAACGTGCCTCGTGGTGCGCAGGGATTCCGACGGCGTAATGCGCCGCTACGCCCATTTGGGGACGGGCAACTACAACTCCAAGACGGCGCGCATATACACCGACCTTTCGTTTTTCACCGCGAACGAGGAGCTGACGCAGGAGGTCGCAAACCTGTTCAACGCGCTCACGGGAAAAATCGCCTCGCCCGATTTCAAAAAGCTCATAGTTGCGCCCTTCAACTTGCATTCGAAATTCATAGAGCTCGTAAAGCGCGAGACCGAACACGCGAAGGCGAAACGTCCGGCGCGCATAGTGCTCAAGGTAAACGCCCTCATAGAGCAGTCGTCGATAGACGCGTTGTACGAAGCCTCTTGCGCAGGCGTAAAGATAGACCTGCTTGTGCGCGGCATATGCGGACTAGTGCCGGGCGTAAAGGGCATGAGCAAAAACATAACGGTGCGAAGCATAGTGGGCGTCTATCTGGAGCACAGCAGAATATATTACTTTGAAAACGGCGGGAACCCCGAAGTCTATGCGGGAAGCGCGGACATAATGTCGCGCAACATGTTCAAGCGAATCGAGTGCGTATTTCCGATTGAAAATCCCGCATTGAAAGCGCGCGTGACGGACGAAATACTCATGTCGATGCTTGAGGACAATCAGTACGCAAATCTCCTCCACCCGAACGGCGCGTATTTCAAGCCTCCGGAGATGAAGAAACTGCCGAAATTTTCCTGCCAGCAGCGCTTCATGGATCTGAGCTGCGAAAGAAACGCCGCATTGCAATCGGTCAAAAAATCCAAAAAGTCCTGAGGCCCTGCGGCGCGCAAAAACGGCGAAACGCGGCAAGCCGGCAGCGCGCAAAAGTGCGGCGCGTTGCAACAGAGTTTGCGCCTTACGAAATTTCTTTAAACTTGCGCGCGCAAAAAATTCTCGCGCGCATTTTGTACGCGGCGCGCAAGAATTGGCGCAAAGCCGGCGCACCAACCGCGATGCGCCGAAAAGCATTACTTCGCAAAGCGGAAATAGAATTCTAAAACGCCGAACTTTCCCGATAAT